>NZ_JAMYND010000010.1:0-189592 GCF_040318885.1 Mesorhizobium sp. M0998
GGCCTCCACTCCAGCCAGCATCTTGAATCACAAAACCGACTGATCCGGAATCCCCTTCGATTCCGTCAAATCAGGAACCGCTCTAAAGCTTGATCCCGAACCGCGGCTCGGCGTTGCCGAAAAGCGGCGCCCGGTCTTCGAGCGGGATCGTGCTCGAGATCAAAGCCCTTTGCGGGCGATTCTCTCGATGTCGCCGCGGTTGATGCCGAGGTCGTTGAGCTGACGAGCATTCAGCCGGTTCAGTTCGCGCACGGTTTCGTTGTACATGCGCCAGTTACGGAAAGCGCGGATCGGGTTCATGATAGTCCTCCATCGTTTTGATGCCGCGTAAATAGGCATCGGCGATGAAAAATTGAACAGACGCTTTTGCATGGCCGCAATGCGTTTGTTGCATTGCACCATTAAGCTTTCGTTCAGCCTGTTTGCGGGCCGTCAGGCGACATCGAGCACAATCTTGCCGATGTGCTCACCCTCCTCCATCCGCTCATGCGCCCGCCACGCTTCCTTGAGCGGGAAGATCGTATCCATCACCGGCGCAACCTTGCGCGTGCCGAGCAGCGGCCAAACCTGCGCCTCGAGCGCAGCCGCAACTGCCGCCTTGAACTCCACGGTGCGTGGCCTGAGCAGCGATCCTGTGTGCACGAGCCGCTTGGCCATGATCTTGAAGAAATCGGCGCTCGCCACTGCCCCGCCCTGCGTCGCGATCTGGACGATGCGGCCTTCCATGGCTGCAGCCTCATAGTTTCGCGCCACATAGTCGCCGCCGACCATGTCGAGGATGACATTGGCACCCTTGCCGCCGGTTGCCTCCTTGACTGCGGCGACGAAGTCCTCCTCGCGGTAGTTGATCGCCCGGTCGGCGCCGAGCTTGAGGCAGGCGTCGCATTTCTCCTTGCTGCCGGCGGTGGTGACGACATAGGCGCCGAAAGCGGCAGCAAGCTGGATCGCCGTGGTGCCGATACCCGACGAGCCGCCATGCACGAGCAGTGTCTCGCCGCTCTTCAGGCCGCCGCGCTCGAAGACATTGTGCCAAACAGTGAAGTAGTTTTCCGGCAGCGCCGCCGCTTCGGTGTAGGTAAAGCCGGCGGGCAGCGGCAGCACGCTGCCGGCGTGCACTCTGACATATTCGGCATAGCCGCCGCCCGCCGTCAGCGCACAGACCCGGTCGCCGACGCGCCAGCGCGATATCTCGTCACCAAGGGCAGCGACTTCGCCTGCCGCCTCCAGCCCCGGCAGATCCGACGCTCCCGGCGGTGGCGGATAGGCGCCCTTGCGCTGTTGCACGTCCGGCCGGTTGACGCCGGCGGCCCGCACCCGGATCAGGATCTCGCCGGAACCGGGAACCGGTACGTCGCGGGTTTCCGGTTTCAGCACTCGCGGCCCGCCCGGTTCCGATATGGCGATCGCCATCATCTTCGCCGGAATTTTCTGTGCGTTCGCCATGAATTTTCCCGTCGTGCTCCGCCGGTTTCTCGTGCCAGCTCTTGCCCGCCATTTGCATCCATACCCTTGCCCTATGTATGCTCATTGGCAAATCAGGCAAATGGGCAATCACGGAGGAGCGACGATGGCGATCTTCGACGACGAACCCAAGAAGAAAGCGCGCCCGCACGAGATCGGGCAGGATCTGTCGCTGCTTTCCGTCGATGAATTGTCCGAACGGATCGGCATCCTGCGCGACGAAATCGCCCGGCTGGAAGCCGAGCTCAAGACCAAGGGCTCGACCAAGTCGGCCGCAGAGGCGCTGTTTCGCCGCGGGTAGTTACTGCGGGCAATTCCAAAAGCTCGGGCACGCCGCCGAAAAGCCCGAATGCCGCTGTCTCCAGACTTGTGCCCTAAACCCCAGCCGGATTGAAAAATGTTCGCAAGCTACAGACCGATCCTCTCGCTGCTGCGCGGCACCGCGTTCCTGTTGGCGGCATCCGGACTGCACGGTCTGCTGTTGCCGCTGCGCGGCCAGGTGGAGGGCTTCTCGACGGCATCGCTCGGCCTGATGGGCACGGCTTGGGCCGGCGGCTTCGTCACCGGCTGCTTCTTTGCGCCACGCATCGTGCGCCGCGCCGGTCATGTCAGGGCTTTCGGCGCCTTTGCCGCATCGGGAGCGATCGTCGCACTGCTCACCGGCCTGATCATCGACGAATATACCTGGATCCTGCTGCGCGCCTTCACCGGCTTCACCATGGCCGGCGCCTTCATGGTCATCGAAAGCTGGCTCAACGAGAAGGCCACCAACGAAAACCGCGGCACCGTCTTCGGCCTCTACATGATGGTCACCTATGCCTCGATCATGGGCGGTCAGATGATCGTTGCCGGCGGCGATGTGAGATCGGCGTCGCTGTTCATGATCACCGGCATTCTGTTCTGCCTGTCGCTGATCCCGACGGCGGTCTCGACGGCGTCTCACCCCAAGCCGCTGCAGGACGTGTCGCTTGACGTCAAGGGGCTCTACGTCAATTCGCCGGTGTCGGCGATCGCTTGCGTGCTGATCGGCATCGCCAACGGCGCCTGGGGTACACTTGGTGCCGTCTATGGAGCGCGCATCGGCATCTCGACAGCCGAGATCGCGCTGATGATGAGCCTCGTGGTCATCGCCGGCGCCGCCATGCAGCTTCCGGCCGGGCGGCTCTCCGACACGACGGACCGTCGTTTCGTGCTGGCGGGCGCGGCCTGCGGCGCTGCGCTGTTTGCCATCGCCATCTTCCTGTTCGAACCGCGCTCCGGCGTCTTCGTCATCGTCTGCACCGCCGCCTACGGCGCCTTCGCCTACACGCTCTATTCGATCGCGGTGGCGCATGCCAATGACCATGCGCGATCGGAGGACTTCGTCAAAGTGTCGGGCGGCCTGCTGCTGCTTTATGGCTTCGGCACGATGATCGGTCCGCTGGTGGCCGCCGGCCTGATGGGCTGGATGCGCCCTGAGGGGCTGTTCCTGGCCACTGCGCTCGCGCATCTCAGCCTGGCTGGCTATACGCTGCTGCGCATCAGCCGTCGCGCGCCGGTGCCGATCGAAGGCCGCGATGCCTTCAAGACCCAGCCGGCCGATCGTTCGGTGACGCCGGAAGCGTTGCGGCTCGACCCGCGCAGAAAAGCTGAAGCCGACAGTTGAGATTCGAGGCGCTTTGCCCCACAAATAAGGCATGATGCTTTCCGACGCCTTCATGGCGATTGCCGATCCCAACCGGCGCCATCTCTTGGAAGAGCTCCGGCGCGGACCGAAGACCGTCAACGAATTGGCATCCGGCTTGCCGGTGTCCCGCCCGGCCGTTTCGCAGCACCTGAAGGTGCTGCTTGATGCGGGGTTGGTCAACGCCAAGCCGGAAGGCACCAGGCGCGTCTATACGGTCAGCAATGCCGGCTTCCTGAAGCTCAACATCTGGCTTGACCAGTTCTGGGATGCGGAGCAGCTCGGTTCACCCGGAAGCTGAGAGGCATCGTCAGCGCGTCGAGCAACTATGCAGCATCGAGCCTAGAGCAATTCCAGGAAAAGTGTGAAACGGTTTTCCGTCCGGAATTGCGCAAAAACAAAGAGATAGAGCGATTCGGCGTTTCCGTGAAACGATGAACCACTCTAGCCATTGTTGTAGGGGAAGAGCTTGAAATACGGCTGCGCTTCCTCGATCACACGGGCAACCGAGGGGCGTTGCAGCAACCGGTCGTGATAGCGCCTGACCGCAGGATATTCGTCTCCGAACGGCTCGACCTTGTTGGCGTAGAACAGCGCGGGGGCGGCAGCGCAGTCGGCCATGGTGAAGCTCGCACCCACCGCCCATGTCCTCGACCGCATGTCCTGTTCAATGATGGCGTAGGAGCTGCGCAGCTGGGCGCGGGCCTGCTCGACGCCGAACGGATCGGTCTTGCCCTCCGGCCGCAGCCGGTCGCCAACGATCTTCTGCATCGGTTCCTGGACGTAGAAGTCATAGAAGCGGTCGGCGAGCCGGGTCTGGCGAGCGAGATCGAGATCGGCGGGGATCAGTTCGACCGGCCCAGGATAATACGCGTTGAGATATTCGATGACGATCGTCGATTCCGGCACGGTCCGGTCAAGCGCTTCATCGCGCAGCACCGGCATCTTGCCGAGCGGCCACAATTTCAGAAACGCCGCGCGCGATTGTTCATTGCCGAGATCGACAACGACGGATGTGAATGGCGTGCCGTTCTCATAGAGCGCGATCAGCGGCTTCCAGCAGAAGGAGGCCAGTGGATGAAGGTGCATAATCAGGGACATTGTTGTCGTTCCTCAGGGGGGTTCGTCTCGCGGAAATTCGATGTCGAGTCGGCTCGGTACTATTTGGCCTGGCTGTGGGTGACGATGGCATCGATGATCGCGGCCCAGTCGTCGGGATGCAGCTCGTGGCCGCCGCCCTCGATCCGGACCAGTCTTGCACCGGCGACCGCGTCGGCAAGAGCGGCGCCATGCTCGGCTGGAAAGATCGGATCGTCGGTGCCGTGGACAACGAGGAGCGGAATCTTCATCTCGTCCAGCCGCCCCGTCCAGTCCTCGCCGCTCCGATCTTCGCCGCCCCTGAGCATGAAGTGATTGGTCGCGCTGAGAAAGCCGCCGGACCGGTCGTAGTCCTGTTCCACGAACGCTCTCGTCCGCGCCTCATCGAACGGATGCGCGGTGCCGGCGAGCGCACGCGCGTTTTTGACCATGAAATCGACCGCTTGGCCACGGTCAGACCAGTCGACCTTCGCGCCTTCGGCCGAATATTTCCTATAGGCCTCGGTGGTTCCGGGCAAATGCGACGTATCGATGCCCAAGGGCGAGCTGCTGATCACCGTCAGCGAAGTGACACGCGACGGGTATTTCAACGCAACGAGCTGCGCGATCATGCCGCCCATCGACATGCCGACCACGTGCGCCTTTCGGATTCCCTGGTCGTCAAGGACGCGGACGGCATCGTCCGCCATGTCGTCGAATGTATAAGGCGGCTCGCCCGGCGCGTATTTGGTCGAACGGCCGGTATCGCGATTGTCATAGCGGATCACGAAGCGACCCTCGCCGGCCAGCTTCCGGCAAAACGCTTCGGGCCACCAAAGCATGGAAGCCATCGCGCCCATGATCAACAACACCGCCGGATGGGCCGGATCGCCGAACGTCTGGGATGCGATTTCGGGGTGTTCGGCGTTTTTCATGGCTTTGCTCCCTGGGCTTCCAATCCGATTGCATTTTGCAATCAGTTGCACGATATTAAAACCGATACAATAATGCAACCGGTTTTTGGAGATTCGCATGAACATCGATCGTCGGTCCGGATGCCCCATCAACCTGTCGCTCGAAGTGTTCGGTGACCGGTGGAGCCTGATCCTCCTTCGCGACATCATCTTCGGCGGCAGACGCCACTTTCGCGAACTGCTCAACGGCTCGATGGAGGGCATCGCCTCCAACATCCTCGCCGACCGGCTGAAGCGGCTGATGGAGCTCGGCATGCTGACCAAGGCGGACGATCCCTCCCACAAGCAAAAGGCGATCTACAGCCTGACCGAAATGGCGATTACGCTGGTGCCGATCCTGGCGCATCTCGGCGCCTGGGGCCGCGTCTGGCTGCCGGTCAGCGAAGAGCTCTCTATTCGTGCCGAGCTTCTGGAAAAAGGCGGCCCGCCGATGTGGGATAAGTTCATGAACGAGTTGCGCCACGAGCATCTGGGTGCGTCTCCCGCCCCATCTGGACCCACCGTCCGCGCGACTTTGCAGGCCGGGTACGATGCGGTCGTCGCCCGCAAGGCGGCGCGAGTCGGTTGCGACCCGGCGCCATGACCAACTTATTTTCCCAATTGCGGGCTGGCTCTGCTATCAAGGGACTGAAGATAATTTACGGATTGGATAACGCTCTTGGTCGAGAACTCTAAGGACACTGCCCGTGCGCGGGCCGATTTGCGTTTCAAGAAACAGGAAGAGGCAGCCACGGTTCGCCAGAAGGCGATGGCGGAATATGTCGCCGAGAGCGACGCTCGCCAGGCCAAGACCAACAAGCTGCGGGCGCTGCGCCTCGCCAAGGAAGCGGAAGACCTGGCCAATGCGCCTCCGGCCCCGGTGAAGAAGCCTCGGGCCAAGAAGAAATAGGCCGGCGCTCCCAGAATTCATGCTTCCTTTCGCACGCGAAACAGTTCACTCGGAGTCTGTTCTGCCGGTTGATAACTGGCGCGTTCAGGAGACGGCCATGACCGCACTGACGCTCGACAAAGCCCTTGAAATCATCGCCGCCGCCTTTGCCAAGGGTGCCTAGCTCAAGCTCAGGCCGCTTGGCGTCTCGGTGCTCGACGCCGGCGCCTATCTGGTCGCGTTCCAGCGTCAGGACGGCGTCTCGTTCGTGCGTCCGCAAATGTCGGCCGGCAAGGCCTATGGCGCGCTCGCTATCGGCATGGGCTCGCGCCGGGTGGAAGCTTTCGCCAAGGAGCGCCCGCATCTGATCGCCGGCGTCTCCGACGTGTCGGGCGCGCGCGGCGTGCTGATCCGCGACAACGCCGGCACGATCATCGGCGCCATCGGTATTTCCGGCGACACGTTCGACAATGATGAAACGGCAGCCATCGCTGGCTCGAGGCGGCTGGCTTCACCGCTGACCCGGGCTGAGCCGGGATCCTTAATTCATATTGATGTCGCGGGTGGCCGACCGCATTGACACCGAAAAGCCGGCCAGCACGTCGATCAGCGCTATGATCATCAGTGTGAAGAAGACGGAATGGGCGGCGCCCTTCACCAGCAGGAACTCGACCAGATAGGCCACAAAGACGAAGGTCGACAAAAGATGGTCCATGATCGAGGCACTTGTCGTGCGCGTCGACTTCACCACTTCGACGAACAAGAAGATCAGTGCGATCAGCACGATGAGGTCGCCGAGGGTCATCGAGAACACGCCACCCGACATCATCCGGACCGAAAACATTTCGGTGGCCCACGGATCGTCGCCGCTGCCGAATATTCCCAGAAGCCCAAGATTGTAGAGGATGAAAGGCACGATCAGCAGCGGGATGGCACCGAACATGTGGCGGCTCCGGTTGGACTGATCTTTGTAGAGTGCGCCCGGCGTTCGCCGTCAAGAATTTTCGTGCGGCCGATAAACACGGACAAAGACGGCGTGAAACAACAATGTCAGGCCCGGCTGATAGATCAGTTGTCGCAAACGCAAAAAGACCGGCCAATGGCCGGTCGTTTCGCAACCCAATAAACCGTCGAAAGCTCTATCAGCTTTCCTTCGGCTCCAGAACCTGGCGACCGCGATACATGCCGGTCTTCAGGTCGATATGGTGCGGACGGCGCATCTCGCCGGAGTTCTTGTCCTCGACATAGGTCGGGGCCTTCAGTGCGTCGGCAGAACGGCGCATGCCGCGCTTCGACGGAGAGGTTTTTCGTTTCGGAACGGCCATGGATATGCTCCACTACATGGTCAAAACGCCCCGGCCGCCCTCGTGAAAGGGCCACATCAGGGGCCGGAATCTGAGAAAGTCGGGTGCCTATACACGCCCGACGGCGTTTTGGCCAGCGTCGCCGTGTTTTTTTTTGACACTATCGCAGGCAACCGCCATAGGCGCCGGCGCGGCCTGCGCGCCGTTCGATCAACGCGGCAAGCCGCCTCAGTCCCGGCCCGGGCTTCGCCGGATTGCGCACGATCGGATTCGGCAAGGTGACGGCAAGCAGCGCTGCCTGCCGGCGCGACAGCTGTTTTGCCGAGACGCCGAAATGATGCTGGGCGGCGGCCTCGATGCCGTAGATGCCCGGCCCCCATTCGGCGATGTTGAGGTAGATCTCCATGATCCGCCGTTTTGACAGCACCGCATCGAAATAGACGGCCAGCGGCAGTTCGACGACCTTACGGACCGAGCCCAACGGCCGCGACCATAGATAAAGATTCTTTACCGTCTGCATGGTGATGGTCGAGGCGCCACGTGTCATCTCGCCGGCGAGCGCATCGTCGACGACGCCGCGCAACTCGCCCAGATCGACGCCGCGATGGAAACAGAACTGCCCGTCCTCCGACATGATTACCGAATATGCCAGCACCGGCGCGACATCGTCGATGGAAACCCAGCGCCGATCGTAGCCGGAAAACGTCGCCAGGTCCTTCAGCATCAATGTCGACACCGGATGCACGAATGACGGCAGATACAGGAAGGTCAGCACCACCGGCACCAGCGCCAGCACGACGGCGACGGCAATGCCGCGCCGGACCCAGCGTTGAAGACCGATGCGGCTGCCGCGTCTCGGTCTCGCCATGTCCAACCCTTCGGTTTCGTGATCGACGATCGGTTCCGCCAAGCCACCCAGTCCGCGCTACTCCCTGCCCCCGGCATAATGGCGCTCGGCTTCTTGCGCAATGTCTGAGTGTCGGCTACCGCTCCCGACCATGACGAAAGACGACCAAATGGCGTTCGAAGCTGCACTTATTGCCCGGGCAGTTCCGCTCGAGGCGCTGCTGAGGCGGTTGCTCGACGGACGGACGCTTTCGGGCGAGGTCGCGCGGCCCGAACGCCTGATGGCGGCAATGCGACATGGCGTGCTGAACGGCGGCAAACGACTGCGTCCCTTCCTGGTCATGGAAAGTGCTGCACTGTTTTCAGCCGACGGCGAGGCGGCGCTGCGCGTCGCGGCGGCGCTCGAATGCGTGCACTGCTATTCGCTCATCCATGACGATCTGCCGGCCATGGACGACGACGATTTGCGCCGCGGCCAGCCGACCGTGCACAGGGCTTTCGATGAGGCGACCGCCATTCTTGCGGGCGACGCCTTGCTGACACTTGCCTTCGACATCCTTGCCGACGAGGCGACAATGCTGCCGGCCGAGCGCAGGGCAACGCTGGTGCTGGCACTGGCCCGCGCCGCCGGGGCGGGAAGCATGGTCGGCGGCCAGATGCTCGATCTCGAAGCCGAACAAAGCCGGCCGGACGAGGCCGGCATCATCCGGCTTCAGGCGATGAAAACCGGTGCGCTGATCCGCTTTGCCTGCGAAGCGGGCGCTATCCTTGCCGGCGCGCCGTCGGGCGACCGCGAAAGGCTGGCCGAGTTCGGCTCGGCGATCGGGCTTGCCTTTCAGCTTGCCGACGATCTGCTCGACCTGACCGCCGACGCGCATCAGATGGGCAAGGCGACCGGCAAGGATGCCGCGGCCGGCAAGGCGACGCTGGTCGCGCTGCACGGACCGGACTGGGCGCGGGGCCAGCTCCATGGCCTCGTTGACCAGGCTCATGCGTTGCTCGAACCTTTTGGCGAGCAAGCTGCGCTTCTGAAACAAGCGGCGCAGTTCGTAGCGGCCCGCAACAATTAAGCGCGCCCCTATGGCGCGCCGGAGAATTGGCGACTGATCGGCCGAACGTCCTCGCAACCGGCCGAACGGGATCATTTCCGGCGATGTCGGACCACATGGACCCGCCACACCAGTTGCCGAGCCATTCTTCAGCCTCGCGGCAGGGTTCCGCGGCTTGGGTGGACAGCGGTCAGCCTTCGCCAGTTGTCTTTTCCACCACGGGCTGCGGAACCGTTTCCATCTCGGCCGCCGCCTCGACCGCCTGCGCCTCGGCCGGCTTGCGCCGGTTGCGGATGAAGGCGGCGATGCGGTCGCGGATTTCGCCGGCACTGAGAAACACCGGAACGCGCGCCACCGGCGCGGTCGGCTCAAAGGACAGGCCAAGGCCGGTGATCCTGCCCTTGTCGTCGACGTCGCGGACGATCAGCTCGATCGGACCGAGCAGCACGCGGTCGGCATATTCGGCGTGGCCGCCGAGCCGCGTAGTGACCAGGTCGCCAATGCTGAGCTTGCGTTCCGCTTCGGTCAGGCCCGGCGCGTAGGCGGTTTCCAGTTCCTCGGCGGGGCGTGACGGATCGACGGCGAAGGCGCCGAAGAAATCCGCGTCCTCGGGATCGACCACGGCACGGCTGGCGAACAGCTTGTCGAGCAGGCGCGGATAGCGGTCCGGCACGAAGATGTAGACATGGTCGCCGGCCGCGAGCCGGCCCATATCCTGGAAGCGCATCGAGCGTCCGTCGCGCAGCACCAGCGACGGCCGCGCCCAGCGCGGAATGCGTTCGCCGCGCGCCACCGGGCTGCCAGGTGACACGCGGTAGGCGAGAAGCTCATGATGGGCGGAGCCCGGCAGTTCCAATTCGACCTTGTCGAGCGGTCCCAGGCGGGCCGGCACGATAAGGCCGAGACGGCGCGCCAGCGGCCCGACGGTCCATCCCTGGATGATCAGCGAGACCAGCACGATGATGAAGGCAGTGTTGAAGATGAGGCGGCCGTTCTCAAGACCGCCGAGCAGCGGCGTGATGGCAAGCAGGATCGACACGGCACCACGCAGGCCAACCCACGAGACGAAGGCGACTTCCGGGCGTGGCAGACGGAACGGCACCAGGCAGAGCCAGACGGCGATTGGCCGTGCCACAAATACCAGGAACAGGCCGAGCAGCACTGCCGGCACCAGGATCGCCGGAAATTGTGAAGGCGTCGCGAACAGGCCGAGGATCAGGAACATGATGATCTGCGCCAGCCACGACATGCCGTCCTGGAAGCGCTTGAGGATGGTGACGGCCCGGATATCGGAATTGCCGGCAATCAGGCCTGCGAGATAGACCGCCAGGAAGCCGGAGCCGCCGACGGCACCGGCGGCAGCGAACACCATAAGCGACAGCGTCAGCACGAAGATCGGCAGCAGGCCGTGATCGAGATTGAGGCGATCGACAAGGCGCACAATGGCCATGCCGCCGAGAATGCCGATGACCGCGCCGAGCCCCATGTTGACAAGGAAGCCGACGGCAAGATCGGTGACCAGCACCTTGGCCTCGGGGTGGGTATTGGCGGCGATGACCTCGACCAGCGTGATGGTCAGGAAGATGGCGATCGGGTCATTTGTGCCGGATTCCACCTCGAGCGTGGACCGCACGCGCTCGCGCAAATTGATCTCGCCGGCGCGCAGCAGGAAGAACACCGCCGCGGCGTCGGTCGAGGCGACGGCGGCACCGAGCAGGAAGGATTCCAGCCAGGTCAGGTCGAGCAGATAATAGGCGGCGGCGCCGAAGAGCCCGGTGGTCAAAAGGACGCCGAATGTGGCCAGCGACAGCGCCGGCCCGGCCGCCTGCCGCAAGGCGTTGAGCGGCGTGCCGAAGCCGGAATCGAAAAGGATGACCGCCAGCGCCAATGAGCCGGCAAAATAAGCAACTCGGGCATTGTCGAAATGGATGCCGAGACCGTCGGTTCCGGTGGCGAGGCCGATGCAGAGAAACAGCAGCAGGAGAGGGGCGCCGAAACGGAAGGCGATCAGGCTTGAAAACGCGGCGGCAACGACAAGTGCTGCGCCAACGAGCGTCACAAGATAGATACCATGCTCCATTCGTTGGTCGCCCCTAGTCGATATGCTCCGGCATCACGGGAGAGTGGGGCGAAGACATGGCCGCTGCAAGGCAGCAGCGTGGCTTTTTGCCCCACGCTGCCGATCGTCGAAAGTTTTGGCACCCCCGAGCAGCGGAGCGTGCCTCGGCGGTTCGTGCTGCAATGAAAAACGCCCGGACTGAGCCGGGCGTCTCCAGGTCGAGAAGCTGGCTCTGCGATCAGGCGATGGTCTTGCCGAAGGCGACGGCGGTATCGCCCATGCGGTTGGAAAAGCCCCACTCATTGTCGTACCACGACAGCACCGAAACGAAGTTGCCGTCCATGACCTTGGTCTGGTCGAGCGCCACGATCGAGGAATGCGGATCATGGTTGAAGTCGATCGAAACATTGGGGTGACGGGTAACGGCGAGGATGCCCTTCAGCTTGCCGTTCGAGGCGGCGATCACCGCGTCATTGATCTCCTGGACGCTGGTCGGCCGCTTGGCGATAAACTTGAAATCGACGAGCGAGACGTTCGGGGTCGGCACGCGGATGGAGATGCCGTCGAGCTTGCCCTTGAGTTCGGGCAGTACCAGGCCGATGGCCTTGGCAGCACCGGTCGAGGTCGGAATCTGCGACAGCGCGGCGGCGCGGGCGCGGTAGAGGTCCTTGTGCATGGTGTCCAGCGTCGGCTGGTCGCCGGTGTAGGAATGGATCGTCGTCATCATGCCCTTCTCGATGCCGACCGCCTCATTCAGCACGGCCGCCAGCGGCGCCAGGCAGTTGGTGGTGCAGGAGGCGTTTGAGATGACGATGTGGTCCTTGGTCAGCTTGTCGTGATTGATACCATAGACGACGGTGAGATCGGCGCCCTCCGCCGGAGCGGAGACGAGAACGCGCTTGGCACCGGCGGTCAGATGGGCGACGGCCTTGTCGCGGGCGGTGAAGATACCGGTGCATTCGAGCGCGATGTCGATGCCAAGCTCCTTCCAGGGCAGTTGCGTCGGATCCTTGATCGCGGTGACCTTGAATTTTTCCTTGCCGACGATGATCTGGTCGCCGTCAACCGTCACCTCATGCGGAAAGCGGCCATGCACGCTGTCGAAGCGCAGCAGATGCGCGTTGGTCTCGACCGGGCCGAGATCGTTGACCGCGACGACGTCGATATCCTTGCGGCCGGATTCATGGATGGCGCGCAGGATGTTGCGGCCGATGCGGCCGAATCCGTTGATGGCAACTCTGACGGTCATTGTTCTCTCCCTGGGAGTTGGAGGCCGAAGATCAAGTCCGCAGCTTCATAACGGCGGACGAGCAAAGAATCCAGCCGCCGAGGCGTGGATTTAAATCGATTAGTGCTCCACCGCCCGGCAAAACCGCTATGCCAGCCTTTGCCGGGCGGGGCTCACTTTCATTTGCCATGCAGACGGGCTTCCGCCGCCTTCACCGTTGCCTCGGCTGTGATGCCGAAATGCGGGTAGAGCTGTTCGATGGTGCCGGAGGCGCCGAAGCCGGTCATGCCGACAAAGATGCCGTCGGTGCCGATGAAGTGATCCCAGCCCTGACGGATGCCGGCTTCGATGGCAATCTTGAGCGGCGCATTGCCGATCGTCCTGCTGCGATAGTCGGCGCTCTGCTTGTCGAACAATTCGAAACACGGCACCGAGACGACGCGGGTCGCGTGGCCGTGCTTTTCCAAGGCCTCGCGGGCGGCCAGCGCGATCTCGACCTCGGAGCCCGACGCGAAGATCGTCACCGCCGCCTCGCCACTGGCGGCGGCAAGTTCATAGGCGCCGCGGCTGGAGAGGTTTTCCGCAACGAAGTCGTTGCGTACCGTCGGCAGGTTCTGCCGGGTCAGCGCCAATGTCGAAGGCGTCTTTTCCGACTCAATGGCCAACTGCCAGCATTCCGCGGTTTCCACCGCATCGGCGGGGCGGAAGACATTGTGGTTCGGAATGGCGCGAAGTGCTGCCAGATGCTCGACCGGCTGATGGGTCGGGCCGTCTTCGCCAAGGCCGATGGAATCATGGGTCATGACGAAGATCGAGCGGATGCCCATCAGCGAAGCAAGCCGCATCGCCGGACGGGCATAGTCGGAAAAGCACATGAAAGTGCCGCCATAGGCGATAATGCCGCCATGCAATGTCAGCCCGTTGAGCGCGGCCGCCATGCCGTGCTCGCGAACGCCGTAATGAACGTAGCGCTGGCCGTAATCGTCGGCGGTGATGTTCTTGGTCTGGCTGGTCTTGGTGTTGTTGGAGCCGGTCAAATCGGCCGAGCCGCCGATGGTTTCGGGCACGGCGCCGTTGATGACCTCCAGCGCCATTTCCGATGACTTACGGGTGGCGACCTTCGGCTTGTCGGCGACGAGCTTCTTCTTGTAATCGCCAATGACGGCGTCGAAGTTGGCCGGCAGCGTGCCACTGATGCGGCGTTCGAACTCTGCGCGCAATTTGGCATCAGCCTTGGCAAGGCGGCTTTCCCAGTCGGTGCGCGCCTTGACGCCGGTCCGCCCGGCGGTACGCCATGCGTCGAGGATATCGGCCGGAACCTCGAAGGGCGGATAATCCCAGCCGAAGAATTTTCTGGCGCCAGCGATTTCCTCGGCGCCGAGCGGCGAGCCATGCGCCTTGTTGGTGCCGGCCTTGGTCGGCGCGCCGAAGCCGATCGTCGTCTTGCAGGCGATCATCGTCGGCTTGTCGGAGTGGCGGGCCGCTTCGATGGCATAGGCGATCGCTTCCGGGTCCTGGCCGTCGATATGGCTGGCATTCCAGCCGGACGCCTGGAAGCGAGCGACCTGATCGGTGTTATCGGCGAGCGACACCGGGCCATCGATCGAGATGTTGTTGTTGTCCCAGAAGACGATCAGCTTGTTCAGCTTCAGATGCCCGGCAAGCGCGATGGCTTCCTGGGATACGCCTTCCATCAGGCAGCCGTCGCCGGCCAGCACATAGGTGTAGTGGTCGACGAGATCTTTGCCGAAAGCGGCATTCATGATGCGCTCGCCGAGCGCGAAGCCGACCGAATTGGCAAGGCCCTGGCCGAGTGGGCCGGTCGTCGTCTCGATGCCCGCGGCATGGCCGTATTCCGGGTGGCCCGCCGTCCTCGACCCCAATTGGCGGAACTGCTTGATCTGGTCGATGGTGATGTCTTCGTAGCCGGTCAGATAGAGCAGCGAGTAAAGCAGCATCGATCCGTGGCCGGCCGACAGGATAAAGCGGTCGCGGTCCGGCCAATGCGGGCTTTTCGGATCGTATTTGAGAAAGCGGGTGAACAGCACCGTGGCGATGTCGGCGCAGCCCATGGGCAGTCCGGGGTGGCCGGAATTTGCCTTCTCGACGGCGTCCATGGCGAGAAAACGGATCGCATTGGCCATCCGGTCATGTTGTTCGCGCGAGGTCATGCTTCCTCCAAAATGGGGGTTTGGGCCTTGGGAAAGCCCTTGAAAAGGGTGCGCGACACATAGCAGGCGCGGCCTTTTAGTCAACAAATCGGTGTGCTTTTGCCGGTCTTGTGATGGCCGTGCGCGACTTACATTAGCGTTAGCAGGGGACAGTCGCGACAGCTTTATTGACGTGCGGTTCACACGACGCGTAATGTTTCAGGGATAACGCGTTCTGAACGTGGATGATTCGGTGATGGGCAGGGCGCAGGACGAAAGCCATGACCGGGGAAACGACCCTCAAGGAAGTCATTGCCAGGCTGGGTAAGGCCATCGAAGGGCTGGAAAACGCCGTCGCGGCCAAGCTTGAGCATGAGCGGGACTATTCGGAAGCCGAGGCCGAAGTGCAGCGGATGAACGCCGACCGCTCGCGGCTGGCGCAGGAGCTCGACAATTCCGAGGCCCGCGCCGAACGGCTGGAAGATGCCAACAAGGAAGTGTCGCGAAGGCTGGTGACAGCTATGGAAACCATCCGCGCGGTACTGGACAGGTAGGCCAATGGCACAAGTCACGGTTTCCATCGACGGCAAGCAGTATCGGATGGCCTGCGACGAGGGCCAGGAAGAGCATCTGATCGATCTTGCCGAGCGCTTCGACCGCTATGTCTCGCATCTGAAGGATTCTTTTGGCGAGATCGGCGACCAGCGGCTGACCGTGATGGCCGGCATCATGGTCATGGACGAGCTTTCGGAACTGCAGAAGCGGGTCAAGGGCATGGAAAGCGAAGTGCTGACGCTGCGCAAGACGCGCGACGACGCACTGACCAAGGCCGACAAGAACGATTCCGTGCTGACCGGGGCGCTCGGCGCACTGGCCCAGCGCATGGAAGACCTGGCGACGACGTTGGCAGTGAACAAGGCCTGAACCAGCGCAGCGAAAATTCCTGCTGCATTTGCCGAGAAGCAATGAAAATATTTCGCCGCCGGCCTTGATGCGGCGCAACAGGCGTTTGAAGGATGACGCCGGAGTGATAGAAAGGCAAAAGCAGCGCCGGCCAACGCCGGCTGCGATCTGCACGCACAGGGTAAGGGACACGTCATGAGCCTTCGCATCAACGATATCGCACCGGACTTCACCGCTGAGACCACGCAAGGACCGATCAGCTTCCATGAATGGATCGGCGATGGCTGGGCGGTATTGTTCAGCCATCCGAAGAACTTTACGCCGGTTTGCACGACCGAACTCGGCACAATGGCCGGGCTCGAAGGCGAGTTCAGGAAGCGCAACGTCAAGATCATCGGCATCTCGGTCGATCCCGTCCAAAGCCATGAAAAGTGGCAGAACGACATCAAGACCGCGACCGGTCATTCGGTGAACTACCCGCTGATCGGCGACAAGGATCTCAAGGTCGCCAAGCTTTACGAGATGCTGCCGGCGGGTGCCGGCGAGAGCTCGGAAGGCCGCACGCCCGCCGACAATGCCACGGTGCGTTCGGTTTACGTCATCGGGCCCGACAAGAAGATCAAGCTGGTTCTCACCTACCCGATGACGACGGGCCGCAACTTCGACGAAATCCTGCGCGCCATCGATTCCATGCAGCTGACCGCCAAGCACCAGGTGGCGACGCCGGCGAACTGGAAGCAGGGCGAGGACGTCATCATCACCGCTGCCGTCTCGAATGAGGATGCCATCAAGCGCTTCGGCGCCTATGAGACGATCCTGCCATATCTCAGGAAAACCAAGCAGCCTTCCGCCTGAGCAGGCAGAGGCGGCACAGAGAGTTTTCGGTTTTCCTGGCCGTGTGAGCATGGGGTGCTTGACGATGCCTGGTTGACGGACAACCATGCCTTTAATTTGCCGTGGCAGAGAAAATCCTTCCTGCCGTGGTGAGGGGCGAAGGAGGCTGGATTGGACGCATTATCGGCCAGGTCGCAGGTCACCGGCTTCTATGACAAGCCGAGCGGGTCCGTCCAGTATGTGGTCGCCGACATGGCGACCCGCAAATGCGCCATCATCGATCCGGTGCTCGACTTCGACGAAAGGTCCGGTGCAACGGCAACGAAAAACGCCGACGCCCTGCTCGACTTCGTCAGGGAAAGCGGGCTGGAGGTCGAGTGGATCCTCGACACGCATCCGCATGCGGATCATTTCTCCGCCGCCCATTATCTGAGGGGGAGAACCGGAGCGCCGACGGCAATCGGCGAGAAGGTCATCGACGTCCAGAAATTGTGGAAGGTGATCTACAACTGGCCGGAATTCCCCGCCGACGGTTCGCAATGGGACAGGCTGTTCGCCAACGGCGCAACTTTTTCGGTCGGCGGCATTGCGGCAAGAGTGCTGTTCTCGCCGGGCCACACACTGGCCTCGATCACTTACGTCATTGGCGACGCCGCCTTCATCCACGACACGCTGTTCATGCCGGACAGCGGCACCGCAAGGACAGACTTTCCGGGCGGCAGTGCCGAGCGGCTCTGGCGTTCGATCGAGGACATCCTGGCGCTGCCGGACGAGACACGTCTGTTCGTCGGTCACGACTACCAGCCGGGCGGTCGCGAAGCGCGGTGGGAAAGCACGGTCGCGGAGCAGAAAGCCGGCAACATCCATGTTGCCGGCTGCAAGACGGAAGCCGACTTCGTCGCGCTCCGCCAAGCCCGCGACAGGACGTTGCCGATGCCGCGGCTGATCCTGCACGCGCTGCAGGTCAATATGAATGGCGGACGCCTGCCGGAACCGGAATCCAACGGGCAGCGCTATCTGAAGTTTCCGCTCGATTGCCTGTGAGAGGATGGGTCGCTGGCACTACAATGCCATTCAGACTCGGCGCCGCCCTCATCGTTCCGCGATGGTCATCCAAGCTATTGATCCTGATTCGATTTTTGCGATGTTTGAATCCGATAGGTCTATGCGGGACGACGGTGGCGGCAGCCGGATGAGGAGCAGCGCAGACGCCAGCCAGTCGAGCGTCAGGGTTTTGTTCGGCGGGCTAAATGTTCATACGTGATTTGCCAAGGATCGCTCTCGGAAGATCTTTCCTCGCCGATCCAATGGAAGCTGGTGGCAGTGATCTCGGTGAAACGCCATCGAGTTTGCAGACCGCGCGAGTCATTGCCGAGCTGGACAATGTCCTTACCCTCGGCCCGCCCGATCTGGCGCGAGTGATCCCGGTTGAGCGGGTCGTTCCATATGATATGCCAGCCATCGATCCCAGGGTCGAAGATGCGCAAGGTTGTGCCATACATCGCGGACGGAGCAGGGCGCTTGGGCCTGATCCAAACGTCCTGAATCGCGCGGCCTTCGAGCACCCAGCCAAAATGGCATTCGCCATCCCATTTCTGGATTGTGCCGTCGTCGAGGTAGTGGACCGAGTCCATCTCCCAGCTTCCAATTAGCCATCCATACAGGGCCATGTCTTTCGCTCGATCGGCTGGCGGACCGTCGGATCCGAGGGCGGCCAGAAACGGAGAAATCGTCATCATCACACTTCCTTTCGTTTCCAATAGACGAACTCAACTGCCCGACGGACCGTTGTCGCGCCCGCCTGCCGCAAGCGCCGGGTTGTGGAATGCCGCGGTCGGCGCCGCAACATTGCCGCCACAGCTTGCAGCCTTGCGGTTTTCAGGGCTTGGGGAAAATTGCGACAATGCCGCTATCAATGAGATCGTCTGGGGACGCCTGGCAAGGCTACTGAGCAGTTAGGGCGACGGATCGGACATCCGCGAAGGCGCCGCGGAACCGGCAACCCGCTAATGCATGTCGCGCAAAAGTGTGCAGCGGTTTTGCGATAACGACATGCATAAAAACAAGAATCTAAAGCGCGCCGCACAAGGCCGGCCCGAACGCGACGCGCTTTAGAAAAAAACGGCGGCGCCAGTTACCTGACGCCGCCGTTATTTGTTTCTACCGGAAGGCCTTACGCCGCCGGCTGCGCCTCGATGGTGCGCAGCGCCTGCGTCTGGCGCTTGGCTGCGGCCTTGACCGCGTCCTGCACCTTCTCGAAGGCGCGCACCTCGATCTGGCGCACGCGCTCGCGGCTGATATCGAACTCGGCCGACAGCTCTTCAAGCGTCAACGGCTCATCGGCGAGGCGGCGCGCCTCGAAGATGCGGCGTTCGCGGTCGTTGAGCACGGCAAGAGCGCCCGACAGCATGCCGCGCCGGTTTTCCAACTCGTCCTGCTCGATCAGCATCTCTTCCTGGCTTTCGTGGTCGTCGACCAGCCAGTCCTGCCATTCGCCGGACTCGCCTTCACTGGCCCGGATGGGCGCATTGAGCGAGGCGTCGCCCGACAGGCGGCGGTTCATCGACACGACTTCCGCTTCCGAGACGTTCAGCCGGGTGGCAATCTCGGTGATCTGATCGGGCTTCAAATCGCCTTCGTCGAGCGCCTGGATCTTGCCCTTCACCTTGCGCAGGTTGAAGAACAGGCGCTTCTGGTTGGCGGTGGTGCCCATCTTGACCAGGCTCCACGAGCGCAGGATGTATTCCTGGATCGAGGCCTTGATCCACCACATCGCATAGGTGGCGAGACGGAAGCCGCGCTCCGGTTCGAATTTCTTGACGGCCTGCATCAGGCCGACATTGCCTTCCGAGATCACCTCGCCGATCGGCAGGCCATAGCCGCGATAGCCCATGGCGATCTTGGCGACGAGCCGAAGGTGGCTGGTGACGAGCTTGTGCGCAGCTGTGGTGTCCTCATGCTCGGCATAGCGCTTGGCGAGCATGTACTCTTCCTGCGGCTGAAGCATCGGAAAGCGGCGGATTTCTTCCAGGTAGCGGCTGAGACCGCCTTCGCCGGAAACGATACTGGGTAATGACTGGGCCATGATAGCGCCCCCTCTCTATTGGAGTGATGCCCCCGAAACGCGGCGGGCATGTGGCGCGAATGCCAAAGGCACATTCGCGCCAACCGACATATATAGGAACAAAACCAGAAAGACAGGCATTTGTTCAACACGAAACAGTGTGTCACGTTGAAGTGAACAACGCCGGTCAGGTTTTCAGGTGGTTGGTTCAGAGCTTGCGGAAGCCGTCGACGAGTTCCTCCATGTCCCACGGTATCGGTGCTTCGAACCTCATCGTTAGATGGGTATCGGGATGCCGAAATGCAAGGAGGCGGGCGTGCAAAGCTTGTCGCGGAAACGCCTTTACCTTGCTTCTTAGCGGCTCGGGCAACCGATTGGCCTTGGTGCGGAAAGCCTGGCCGTATTCGGGGTCGCCAATCACCGGATGGCCGATATGGGCCATGTGGACGCGTATCTGGTGAGTGCGACCGGTTTCCAGCCGGCATTCGACCAGGCTCGCCGTGGCGAATTCCTGCTGCTGCTCGCCAAAGCGCTCAACGACGATGAAATGCGTGACGGCGTGGCGGGCATCGTCGCGGCCTTGCGGCACCACGGCGCGGCGTACCCGGTCGGCGGCGCGGCCGAGCGGCGCGTCGACCGTCCCGGTCGGCCTTGCCGGTATGCCCCAGACCAACGCCAGATAGGCCCGCTCGAGATCGCCGGTCAGGCCGTGGTCGGCAAAGGCCTCCGACAACGCCTTGTGGGCGCGATCGGTCTTGGCGACGACCATGACGCCGCTGGTCTCCTTGTCGAGGCGATGGACGATGCCCGGCCGTCTCACCCCGCCGATGCCAGACAGGCTGTCGCCGCAATGATGGATCAGCGCGTTGACCAGCGTGCCGGTCCAGTTGCCGGCGCCGGGATGCACGACCAGCCCGGCCGGCTTGTTGATGACGATCAGCTCGCTGTCCTCGTAGAGGACGTCCAGCGCAATATCTTCGCCTTGCGGCGCCGCTGGTTCCGGCTCCGGCATATCAACCGACACGCTGTCACCTTGCGCCATCTTGCGCTTCGTTTCGCTGGCTGGCTTGCCGCCGATCCTGACGGCGCCCTGCTTTATCAGCATCTGTACCCGGCTGCGCGACATGTCGGGGCCGAGCCTGGCCGCCAGCCATTGGTCGAGCCGCTGGCCGGCCGCATCAGCGCCCGCCTCCAGGACGATCGGTCCGGCCCCTATTAATTGTCTGACCACTTCGTTATGAGCGCTCATCGAAAACAGTTCCGGAATCTGCTGCCATGGCCCGGCCGCTTGCCGACGAAGACGAGGAAAAGCCGCTCGACCCCGAGGTCGAAAAGGTGCGGAGGAAGCTCGTCCGCTTCGTCGCCATCAATCTCGGCCTGCTGTTCCTCGCCCTTATGGTGGTGATCGCGGCACTTGTCTACAAAGCGCGCAACGCGCCGCCTGCCGCCCCTCCGCTAAGCAGCGACATCCAGGTGCCGATCGGCGAGACGGTCAACGGCGACATCGTGCTGCCGGTCGGCGCCAGGGTGATCAGCCAATCGCTGTCCGGCAATCACCTGTCGATCGACGCAGAGCTGCCCGACGGCAGCCGCGCCATCTTCGTCTATGACATCACCGAGCGCCGCATCGTTGGCCATTTTTCGATCAGGAACAAATGACCGGTTTTGCCGAACACCGCAGCATTGCCACGGTCGCGCTTGTCGTCGCAAATTATGACGAGGCGATCTCGTGGTATGTCGACCGGCTGGGTTTTGTCCTCACCGAAGATGTCGATCTCGGCGGCGGCAAACGCTGGGTCACGATCACGCCGCGCAACGGGCAGGGTGCGCGCCTGCTTCTCGCCGAGGCATCCGGCGATGCGCAAAGGCACGCCATCGGCAGCCGGACCGGCGGCCGGGTCTTTTTGTTCCTCGAAACCGACGATTTTGCCCGCGACTATGCGCTGATGCTCGAAAAGGGCGTTGAGTTCCGTGAGGCGCCCCGGCACGAGACCTATGGCACTGTGGCGGTTTTCGCAGATCTCTATGGGAATCTCTGGGACCTGATCGAGCCAAAACGCTAGGCTTGCAGCGGATACTTCACCGGCGCGATCGGCAGCCTTAAGCCTAGTTGCTTTTTGCCAGCCGTCAGCCTATATCGCCGGTTCTTGAACGCGCCCATCGTCTAGCGGTCAGGACACCGCCCTCTCACGGCGGGAACAGGGGTTCGATTCCCCTTGGGCGTACCAAGTCTCTCCAAGCTCTCGGCAAACCATCAATCCGATCCATCGCCTTGGGTCGCGGCGGGTTTGGCTCATTGCCGCTTCTGGTGAAGCGGAGCCGATTGCATTAGCATTGCATCGTGGGTCTTGAGGCACAGCGTTAGCGGCGCGCAGAACGTCGCGCTGAACAGGGCAGTCGATGCCACGCGGGGAGGAGCCAGATACAGAAACTACAATCACAAGGCGTCCATCACGCTGGTCGGCACTGCCTGGAGCCGACCTGAGCTACAGCTGCCGGCGGCGGATCGTTTTGGCGAACTCGGCGAAGGCGCCTCTCCCTCGAAGGGTGGATGCCGGGAAGGCCCTTAGCACCGGCCAGCGAAAGCGGCGCGCGACGCGCATGGCTGGGCTCTAAACGCGCCATACTCCAGTTGCAGTATCGTAGCTTCTTTGCCGTTCGAATTTCTCTCAGTCATGGCTTCGCACGATACCAAGATATGCTGCGAACGACACATCCACGGCGGGCTCAACCATTCGATCTATTCCGGCAAGCCGAAAAGTGTTTGCGCGCCTGCTATTCCTCCGAGCGGATGACTGCCCATGGCGATCATCCGCTCGGTAGTTTCTGCCTCGAACACTGTCGACGCGAGCACCGTCCGTCCCAAAGGCTTGCACAGCCCTTCGATGCGGCTGACAAGATTTACAGCCTTGCCGATCGCGGTGAAGTCCAACCTGCCGGCAGTGCCGATATTCCCCCAGAGTATCTCGCCGACATGCAGGCCAATGCCATATCCGAGCTCAGGGCCGCCATTGCGGCGCCGAGTTTGGTTGAGATGATCTATCCCGGCGCGCGTGGCCTTCACGGCGCGTACCGCCGCGTCACATGCGGCATTTGCATCGCGCTCGCCAATCGGGAAAATCGCGAGGACGCCATCACCTATAAACTTGAGAACCTCACCACCAAATGCGTGCACCGCGCCGGCGACGCAATCGAACCAGGCATCAAGTACCAATACGATCTCGTCTGCATCATGAACCTCGGATAGATCGGTGAAACCTCGAAGGTCCGCGCACAGAAGCGCAGCCCGTATCGTCTCTCCCTTTACTCGACGAGAATGACCGTTGAGCACATGTGCTGCACTGCGCTTTCCCAAATATGCCTCGAGCAATGCGCGTTTCGCGGACCGTTCTGCGAGTGCGGTCATCGGAGCCGCAGCAAACCGGGAGATTTGCCGCAGCAGCTCTGACTGCGCCTCATCCGGAGTATGATCGAACGCCCACACCAAAGTCGGTGCGACACCGCCCGCTCGCTCGTCGAACACGATCGCCCGCGTCGTGCCAAGCCACTCCCGCAGCACGAGCCGGGGATCGGCATTCTGGCGGTCGGCGCCTATCCCCAAAGCCTTGACCACTTCACCCCCAGGCGCTCGCCAGAGCCAGATGCGGCGTGAGATAATCGGGTCGGGAGCATCCTGCGCCAGCGCGCCGGCGATGATCGGCAAGCCGTCTTCCATCAAATGCGTTGAGAGCTGCAATAGAAGTCGCCCACCGTCGCCAATATGCGCGGCGTCGTCCAGAAGGAATGAAAGCGACTTTGCGAGAAGCATCGGTAGAGGGTCACTCGGCACCGGCTTATGCTTACGCCTCGAACATCTTCTTGCAACTCCCCACATTCGCTTAAATAGCACGGTATTCGATGCGGATGTGACCTGGAGTGAGCGATGGCGGAATCGGTTTACACAGAGATTGAGGTCGCGGCGCCACAAGCGACCGTGTTCGCGCTTTTGACGGATCCGGACCAGATTGTGCGATGGATCGGGACCGAAGCGAATTTGGATGCAACGCCGGGCGGTCTGTTCCTCGTCAATGTCGGTGGTCGCCATATGGCGCGCGGTGAGTTCACCGAGGTGATCCCGGTCCACCGTCTTGCCTACAGTTTTGGCTGGGAAGACAACGAGACCGTGCCGCCCGGCTCCAGTCATGTCGAGATCGACCTGATCGCGAGGGATGCGGGGACACTGATCCGCTTCACGCACAGCGGACTGCCGAACGCAAAGGAGCGTGACAGCCACCGAAGGGGATGGGAGCACTACCTCTCAAGGCTCAAGATCACTGCCGATGGGGGACATGTCGATCCCGACGTGCCGATGAAGAATATGTGATTTTCATCTAAGGGCCGCGGATGCCCGTAATCCGAACCAGGCGCGGCATGCGTCAACGAGGCCCCCTTTGACCTGCCGTCGCCAAACCGGCCGCTCGGGAAACCCAGCGACCTGCGGGCCGCCGCACCATTACAGCTGCCGGCGACGGGTCGTTTCAGCGAGCTCGGCGAAGGCGTCCGCGATCCCGGTGCCGCTCTTGGCGCCTGCGTGGAGTTCTTGAAACTCAGCGCTTCTGGCGCAACGCCTCGGATTGAATTAGCATCCGTTCATCAAAGCTCCGGCCGCACTCCTGCAGGATGCGGAATGCGGAGCGCAGGCGAGCGAGGCCGGGCGCGGTCACATGCCAAGCGCGACTGGGCATCCGAACTTCCGTTCGGCGGCAAGACGGCGTGGCCGGGAGGAGTCAGATGCAAAAGCTGCAATCGCAAGGTGTTCATCACATCACGCTGGTCGGGGCCGGGCGCCAGACTTCCATCGGTTTCTGGGAGGGCGTGCTTGGCATGCCTTTCATCTTCGAGCAGCCCAATCTCGATAAGGCGAGCGAAAGCCATCTCTATTTCGATCCGGGCGACGGCCGGCTGATCACCGTCTTCACCGACGAAAGCCGCACGCCGGTCAAGCGGCGCACGCCGACCGACACCGGCTGCGTCCATCATATCGCTTTCGCGGTGTCGCGCGTCACCTTTCTGCAGGCGGTTGCCCGGCTCGACGAGCGCGCCATCAAGCACAGCGGCGTCAAGGATCGCGGCTTCATGGACTCGATCTATTTCGAGGATCCGCTCGGCCTGCTGATCGAACTCGCCTCCTACCGTTTCGAACCGCCGGCGGGCTTCACCCATGCCGACGTGCTGATGCAGGCGCACAAGATCCGCGTCGCGCGCGGCGACTACAACATCGCCGAAGTGCACCTTGCCGATGCGATCCAGGCGCTTGTCGAGCGCTCGCGCACGACCTTGTCGGAGGATCGCGCACCGAAAAATCCATACTGACGACACGCCGAACAAAGGGAGGATACAATGGCGAAGACAGCAACCAAGAGTGCCACGAAGCCCGCCGCCAAGGCAGCCAGGCCAGGAGCGGAGCCGGCGGCCAAAGCCGCCGCCAAGTCAGCGGCGAAAGTGGCAAAGCCGGCGGCCAAGGTCTCCGCCAAGAAGCTGGCGCCGAAGGCCAAGGCGAAACCGGCGAAAAAGCCCGCGCTCTCGCTCAGCATGCTGAAGCCCAGCGTCAACAATATGAGCGTTCGAGTGTTTGCACGCGCCGCCGGGCTCGATCATTCCGAGACCGACGTATGGGGTCTCACGCGCTCGCCCGAATACATGGCGCGAAACCCGGCCCATCTTACGCCGATGATCGAGGACAAGGGCCTGCCGAGAGGTGTCTTATGGGAAAGCTGCGCCATTATGCAGTACCTCGCCAACAAGCACGGGCTGGAGAAACTATATCCCAAGGCGCCGGCCAAGCGGGCAATGATCGACAGTGCCATGTTCTACCTGATCGGGACGCTCTACCCCTATGTGGCGCGCGCCACATATCCTGTGCTGAATTTCCCGCAATATGCCGGCGAGGTCGGCCACAGCGACGCCCACCCCGACAAGAAGTCGGAAGCCCAGAAGGCCGCTATAGAGGCGATAGCCGAGCCGCTGGAGGTGTTTCACAGCTTCTTCAGGAACGGCAAGCCGTTCATCGGCGGCAAGAACCCGTCGATCGCCGACATCCGCCTGGCGGCGACGCTCGAGTTCCTCGCCGTCATCGACTACGCGCTGCCCCAATGGGCAAAAGACTATATGGCGGCGATCGAGAAGAAGCTCGGCAAGGCCTATGCCGAGCCGGCCGGCGACGTGCGCGGCTATATCGCCTATGTGAGGTCGCAGGCCAACGCCTGAGTCACATGCCAATAGCGGTCGTCCGCACGTCTGCAGGAGCCGGTAATGAACTGGGGATTTTCTTAATCTCCCCTGTTTGCACGATGTGGGGAGCTTAAGGTTTCGTTAACCTAAACCCTTTCTACTGAATCCACCTCCAGCCCGCGACCACGGATGTACTGGCGCGGATGGGAAGCAAAGGTCGGCTGCGCGCCGGCCTTTTGCTTATTTCAGCCCCTGCCGAAGTTGCGCCAGACGGCGTTTCACGACGCCTGCATGGCTGATGAAACGCGTCGCCGCCATCTTGTCATCGCCGCTGTCGGCCCTACCATCGAAGTTCGTCCCGTCCTCGAGGGCGGTTCAAGGACAGAGGCCCTGCCATGAAAAGCATTGCTGGAATGATCGTGATCGCAGGCGCCATGCTGGTGGGCGCAACCGGTCAATCGAATGCAGCGACGCTCAACACCATGCCCGAGGTCGGGGCTGCCATCCAGGCGTGCTGGACCCCTCCGGCGAATGCCGGGAATTCCACCGTCACCCTGAGCTTCAGCTTCAGGCGCGATGGCACGCTGATCGGCCGGCCCAAGCCGACCGCCATCCGCGTCGCCGGCGAGGAGAAGACGCGCCAAGCTTTTGTCGACGCGGCGGTCGCGGCCGTGGACCATTGCCTGCCGTTGAGCTTTTCACCGGCGCTGGCTGAAGGCATCCCGGGCAAGGTGTTCACTCTGCAATTCAACTCGCCCAAACAAGAACAGGCTGCACCGCGAGTGAAGGCTTCGCCTTGATCTTTTCCGACAACCGGATTCCACTTTTCGGGACCTAATGCATGTCGCGCAAAAGCGTGCAGCGGTTTTGCGACAACGACATGCATTAGACAAGAACCTAAGCGCGTCGCATGAGGCCCGGTCGACCGCGATGCGCTTTAGTGGCGCCTTCGTCTCGCCTCGACATGTCGCGCCAGTTCCGGCATCTCGAAGACATAGTCGCTCCAGGCCGATTCCGGTATCTGGCCGGCGAGATAGCATTCCAGCAAAAGCCTCTGCTCGTGGTCGAGTGGCCTCGGTGCGCGTTCATGGTCCAACCCAAGTGAATGGAACAGATTCCTGGTCAGGTCCGCGACAGTGAAGTGGATCGACATTTGCGGTCTCCTCCTTTGGCCGCTCAACGCCGATCCCAGGGCTAAGGTTTTCAGCAACGGCCGGCCGGTAACGCCGGATTGATCGCGATGCCGAACCCGCCGCGCGCATCAAACTTCGCCGTGGGGGCGTCCGCCGGCGTTGCTGCCGGTTCGTCTCAATCTTGAAATAAAAATGTAATATTGAATTTACACGAGGGGATCTAATACACTAGAGCTAAAGTCTCTTGTGGCGGTTTGATCTACTTCAATTAGGAAAAACTGATTTAGCTAGTACTTATCCATAGTCGACAAAGAAATCCTGTTCTCGGTGCAACAAGGATAATGGTCGTTCCAATGACACGCTTCTGGCCCCTCACGATTCTGATGCTGGTGTCGGCAATAGCCGTTGCGCTCGGCACATCCTTCTCCTATGCGGATAGCTGCGGTGCCATCAGGAGCCAATTGCTTTCGGCGGGGCGCAGCGGCGGGACCAGCCCCGAGCTTGCCCAACTGCGCCGGCAACTCGCCGCGATTCAAAAGCTTGAGAGACAACGCAGATGCACGGCGAAAACCGCCGGCTTCTTCTTCAATCCCTGCGCCGACCTAGTCAGCAGCAAGGCGGAGGTGCAACGGCAGATCGCCAGACTGTCGAATTCGAGCAGGGACACGTCCGGACTGAAGGCCAGGTTTGTCGCGCTGGGCTGCGCCGCCCCCGCTGCCAAGAAACAGCCGGCGCAGCAACGCACGGCACCCAAGGCCCAGTCCGCAGGCACAACAATTGGCGGCAATCGGATGCTGTTTTGCGTTCGCTTGTCGGACGGATATTTCTTCCCCGCGCCAAAATCGCAGTTCGCCAAGAGCGACGATCAGAAGGAAACGGTCGATCAGTGTCGCTACATCTGCGACGATGCCGGCGTCGACCTCTATATGCTGAGCGACGCCACTCGCGAGACCGAGGAGATGGTCGCGCTCGAGTCGGGAAAACCCTATGTGGAGCTACCTGCCGCGTTCCGGTACCGCGACGACGCGAACTTCAAGGCCTGTGACGTCAAGCGCTATTACCAGCGCGTTGCCGAACTCAGGGCACGAACCGTGACACCGGCCAACATGAGCAACGCCATCATTCCGTTGCCGACCGCAAAGCCGGATCTTGGCGTCGTCGCGGAAATTCCTGAATCCGGGATCGAAACTGCCGGTGCGGCTCTCGCAGGGGCAAAAACGTCGGTTTTCGAGGTGCCAGGGACTGCCCAGCATCAGTCGATCGAGAAAGCGATCGGCGCGCGGCCGGTGAGAGTGGTCGGGCCGGCCTTTTTCCCGGCGGACTGACCAGGGCGGGCGATGTTCCGAGACGGCTGGCCGGATAGCCGCTTCAAGGCCTGGAGCCGTGCGCATCGACCGACGTCGGCTGGTTATTCGCAGACCATGCGGGCCCGTTTACCGGGCTCGCTGACATTTTTGCAAGTTAGCGGCTTCGTCGACTCCGGCGACAGCATGGGCGGGTTGTTGGTGACCCTCCTCCGAGGCGTTGCAACGGAAGCCGCGCTCCTGCGCACCGCCGGCCTTTTCGGCGTTTGCGGCGCCACTGGAAAGACGTCGGTCTCCAGTTGCGACTGTTCGGCTTGCGCCTGCGGCGAAGGCCTGTCCCAGAAACGGCGAACATCGAGCGGCTTGGGAATGATGACGGTGCCGTCATAGCTGCGCGCGCAGCCGCTTCCCAGAGGCAGCGCCAGGCACAGGAAGACAGGCAGAATCCGTCGAGACATCAGCAATACCCCTGCAAGCTTATAACGCTGCTTCGGCCTAACCGACAACCGGCGGAATAGGGCGAAGGGAGTAGATACCGTGAAGTAGAAGTCGCCGCACTTCCAGTGGAAGGCGTTGCTCGAAGATCGAGCGCCGGGTCGGGCGCGGATGGAGGTCCAGCGCGAGTTAGAACCTTGCGATTCGTCAACGCTTCCAGCGTAAGGCCATGGTGCGATCGCACCATACCAAAGCCGCGCTCAGTGGCGACAATGGGATATTCGAAGTTCCGCTCCTCCAGTTACGGGCGGGAGCAGCGACCGCCGGCAAGAAACAGGGTCAGATTTACCCCAACGGACCTGTTTCGGCGATGGCGCGGCCATGACACGTTCTGGCTGCATGCAACGCGCTCCCGTCCGGCTTTTTTCTTTTAAAGCCGGTGGCTGCGATCGCCGAGCAGACGATGCCGGCCGGAATTCACGCAAGCTGCTGATTCCAGCGGCAAACCGCGGCCCATGCCGACAAAAGCCCGCGGCCGCTCCTTCTTAACCCGGCTGGACGTCGTTACCGGAGCGACATGAAACTGTCATGCGACTGTAATAATCGGGGGCTATTGGCCTCAGCGGGCGCCGGAGGAATGGCGCCGAGAGACCATATTCCGAACAGGAGCAGGCCACATGAGACATTTCATCCGCTCGGCGGCCGTTGCGATTGCAATGGCTGCGGCGACGACCACCCTCACCCTGTCCGCCGCGCTCGCCGCGGACATCTCCGGCGCCGGCGCCACCTTCCCCTACCCGATCTATGCGAAGTGGGCCGACACCTACAAGAAAGACACCGGCGTTGGCCTTAACTACCAGTCGATCGGTTCCGGCGGCGGCATCAAGCAGATCAAGGCCAAGACCGTTACCTTCGGCGCTTCGGATGCGCCGCTCAAGGGCGACGAGCTTGAAGCGACCGGACTGGCTCAGTTCCCGATGGTGATGGGCGGCATCGTTCCCGTCGTCAATCTCGAAGGCATCAAGCCGGGCGAGTTGGTTCTCGACGGCCCGACGCTGGCCGACATCTTCCTCGGCAAGATCACGAGCTGGGATGACGAAGCGATCAAGAAGCTCAATCCCGACGTCAAGCTGCCTTCGCAGGCGATCGCGGTCGTTCACCGTTCCGATGGTTCGGGCACGACGTTCAACTTCACCTATTACCTCGGCGACGTCAGCGCGGTCTGGAAAGAAAAGGTCGGCGTCGACAAGGCCGTGGAATGGCCGGTCGGCATCGGCGCCAAGGGCAATGAGGGCGTTGCCAACAACGTCTCCCAGACCGGCGGCGCGATCGGTTATGTCGAATATGCCTACGCCAAGCAGAACAAGCTCACCCACACCGATATGATCAACAAGGACGGCAAGAAGGTCGAGCCCACCGCGGCGGGGTTCTCGGCGGCAGCGGCCAATGCCGACTGGAGCTCGCAGCCGGGCTATGGCGTCATCCTCGCCAACGAGCCGGGCGCCGAGTCCTGGCCGATGACGGCGGCAACGTGGATCCTGCTCTACAAGAAGCCGGATGATGCCGCGACCACCGGCGAAGCGCTCAAATTCTTCGCCTGGGCATACGACAAGGGCGACGAGATGGCCGGCGAGCTGGACTACGTTCCGATGCCCGACAAGGTGGTTGAGAGCGTCAAGGCCATGTGGGCCAAGGAAGTCGTCGGCGACGACGGCAAGCCGCTCTACTCGGCTATGTAATCTCCTCCAGGGAGGGCGTCGACGGCGCCCTCCCTGTTGCCTTTAATCGCGAGGACCCAATGACCATCGCTTCCGATGCCATGCCATCATCTGCAGCAGCCCGGGCCAGGGAAGCTACTGTGCGGCGCTTCGCGCTCACAGATGCCATATTCCGCGGACTCACCCGCGCTTCCGCAATTCTTGTGCTGGTCATCCTCGGCGGTGTCGCCATCTCGCTGTTTGCCGGCTCATGGCAGGCGCTGTCGTCGTTCGGTTTTTCTTTCCTGACGACTGAGAGCTGGAATCCCGTTACGGAAAAATTTGGCGCACTGGCGCCGATCTACGGCACGCTGGTGACGGCGGCCATTGCCATCCTGATCGCGGTTCCGATCGGCATCGGCATTGCAATCTTTCTCACCGAGCTCTGCCCGCGCCCGCTCAGGCGCCCGATCGGCATAGCGGTCGAGCTGTTGGCCGGCATTCCTTCGATCATCTACGGCATCTGGGGCCTGTTCGTGTTCGCGCCGTTCCTGCAGACGACGATACAGCCCTTCATCATCAACATCTTCCACGGCGTGCCGGGACTATCCAGCCTTTTCGCCGGCCCTCCTTACGGCATCGGCCTTCTGACCTCGGCGCTGATCCTCGCCATCATGGTGCTGCCCTTCATCACCTCGATCACCAAGGACGTCTTCGATACGGTGCCGGCGGTGCTGAAGGAATCGGCCTACGGCATCGGTTGCACGACCTGGGAAGTGACCCGGCGCGTGGTCATTCCCTATACCCGCATCGGTATCATGGGCGGCGTCATGCTTGGCCTCGGCCGGGCACTCGGCGAAACCATGGCGGTGACTTTCGTCATCGGCAACGCACATCGCATCAGTGCCTCCCTGTTCGCGCCGGGCACGACGATCTCGGCGACCATCGCCAATGAATTCACCGAGGCCGACGGCGACCTCTACACCTCCTCGCTGGTTTCGCTCGGCCTGATCCTCTTCGTCATCACCTTCCTGATCCTCGCCGCCGCCCGCTATATGCTGATGCGGATCGACGCCCGTACGGGAGCCTGACCGATGTCGACATCCTCATCGCTCCACAGCCGCCGCAAAGCCAGGAATTCGGTGATGATGGCGCTTTGCGTCGTCGCCGCCGGCATCGGGCTTGCCGGGCTGGCGCTCATTCTCGGCGCGTTGGTCTATAAGGGCACAGCCGGGCTTTCGCTCGCGGTCTTCACCGAGATGACGCCACCACCGGGCGAGGCCGGCGGCTTGCTCAATGCCATCACGGGCAGCCTGCTGATGACGATCATCGCCGTTGTCGTCGGCACGCCGATCGGCGTGCTGGCGGGAACCTACATGGCCGAGTATGGACGCTTTTCGCGCATCACCACCGTCGTCCGCTTCATCAACGACATCCTGTTGTCGGCGCCGTCGATCATCATCGGCTTGTTTGTCTATGAGCTGATGGTGCGGCCAATGGGACATTTCTCGGCCATTGCCGGCGCCGTGGCGCTTGCCATCCTGGTCATTCCGGTGGTCGTGCGCACCACTGAAGACATGCTCAACCTGGTGCCGAACGCGTTGCGTGAAGCCGGTGCCGCGATCGGCGCGCCGCGCTGGGTGGTGATCCGTTCGGTCGCCTACCGCGCCGCATTGTCCGGCATCGTCACCGGCATATTGCTGGCGATAGCACGCATTTCCGGCGAGACGGCGCCGCTGCTCTTCACCGCGCTCAACAACCAGTTCTGGAGCAGCAATATCAACGCGCCGATGGCCAGCCTGCCGGTGACCATCTTCCAGTTCGCTCTCAGCCCTTACGAGGAATGGCAGCAACTGGCGTGGACCGGCGCACTCATAATCACCCTGACGGTTCTGGGCTTGAGCATCCTCGCCCGCAGCCTTACCGGACGCAGAGAGGACAGATGACACAGATGTTGTCCCCAGACATGACGATGACCGAAACGGTCACCGAGAAGACGAAGATCGAGGTCAAGAATCTCAACTTCTACTACGGCCAGAGCAAGGCGCTGAAGGACATCAGCCTGTCGCTGCCCGAGCGCAGCGTCACGGCCTTCATCGGCCCTTCGGGCTGCGGGAAATCGACGCTGCTGCGTGTGTTCAACCGCATCTATGAGCTCTACCCAAAACAGACGGCCGAGGGCCAGGTGCTGCTCGACGGCAAGAACATTCTCGACCGGTCGCAGGATCTCAACCTCCTCAGGACCAAGATCGGCATGGTGTTCCAGAAGCCGACGCCGTTCCCGATGTCGATCTACGAGAACATCGCCTTCGGCGTCAGGCTCTACGAGAACCTCGGCAAGTCCGAGGTGGACGGCCGCGTCGAACAGGCGTTGAAGCGCGCCGCGCTGTGGAGCGAGGTCAAGGACAAGCTCAACGCCAGCGGCTTGAGCCTGTCCGGCGGCCAGCAGCAGCGGCTCTGTATCGCCCGCACCGTGGCGGTGAAGCCGGAAGTCATTCTGCTCGACGAACCGGCTTCGGCGCTCGACCCGCTGTCGACGGCCAAGATCGAGGAACTGATCGACGAATTGCAAGCCGACTACACGATCGTCATCGTCACCCACAACATGCAGCAGGCGGCGCGCGTGTCGCGCCAGACGGCCTTCATGTATCTGGGTGAACTGGTCGAGTTCGACCGGACCGAGAAGATCTTCACGTCGCCCCGCGAGAAGCGCACGCAGGACTACATCACGGGCCGCTTCGGCTGAGCCGTTCCGATCATGCATATGAGGACAGGACCATGGGCGAACACACAGTCGCTTCTTTCGACGAGGATCTCGAGCAGATCAGCAAGCTGATCCGCGACATGGCCGACCTCGCCGGTTCGATGGTCGGCGGGGCGACCAAGGCGCTGTTGAATTCCGACAACGTGCTGGCGCAACGCGTCGTTTCCGACGACGCCATCATGGATGCGCGTCAACGCGAACTGGACGACCGCGCCATCACCCTGATCGCCAAACGCCAGCCGATGGCCCACGATCTTCGCCATGTGGTCGGAGCGATCCGCATGGCGGGCGACCTCGAACGCATCGGCGACCTTGCCAAGAATATCGCCAAGCGCGTGAGTGCGGTCGGCCTCAGCGTCACGCCGCGGGACCTGTCGCATTCCATCGACGCGATGGCGCAGCTGGTTCTCATCCAGGTGCAGGGTGTCATCGAGGAATATGCTGCAGGCGATGCGGCCGCGTTGGCCAAGCTTCGTGCCGCCGACGAGCGCATCGACGTTAAATACACGTCCGTGTTCCGCGAGCTGTTGACCTACATGATGGAAGATCCGCGCAACATCACCGCTTGCACGCACCTGCTGTTCTGCGCCAAGAATCTGGAGCGGATCGGCGACCATGTCACCAACATCGCCGAAAATGCGTATTATGTGCTGACCGGCGAGCAATTGCCGGTCAATCGTCCGAAGCAGGACGAAACGACAATGTCCGCACCGGTGACATGATGGGGGTGCCCAGCCGATGATCGCACCACGCATAATGGTGGTGGAGGACGAGGAGCCGTTGGGTGTGCTGCTCCGCTACAATCTCGAATCCGAAGGCTACCAGGTCGAGGTGGTGACACGCGGCGACGAAGCCGAGATCCGTTTGCAGGAGAATGTGCCCGACCTTTTGGTGCTCGACTGGATGATACCAGCGGTTTCCGGCATCGAGCTCTGTCGTCGGTTGCGGGTGCGCCCCGAAACCGAGCGGCTGCCGATCATCATGCTGACCGCGCGCGGCGAGGAGAGCGACCGGGTGCGCGGTCTTTCGACCGGCGCCGACGACTATCTGGTCAAGCCGTTTTCGACACCGGAATTCATGGCCAGGGTCAAGGCGCTGCTGCGGCGCGCCAAGCCGGAAGTGCTGTCCAGCGTGCTGAAGGTCGGCGACATCGTGCTCGATCGCGAATCGCACAGGGTCTATCGCAAGAAGAGCGAAATCAGGCTCGGGCCGACCGAATTCCGGCTGCTCGAGTTCATGATGCGGCATCCGGGCCGTGTCTTCTCGCGCAGCCAGTTACTCGATAATGTCTGGGGCGAGACAATCTACATCGACGAACGCACCGTCGACGTGCATGTCGGGCGGCTGCGCAAAGCCGTCAACAACGGCCGGATGCCGGATGTCATCCGCACCATCCGCGGCGCCGGCTATGCGATCAGGGAAGATTGACCCGCCTGGTCAGGCTACGTTCTTTCTGACGCTGGGCCTCATTTGCGCGCCCGGCGCGAAAATCTCCTGGTCGACGAAGCTTAACGCCCGCATCGCGCAGCCTTCGCGGATCAGCGGCAATTCGTTCGGCTCTGTATCGAAGGAGATCGAGCCTGAATGCTGGCCGCCGGCGGTCTGGGCGATTGCCTTCCGCAAGGCCGGCTCGATCAGATCGAAGGCGGCGGCACTGGCGCCGACCATCGCGACCGGTGCCGGATCGATCAGCGCGAACAGCGAGCCGAGACCGAAACCCAGCGCTTCGCCGGCCTTGCGGTAGGCCTCGCGTTCCGGCCCATCTTTCTCGCGCGCCCGGGCCGCCAGTGCTCGCATGTCGGCGTCGCTGACGTCGGCGACCGGTTCGCTGTCTTCGCTCATCTGCCTGGCGTTGCGCCAGATGGCGTAGTTGCCGGCATACGCCTCGATGCAGCCGCGCCGCCCGCAACGGCAGCGCGCGCCGCCCGGACGATGGATCATGTGGCCAAATTCGCCGCCCGAGGAATGCGTCCCGGTGAACAGTTCGCCCTTCAGCACCAGCCCCATGCCGATGCCATGCGAAAGCAGGATGGCGATGAAGTCGTCGCGATAGCGATCCGGATTGCGCCAGCGCAAAGCCACCGCCATCATGTTGCAGTCGTTCTCCACCGTTGCCGGGATGCCGAATTCGTCCTCCAGCATGTCGGCAAAGGCGATGTCGGTCTGCGGCGTGATCGGCGACCACAGCATGGCGCGTGCAGGGGAGTCGGTAATGCCCTGAATCGCCAGGGCGATGCGGGCGACACTGCGGACGTCAAGGTCTGGATCCTGCAGCCGGCGCCGGACGATGGCCATGCATTCACGGATCAGCTCGTCGCGCGGCATAGTCAGCGTGTCCAGCCGGCGCTGTTCCTCGGCGACCACCTGTCCCGTATAGTCGATAATGGCGGCCGAAAGGAAATTCAGCGACAACACCACGGTCAGCACCGCCGCCGCTTCCGGGTTGAGGGCGAGGCCGACTTGCGGACGACCGCGTTTCAACGAAACGGGCTCACTTGGCTTGCTCTCGGCGAGGATGCCTTCCCGTATCAGGTCGGAAGAAATCGCCGATATGGTCGAATGACTGAGGCCGGTGGTAGCTGCGATCTCAGTACGCGATGGCTGGCCGGCCCGGCGCACCGCCGAGATCACCATCGCCCGGTTGCGCCGGCGCAAATCGTCATGGCGGATTCCGACCGACATTGTTTTGCTTTCCTCCCGGTTGCCGCGGCCGCTCATGAACCGGAAGCCGTCGGTAATGTCCGACAAATAGTGTCGGATGAGGCAAATAGTGTCAGATGCAGGTGGCGCTGTCATCGTTTATTCCGACGCTCGAAAAAACTCGCAGAGTCATCAAAATTCATCAGAATCGATGTTGACAGCAGCCGGAGATCGGACCAGTATTTTTTCGAGGCTCGAAAAAATTAGAGCTTCTAAGCTGGTCTTTGAGCCAATTGGTCACGCCGTACGCGGCGCAGGGAGGATATGATGAAGAAATTCACGACCGCCATTCTGGCGGGTGTCGCCATGACGCTGGCGCTGGCGTCGGTGGCGCAGGCTAAAGACAAGGTCATCGGCGTTTCCTGGTCGAACTTCCAGGAAGAGCGCTGGAAGACCGACGAGGCCGCAATGAAGGCGGCCATCGAGGCCGCAGGCGACAAGTATATTTCCGCCGACGCACAGTCCAACCCCGGCAAGCAGCTCACCGACGTCGAGAGCCTGATCTCGCAGGGCGCCAACGCACTGATCATCCTGGCGCAGGACGCCTCGGCCATCGGGCCGGCCGTGCAAAAGGCGCTGGACGAAGGTATTCCGGTTGTCGGCTACGACCGGCTGATCGAGAACAAGGACGTCTTTTACCTGACCTTCGACAACAAGGAAGTCGGCCGCATGCAGGCCCGGGAAGTCTTCAAGGTGAAGCCGGAAGGCAACTATGTCTTCATCAAGGGTTCGGGTTCCGATCCGAATGCCGATTTCCTGTTTGCCGGTTCGATGGAGGTGCTGAAGGCGGCAATAGACAGCGGCAAGATCAAGAATGTCGGCGAGGCCTATACCGACGGCTGGCTGCCGGCCAACGCTCAGAAGAACATGGAACAGTTCCTGACCGCCAACGACAACAAGGTCGATGCCGTGGTCGCGGCCAATGACGGCACTGCCGGCGGCGTCGTCGCCGCGCTGACAGCGCAAGGGCTGGCCGGATCGGTTCCGGTTTCGGGCCAGGACGGCGACCACGCCGCGCTGAACCGCATCGCGCTCGGCACACAGACCGTGTCGGTGTGGAAGGATGCGCGCGAGCTCGGCAAGAATGCCGCCGAGATCGCCTCGCAGCTGGCCGACGGCAAGCAGATGACCGACATTGCCGGCGTGAAGGATTTCACCACGCCCGGCGGCAATACCGTCAAGTCGCTGTTCCTGACCCCGGTCGCCATCACCAAGGACAACCTCAACGTCGTCATCGACGCCGGCTGGATCAAGAAAGAAGAGGTCTGCGCCGGCGTGACGGCTGGCACTGTTGCAGTCTGCAACTGAGCCGACGTTTCCGAGAAGTCCGAACGCCGCGGCCGCTCGCCGCGGCGTTTTTCAACAAGAGTTGTTTTTCCGCTTCCGGCGGATAACTTCTAGGCTGCTTCCGGCATCCGCGGCAGACGGCAACCCGGCGGGAGAAACATCATGACCGACACGACGTCCAACACGCCGGTCGACAGCACGGCAGACCGGGCACGGGAATCCGAGCTCGGCATCGTTGCCCGATTTCTCAAGGCAACCGAACTCGACACGCGCATGCTCGGCATGGTCGGCGCGCTGCTGGTCATCTGGGTCGGCCTGCATGTCATTTCCAGCGTACGGCTCGGCGTCAATCCGTTCGACTTCGACAGCCGGACCTTCCTGACGCCACGCAATCTCTGGAACCTGTCGGTGCAGACTTCCGCCGTGGCCATAATGGCCGCCGGAATGGTGCTGGTTATCGTCATGCGCAATATCGACCTGTCAGTCGGTTCCGCCGAAGGCCTGATCGGCGTGGTCATGGGCTTTGCGCAGGTGCATTTCCTGGTGCGAATGATCGGTCTGCAATTAGGCAATCCCTGGATCTGGATCCTGGCACTGGCCATCGGCCTGGCGCTTGGCCTTCTGATCGGAGCGTTCCAGGGATACATCATCGCTTATCTCGAGGTGCCGGCCTTCATCGTGACGCTGGGCGGCCTTCTGGTCTGGCGGGGTGCCGCATGGTGGGTCGTCAGTGGGCAGACGATTGCGCCGCTGGATGCCACTTTCCAGCTGATGGGCGGCGGACCGACGGGTTCGATCGGCGCGCGATGGAGCTGGATCGTCGGAATTGTCGCGTGCCTGGCGGTTGTGTTCATGCTGCTCAACGGGCGGGTGCAGCGCAAGCGGTTCCGCTTCCCGTTACGCCCGATCTGGGCCGAGACGTTCCTCGGGGCCGTCACTTGCCTTGTCATCATGGGCGCCATATGGCTTGCCAATTCCTATCCTTGGCCGGTCGGCATCGTGAACAGATATGCGGCGGCCAACAATATAACCGTTCCCGAAGGCGGGCTGTTCATCGCCCATGGCATCGCCATACCCGTGCTGATGGCTGTTGCCGTAGGGCTGATCATGACCTTCATCGCCAAGCGTACCCGTTTCGGCCGCTATGTCTTCGCCATCGGCGGCAATCCGGAAGCAGCCAACCTTGCCGGTATCAACACGCGCTGGGTGACCATGAAGGTGTTCATGATCATGGGCGTGCTGGCGACGATCGCCGCGGCGATCTCGTCAGCCAGGCAGAACTCGTCGACCAATGCGCTGGGCACGCTGGACGAGCTCCTGGTCATCGCGGCGGCGGTGATCGGCGGCACGTCGCTCGCCGGCGGCTCCGGCACAGTGCTCGGCGCCATGCTCGGCGCGCTTTTGATGCAGTCGCTGCAGTCCGGCATGGTGCTGCTCGGCATCGATTCACCGCTGCAGAGCATCGTTGTCGGCGCCGTGCTGGTGCTCGCGGTGTGGCTCGATACCGTCTATCGCAAACGCGTTTAGGGAGGAGGAACGATCATGGCAGACAAAACCGCTCCCACGGGCACGCCGCTGATCGACATGCGCAACATCTCCATCGCTTTCGGCGGCATTCGCGCCGTCGACGATGCCTCTGTCGACCTTTTCCCGGGCGAGGTGATGGCTTTGCTCGGTCACAACGGTGCCGGCAAATCGACGTTGATAAAAATCCTGTCCGGCGCCTACAAGCGCGATGCGGGCCAGATTTTGGTCAACGGCGAGGAGGCTTCGATCTCCAATCCCCGCGACGCCAAGAAGTACGGCATCGAGACGATCTACCAGACGCTGGCGCTGGCCGACAATGTCGATGCGGCCGCCAACCTGTTTCTCGGCCGCGAGCTGATGACCGGCTGGGGAACGCTCGACGACGTCGCCATGGAGGCCGAGGCGCGCAAAGTGATGGGCAGGCTCAATCCGCGTTTCCAACGCTTCAAGGAGCCGGTGGTAAAGCTTTCGGGCGGCCAGCGGCAGTCGGTGGCGATCGCCCGCGCCATCCTGTTCAATGCTCGCATCCTGATCATGGACGAGCCGACGGCTGCACTCGGGCCGCAAGAGACGGCGCAGGTCGGCGAACTGGTCAGGCAGCTCAAGGCCGACGGCATCGGCATCTTCCTGATCAGCCATGATATTCACGACGTGTTCGAGCTTGCCGACCGTGTCTGCGTCATGAAGAACGGTCGGGTTGTCGGAACGGCGCGCACAACCGACGTCACCCAGGACGAGGTGCTCGGCATGATCATCCTCGGCAAGTGCCCACCCGGCGCCATTCCGGGGCCGGGCGCGCTGAAGATCGCCGCATGAACGAGAATTAGCCGGCTAATCACACGCCGCCAAAATGTGCCAGCCGTCACCATGCTTTGGCCTCGCCATTGTGTTGGCGTCAGGACTTGCCCATAAAGATGCCGAACCGTCCACGGGACGTATCAGCAATTGAAGAAGCTTTTTCCGACCGTCGCTTTTATCGCCGTCGCGCTGATCAGCCTGACGATGGCGGGTTTTGCCTATTTTGCCACCCAGGAGGCGGCCCGCATTAAATTCGAGGCGACGGCAGACGACGCGCTTAACCGGATCGAAAGCCGCATCGACCTGGACCTGTCGCTGCTGCGTTCGACCCGGGCGCTGTTCGACGCACGCAATGGCGGTATCTCGCAGGGCGAGTTCAAGGCTTTCTTCAACGCGCTCGACGTCGACAATAATTTCGCCGGCCTGCGCGGCATCGGTTTCCTCCGCCTGGCGAAAACTGGCAACGAGGCGGCGGTCGAGCGCGACATCCTGCACGATCACGGCGCAAGCCATCCGATCTATCCCGACACGAACTTACCGTGGCGTACGCCCATCGTGCTGTTCGAACCGCTGGATCCGTCCAACAAATCCAGCATCGGCTACGACATGTTCACCGGGCCGGCGCGGCGCGAGGCAATCGAAAAGGCGATGGCCGACGACCAGCAGCACGCCAGCGGGCTCGTGCAGCTCGGCAAGGATACGGGTGCCGCGCAGACCTTTACCGGGTTCCTCGTCTTCGTCCGGCTCAATGTCGAAACCGCGCCGGACGCCGTGAACGCGACGAGATCCTCGACTGCCGGCTTCCTTTATGCGGCCTTCCGCGCCCGTGATCTGTTCCAGGCTGCGCTCAGCCGGGCACCATTGCTGCCGGTCAACACCGAGATCTATGACGGCACGGTGGACAGCGACAACCTGCTGTTCCAATCGGAAACGCCGCCTGTTTCGAGCCTCGGCGACAGGCTGCTGGTCACCCGCAAGGTCACCGTCGCCGGCCGGCCGTGGGTCGTCCTGTTCAGGCCGACAAGTGCTTTCTCGCAACCTTCCTCGCGCGCCATCCCGGTGATGCTCGGATTGTTCGGACTGCTGCTTGCGGGCGCCATCGCGCTGGTGGCCCGCTATCAGGAGCGGGCCTATGAGGCGGTCTCGCTGCTTCACGAAACGACCGAAAAGAGCCTGCTGGAAAAAGACCTGATGCTGCAGGAGATGAAGCATCGCATCAAGAACTCGATCACGCGGGTGCTGGCAATCGCGCGCCAGACAGCATCGCACACCACCGACGTCCAGGAATTCTCGGCTTCTTTCTCGGCCCGGCTGCAGGCGATGGCGGCTTCCCAGGACATGCTGACGCGCTCACGCTGGCAGAAAGCCGATCTCGGCGACCTGCTGCGCATCGAGCTAGGCCAGGTGTTCGGCAGCGAGCTTCCTGAAGGGCTGCTGTCGGGACCGCAGGTTCTTCTCGATGAAAAGACGACGCAGGCACTCGGCCTCGTCTTTCACGAACTGGCGACGAATGCGCTGAAGCATGGCGAAGCCGGCAATTCAGTCGGTGCGCTGAAGGTCGACTGGTCGCTCGAAGCCCGTAGCGGCACCCGGACATTGGCTCTCAACTGGCGCGAGGCCGGTCAGAAGAAGCTCGAGAGACCGGCAAAGAGCGGTTTTGGCACCAGACTGATCGATCTCAACGTCACGCGCGAATTGCGTGGCACAATCAGGCGCGATTTTCGCGAAGATGGCTTGAACGTGGAAATCAAGGTTCCGCTGCCGGCCTGAAACGCCGTCTCGTGGGCCGCATCGCAACAGCGCTTTAAAGAGCAAACGCGGAGACAGGTGGCCTGCCTCCGCGTTTGCTGTCCGCCTGGAGCTCGAAACTAGTTGCAGCGAGCTGTGTAAATCCGGCCGTGACGATCTCTGTATTGGCAGTAGCCATTTTGCAGACGGCGAACGAGCAGACCGCCAATCGCACCAGCGCCGGCGCCGATCAAAGCGCCCTTGCCGCCGCCGACAGCGCCACCAATGAGCGCGCCGCCCACAGTGCCGATACCCACGTTCTCTTCCGTGGTGGTGCAGCCGCTGACCGCAACCACGGCAACCATGGCAATAATCATCTTCCGCATGGAGTCATCCTCACTTTTGTCCTCACTTTAATAAGCTCCAGCCGCCATTTAGCATGAAAGTACGGCCTTTGCCTGCACGATTTCATTGTTGATTAAGATAGTCTTTTTCGGGGCGTGCGCCGTTTGATGCTACCACGAACCCGGAAATCTCCAAGGACGCATCGAGCGTGCCGCTGGGACGCACGTTCCAGACGATCCTGTCATAGTCGTCCCCGAGTGCCGGTCGACGGCAAGGCATCTGGCGACGACATGTTGGGCCTGCCCTGCAGGTCGGTGACCGCGAACGGGCACGGCCGAGCACTCGGGCAGTGGTTTCAAAGCGATCAAGCAGAGGCGAGTTCGATTCAGATCAGTTGGGACGCGGCGGTCAGGACGATCGCGGCCATAAGCGCGACGGCGGCGAAGCGCAGGGGCGAAGCACGAGGCGCGGGCGCTGTGGACGCGTCGGGATCCTGAAAACCGCCCATCGAGACGCGAGCGGCCTGTTCCAGTCTGTTCAAGTCGGCAGCCGTCAAGGACCCCATTCCCTTCATTTTGTGCCAAACTCAATCCGGTGGATCGGTGCGTTCGGACAGGATCGGACTTTATGGTGAACAGTCGGTTAAAGATGGCGATGCGCAGCAAGCCTTCGCGCGACGACCGCCGCTCGTTAATCCGTCTCGAAATTGCCGTGAGGAACGACAAGGCGGTATTCGAGGCGATTCCCGGTGATTTCGAGTGTCGCCGTTCCATTCAATGAAGTGGGCACGACGCGTTCAAGCGCGACGCTGCCAAAACGTTTCTCGCTGCGCTGATTGTCGTTGGCTCCGATCACTTCGGCCCATGTCAGCGACAGCGCAGGCTCGCCAGCGGAAGCTGCCGTCAGATCGGCCGTCACCTCGACGAAACCGTCGCTGCGCGACAGTGCGCCATAGCTGACCGAATTGACGGCGAGCTCATGCATGGCCAAGCCGATGTGCAAGGCGGCATTGGGGTTGAGATATGGATTTGCGCCGCGGAAACGTAGGCTGTGCAAGGGATCCGCGCCGTACCTGCCGACCTGACCGGAAACCAGCTCGCGCAGCGCCGCTCCTCGCCAGTTGGATGACGTAACCAAATCCTGCGAGGAGGCCAGCGACTGCAGTCGGCCCCGGAAGCGCGTCAGGAAATCGTCAATGCTGCCGGAATAACGGCCCGTCTGGGTGGCGATGCTCTGGATGATGGCCAAAAGGTTCTTGGAGCGATGACTGACTTCGCGCAGCAGCGCCTTCAACGTCTGCTCCCGGCGTTTCTGCTCGGTTGTTTCGACCATGGTGGTCACGACGCCCTGCACCGCGCCGGTCTCGCTGCGGTCGGCGTCTATCCACACCTGAAACCAGCGGGCGCCGTCATCGGCCGGCACGCTGAGCTCAAGATGTTGAGGATTGCCGGAGACGATGACGTCGTGCTTGGCGGCGCCGATACGCTCCGCCTGCGCCGGCGGCAAGATGCCGTTGTTGTCGGAGGCATCGGAAGTCCAGGGCGCGCGCATGTTGCGCGCCCACACCGTCTTCATCTCGCGATCCTGGTACAGGACGGAAATCCCGGCATTGTGCAGTGCATGGAGAAGGGCCCGACCAAGCTGCATCCCGCTTTCGGCGGGATGCAAAGCGATGATCTCATCACTCTGGCCGCGGTCTTTCATTTTTCCGACTCTGGAACGCATCGGTCAATTTGCTCAACCCATGTCGGGCTGAACGGTTCGCGGAAAAATGGGTTCCAAAAGGAGGAGGTTCGTATCAAACCTTAAAAAGCGGTCCGCCGAGCGGCATCCCGTTGGAGGACACTGCCCGGCGGTGGCTGGAAACCGTTTGAGGGGTGCGGCTTCCAGTGTTCGCTTGAATGGCCGCTTGGCATTCACGCTCGTCTGATCAGGCCGGCAATAAGCGATATGATCAGGAAGGCGAGAAAGATGAAGAACAATATTTGCGCTATGCCGGCCGAGGTGCCAGCGATGCCGCCGAAACCAAGCGCACCGGCGATGATCGCCACGACGAGAAATACGAGCGCCCAGTAAAGCATGATCGATCTCCTTCCAATGCTGCGGTGAAAACGTGATTCGCCTCCGTTTGTTCCACCATTTTCCGAAAAAGACGATGCTGAAAATCTTCAGCGCCGAATTGCCGCGGTGTGTGGAAAGGTCCAGTTGGTTGCCCCAGTTGGTTGCCAGTGAATTGAGCCGGCGTCACGCCCCTTTGATCCTAGGGAGCGGCTGTCTCGGCGGCCGCAGTTCGGCCGCCCGCTGTTCATGCCGCGGCTTTCGCGTGCCGGTCAAAGAACAGGGCCTGGCTGATAAGAGCCTTGACCATGTCCGGATTGAACGGCTTGGTAACCAGGAAAGCCGGTTCCGGCCGCTCGCCGGTGAGCAGGCGCTCGGGAAAGGCGGTGATGAAGATCACCGGTACCGAGGTCGACGACAGGATCTCATTCACGGCCGCTATGCCCGAACTTCCGTCGGCAAGCTGGATATCGGCAAGCACCATCTTTGGCCGCGCCTTGCCGAACATCGCCACCGCCTCGGCGTGGGTGCGCGCCGTTCCGACGACGCGGTGGCCGAGGCTTTCGACCATTTCCTCGATGTCCATGGCGATCAGCGGCTCATCCTCGATGATCAGCACGTCGGTTGCCACCTGACGGGAGATCTCGTTGCTCGCCTGCGCGAGGAGTTCGGAGAATTCCTGTTCGTCGACGTCGAGAATCTCCGCCGCCTCGTCTTCACTGAAGCCTTCGACCGCCACCAGCAGAAAGGCTTGGCGGGGGCGAGGCGCAATTGCATTCAGATTGGCCGCGGCACGCTGTTCCCATGCCGACTGGGCATGCTCCTGCGGAACGCGAATGGCCACTGAGGTGAAGAGCTTGGCAAAGACCTTGTAGAGCGCGATGCGGTCGTTCGATGCGTTCGGAAAGATGTCGACATCGGCAATGATGGCCTCGAGCATTGCGGCGACCAGCGCATCGCCGCTCTCCTGCGATCCGGATACTGCGCGCGAGAAGCGACGCAGGAACGGCAGGTGCGGAGCGATGGTTGCTGATAGGCTCATATTGGACGTCTCCCTCATATGACGTGATTGCATGTTACAGCTAAAAAACGGTTCGCAAGCCCAGAGTTGAAAACGCGGGTTCTGCGAAAAAGTTCCGATCATGCGGAACTAAATATATGGGCTGGCGTTTAGGGGCGGGTTGGGCAACCAGACGAGGCTGCCGCTTGCCTTGCGTTATGTGTTGAAGGGCGGCTTAAGGCTGGGAAAAAAGGGCGAAATGAAGAACATGACGAAAGCTACCATGGGTGGCGTTGGCAACGGGCGCCGGGCTGCTTCCCGCGACCCGCTTGGGCCGAACTCGGAAATCGGCCGCAAACTCAAACAATACTACGACGAGCTGGTCTCCGACAATGTGCCGGATCGCTTCGCCCAACTGCTCAGCCAGTTGGAAAAAGCCGAACCTGTACAAAAGAAGGACTGAGGCATGGCGGCCGTCTCCCAGGGCTTCAAGACCGACTTGCTCGGCTCGATCCCGAGCCTGCGGGCTTTTGCCGTGTCGCTGACGCAAAACGCCGACAAGGCCGACGACCTGGTGCAGGAAACATTGGTCAAGGCATGGGACAAGCATGAAAGCTTCCAGCCCGGCACCAATCTGAAGGCATGGCTGTTCACGATCTTGCGCAACGAATTCTATTCGCAGATGCGCAAGCGCGGCCGCGAGGTGCAGGACAGCGATGGCGTCATGACGGCCAGGCTTGCCGTTCACCCGGCCCAGCACGGCCAACTTGACCTCGAGGACTTTCGCGGCGCGCTCGAATTGCTGCCAGAAGACCAGCGCGAAGCCATTATCCTCATCGGCGCGTCGGGCTTCTCCTACGAGGAAGCGGCCGAGATCTGCGGCTGCGCCGTCGGAACGATCAAGAGCCGCGTCAGCCGCGCCCGCACACGGCTGCAGGAAATTCTGAAGATCTCCGGTGAAGACGAGTATGGCCCGGACGCAATTTCGGCTCAGGTAACCGGGTCGACGGCTGCGTGAAGCGCGGCGTGTTCGAACCGCTCCGCGCCTCAGCGGAGATGCGTTCGCCTGCAGGCCGCCGCCACTGCCTCGACGAGATCGTCTCCCGAATAGGGCTTGGTGACCAGTCTGACGCCGGGAAAGGATTTCTTGATCTCGTCCGTATCCGAATAGCCCGAGGCAAAGACGAACGGGATGCCCGCTTCACGCAGCCGCGAAGCAAATTGGAGCGTCGAAACGCCGCTCAGCATGAGGTCGACGATGGCCACATCGAACTGCGCGGCAACGTCTTGCTGTTCGATCTCAGTCAGATCACGGGCGATGACCACATTGAGCGCGCCGTAGTCGCGGCAAAGCTGCTCGATATCCATGGCAATCAGGAACTCATCTTCCAGGATAAGAATCCGCAAACCGTCAAGTGATGCGCGCACGCAGCAATATCTCCTTAAATTCGTCTCGATCGTGAAACGGGGGAAGTCATGATCGTTATTTGGCATGCTGTCATTTAAAAAAGACGCGCTGGCGCGGATGCGTCGGCCTCGCCCATGCAAGGCATTTGCAACGCGCGCTGCCGGAGATAGGGTTAGAAGAGGTTCGTGCCGGAACCTTGGGGTCTGTCGGGCGTTTCGACCGAGCAAAAGCATGGAGAGTGAAGCAATGGCGACTGCCGCAGGAAAGGCCGCGAACGAAGCCCGCACGAATTCCGATATTGAGGCCGACATCGCACAACTGAAGGCCGACATCGACCAACTTACCAAGCTGTTGGCCAAAACTGGCGAACATGGCTACGGGGCAGCGCGGCGAGCCGCCGCCGAAAGCGTCGAGCAGTTGCGAACCCAGGGCGAGGCAGCCTTCGACAGCCTGCGCAGCAACGCCAGGGACATCGAGGCGCAGATGATAGCGCATATGCGCGAGAAGCCGGTGACGTCGCTGGCGATCGCCGCCGGCGTCGGGTTCCTCTTCGCGCTTCTCGCGCGCCGCTAGTTCTGCACGCATGGGAATGCTTGCATCGCTGATCTCGGGCCTCGCCTCGGGCGAAACCATTGCGGCGGTGCAACGCGCGCGTGTGGCTGCAATTGTCTATTCGGTCGCAGCGGTCGTAGCGCTGTGCGGCCTCGGCTTCCTGGTCGGGGCGGCCTATATCTGGACGGCGGCCCGCTATGGGCCGATGGCAGCTTCCCTGAGCTTCGGGATCGGCTTTCTCGCAATCGCCGGTCTCATCCTGCTCGTCTACCGGATGTCGGCCGGCTCGCGCGCCAGGCGCCGGGCGAAGCGACGCAACGCTGACATGAAGGCTATCGGCATCACTGCGGCACTCGCCGTGCTGCCGGCGCTGCTCAAGGGCAAAGATGGCCCGGGAAAGGCCGGACTGAGCGCGATTCTCGGTCCGGCGATAGCACTCGCTGCCTACGCCATCTACCGCGAGAACGTGAAGCGCGGCTCCGATGATCCGGATACCGGCAAACGCGAATAGTTCGGAGGGGAGAGTTCGGGGCAAACGATTCTGGCGCCGGTCGCAAAATCACAAATCTTCGAGCGGAATCGATATTTCCGCGACCACGCCGTCCGGCCGGAATTCATGGATCACCTCGCTGGAAATGACCTTGGCCAGGCTGCGGCGGATCAGGATCGAGCCGAAGCCATGGCGTTCGGGCGGCGCAACCCGCGGGCCGCCGCTTTCGCGCCAGGCCAGCAACAGACGGCGTGCGCCCTTCCTGCCTTGTACCCTCCAATCGAGATCGACCTTTCCGGAGGAAACCGAGAGCGACCCGTATTGCAGTGCATTGCTTGCCAGTTCATGCAGGATCAGCCCGAGCCCGACTGCCTGGTCGGGTGAGAGCAGGACATCGGCGCCGGAGATCGCCATGCGCGATTGTCCGGCGGCTTGGAACGGCTTTAGCTCGATCTCCACCAGCTCGTGGATGCCGATGCCGCGCCACTCGCGGTCCGACAGCAGGCTGTGCGCAACGCCCAGTGCCTGCAGCCTGGCGCTGAAGGCTTCGAGGAATTCGCTTGGCTGGCGGGCATGGCGAACGGTCTGCGTCGCCAGCGCCTGTACGGTTGCCAAAGTGTTCTTGACGCGGTGATTGAGCTCGCGCAGCAACAGTCGTTGACGTTCGTCGCCAAGCTTGCGTTCGGTAATGTCGTAGTTGACGCCGAAGATCAGCGTCGGCTTGCCATCGCCGTCGCGTTCTATGACGCGGCCGCGTGTTGCGATCCATCGCGGCGGATCGAGGCCTTTGACACGGTATTCGCCAAAATAATCGTCACTGCCGGTCAGCGCGTCGCGAAAGCGTGTTTCGGTCTGGTGAACGTCGCGCGGGTCGATGGCGGTCAGGATGTCGCGCGCCCTCAGCCTGTTCGACTTCGGCAGGTTGAACAATTCGGACAGCAGGACATCGCAGTCGATCATATCGCTGCGGATATCCCATGCCCAGCTGGCAAGCGAAGCCGCGTCGAGCGCGATAGCGCGCCGCTTTTCCTCTCGAACCAGTGCTGCCTTGGCAATCGCCGCACTGCGGGTTGCATCCTTCAGCGTGAACAGGCTCGCGGCGAGGCCGGCTAGCGCCGACAGCTGGTCGAGCTGGACAGAGGAAGGACGTGCGTGCGGCTTCCGGTCGAGCACGCACAGCGTGCCGATCAGCGCGCCGTCGACTACGATGGGCACGCCTGCGTAAAAGCGGATATGATGCTTCCGGTGACCAGCGGATTGGCTTTGAACCGCGGATCCGCCGCCGCGTCGGCCACCACCATCGGCACGTCGCCGGCTGCGATGGTATAGGCGCAGAACGATGTCTCGGTTGCGATTTCGGTCTCGTCGAGGCCGATACAGGACTTGAACCACTGCCGCTCGGCATCGACCAGCGTGATCAGTGCGACAGACGTTTGCATAGCCGAAGCGGCAAGACCGCCGATACGATCGAAATCAGGGTCGGCAGCCCCGTCCAGCGTGTCGAGGCCGTGCAGCACGGCAAGACGGTCCGCGGCGCCCACCACACGGCGAATATCGGCCGGCAGGCCCGGCGTGTTCTGGCTATTGTCGTCCACTATGCCCCCGGAGGCCGGCTCCGCTGATTGGTCAGGCCAACCGGCCCGTCTGCCGCCTTGCAGTGCCGGAACTTTCGCGGCGGGGGACCGTTACCAGCCAACGCCCCTCGAGTTACGCCTGCCGGCGCCAAATATGGAGCCAGACAATGCCAAAAACCATTCCTGAAAACAAAGCCCGTCAAGGGCGGCGGGGTCGGCATGTCCTTCGTATCCTGATCGCCGCGCTGTTGCTGGCTTTTATCGCCTGGGGCGTCGCCGAAATCTACGGCTGGATGATCGAGACGCCGAAGACCGAACAGGGCAACACGCCCAGCGGCTAGGTTCTCTCCATCGCTCGCGCCAGTTTGCATCACGCAACCCCACATCACGCATCCCACGTCAGGCAACCTTTGCCTCGACAGCGCGCGCCGGGACGAGAACATTCAACGCGCGCGGATGGATTTCGACGGTCGTCTCGCGATCGAGCTTTACCAGTTCGCCGTCCATGACGGCCTGAACTTTCCTGTTAGTCGAATGGATTTTCAAAACGGCGCGGTTTGCCTGATGGATTTCGACATGCTCGTTGCCGCGCCATTTCCCACGGGCGACGTCAAAGAGGAACCTGATCAATTCGCCGCGCCGCCGCGCCACGGTGACATAGATGCCCAGCACGCCGCCTGCCGGATTATCGGCATAGGGCAGGTGGCCCTCGCCAAACAGATTGTTGGTGATCCCGATACCGGTGATCCGGGTTCTGATCTCGGCCTCGCCGATCATCAGCGTTACGTTCATCGCCGGTGGATTGTTGATCGTCGCCCAAGCGGCTCGCACCGAGGCGCGCATCTTCCCCAACCGCGAGCCGAATTCCATCTTCTGGCGCAGTTGCACCATCCTGGCGTGCATGCCGATCGAGAATTGATGCACGAAGGGCCGGCCGTTGGCTGTTGCAATGTCAATCGCCATCACCTCGCCGTCGGCAAACGATTTCAGTGCCGCATCGAGGGTCTGCGGGATACCGAGGCCGCGCGCAAAAAGGTTCATTGTGCCAGCCGGCAGAATTGCCAGCGCCTTCTCCCCATTCATCAAACGGGCTGCCGCGGCCGAAATGGTGCCGTCGCCGCCGCCAGCCAGCACGACGTCGATGCCGCGCCTGGAAGCTACGCCGTCCAGCGTGGCGACGATATCCTTGCCGGCGACGATTTCGATATCAATCGAGTGGCCGGCAGTCTCAAGTGTGCTGCGCATCCGACTGGCGAAGGCCTCAAGATCGATGGTGCGCAGGGTGCCCCCGTCCTTGTTCAGCACCGCTGCAAACCGCATGGCCGTTCCATTTTCCAGCACTTATCGGGCCGGGACGGAGCCCCAGCCGGGAGTGGAACGGGGCGGCCGAGAAAATGTTCCTTTCGAGCAACGCGGCGAATCCGAGAACCATTGACATCGCACCGGGTGCACCACGGCTTTTTTCGGAACAACAGTGTGGTCACAACGTTGTGAACATGCAGAAGACGCTGCGCCCGCAGTGACGCCAGGCGGGCACGGCGTGCACGAAATCACCGACGAGGAGACACTAAGATGATCCGCACCCTTTTAACCACGACAGCAGTCGCAACATTGATTGCGACGGGTGCATTTGCGCAGTCGGCGACGACCCCGGCGCCGGCGCAACCACCCGCCGTAGAGAATTCCGCTCCAGCCGCTCCGGTGCAACGCGCCGAGGGCAGCCTTGTCACCAATATCATCGGCGAGTCGGTCTATAACGGCACCGGCGACAATGCAGAGAATATCGGCAAGATCACCGATGTCGTCTTCGACGAGCGCGGCGAGGTAAAATCCGTCGTCATCGGCGTTGGCGGTTTTCTTGGCATAGGAACCAAGAACGTCGTTTTCGACTACAAGAAGATGCAATGGGCCGAAAGAAATGGCGACCGTTGGCTGATAGCGCAAACGACGAAGGATGAGTTGACGGCTCAGCCGGATTTCGACCGGAGGCCTTACGATCCGACTCCGCCACCAGCTTCGGCGGATAATGCGGCGCCTGCCGCCCCTTCCACCAGCGCGCAAAATACAACCCCGGCGCCTGCCGCGCCGGCTGAGCCAGTGAAGCGCGCCGAAGGCAATCTCGCCACCAATATCATCGGCGAGACCGTCTATAACGGCACCGGCGACGACGCCCAAAACATCGGTGACGTGAACGACATCGTCATCAACAAGGAAGCCAAGGCGCAATCGCTGATCATCGGTGTCGGCGGCTTCCTCGGCATCGGCGAAAAGAACGTCGCCTATGACTTCGATAAGGCGCAGTGGGCCGAGAGGAACGGCGATCGCTGGCTGGTCGCGCAAACGACCAAGGAAGAGCTGCAGGCGCAGCCAGACTTCAACCGCAAGGCCTATGATCCGGCCCCGGCAACCACTGCGTCGAACGATGCCAATGCGCCTGCTACCGTCACGCCCACCGTGATGGCCAGCAACACTGCGCCGAACGACAACACCGCAACGACCAACAACGCTGACCAAGCCGGCAAGACGGCTCAAAACGCTCCGGCAGCGGCGCCTCCGGCTAATTCCACGGCCGACCAGACCAAGACCGGGTCGATCGACAAGTCGACGCTAACCGAAATGCCGATGGGCGAAATCCGGGCCGAGGATCTGGTTGGAACAACCGTCTACGGCGCCAACGATGTCAACGTCGGCGAGATCGGCGATATCGTGCTGGGCAGCGACAAGAAGGTCGACGCAGTCATCATCGACGTTGGCGGCTTCCTTGGCGTCGGCGAGAAGGAGGTGGCGGTCGGCATGGACAACCTGAAATTCATGACCGACAAGAACGGCAAGCGCTATCTCTACACGAACTTCACCAAGGAGCAGCTTGAGGCGCAGGCCCCCTACGACAAGGCCAGCTATGCGCAAAATCGCGACAAACAGCGCCTGATCATGCGCTAAGCTGCTCACAGGCCGACAGAGAAGCCCGCGCCGGCAACGGCGCGGGCTTTGCTTATCTCGAGGGGAAGCCCGCGACATGGCCGGCAACGCCATTGTCCGTCAATTCGGCGAGCGCCAGAGATTGGTCGAGATGCTCGGCCCGCCAGGCGAGCAACTTCTCGGCAAATTCCAACCGCACCGGCAGATAGGCTGGGTCGTCAGCGACGTTGGTCAGCTCGCCGGCATCTTTTTCCAGGTCGAAGAGCAAGGGCGGCAGGCCGCCGCCGAAATTCACATATTTGAACTTTTGCGTGCGGATGACGGCGAGATTGCACTGACGCGGACCGATGCCGAAATAGCGTTCTGCATCACCATCCGCAATCGAGCGGAAATCGAACTCCCAATGCGCCGCATCGCGCCAATTGTCCGGCTCCGTTGCGTCCAGGAAAGGCGCCAGCGAGCGGCCGTCGAGATGCGGCAGGACTTCGCCGCCAGTGAGCTCGAGCCCAGTGAGCTCGACCAAGGTCGGTGCCAAATCGACCGCCTCGGTGAAGCGGTCGACACTGCTGCCGGCCGCCTTGCGGCGGCGCGGATCGCGAATGACCAGCGGAATATGGAAGCTGCCGTCGAAGAAGCCGCCCTTGCCCAGCATGAAATGATCGCCCATCATCTCGGCGTGATCGGAGGTCAGCACGATGACGGTGTCGTCCCATGCATCGGCCGCCTTGACCGCTTGCCAGACGCGGCCAAGCTGCGCGTCGACCTCCGAGATCATGCCGTAATAGAGCGCCCGGATGCGGCGAAAATTATCGTCGCCCCAGTCGCGCACCTTGCCCTCCGATCCGGGACGGAATTTCGACCGTTCCTGCAGGTTAAGTTCATAGGCGAGATAGGGGTGGCTTGCTGCTTCGGCCTGCCAGCTTTCCGCCCGGTCAAAAGCTGGACCGATGGCCGGATCGTACATGGCGTTGTAAGGCGCCGGCACGATGAAGGGCGGGTGGGGGCTGATCAAGGAAAGATGCGCGAACCACGGCGCATCGCGCTCCTGCTCGCCGAGCCAGCGGATGAATTCGCCGGCCAGGAAGGCCGACGGCGTCTCGTCCTTCGAATAGATTGGCGGACCGTTGCTGATCGCGCCGTCGTTTTCCAGGATTTCGCGCGCCGGGCGATGAATGTCGGGGGAGCCGGCGCCGGCATCGACGCCGCGCGCCTTGAGCCATGACAGCCAGGGCTTCTGGTGCTCGGGCAGAAGCTGGCGCACGGTGAAGCCGGGCAGCACGCCTTCATAGCTTTTCAGCTGCGGGTCGCCAGGCGCCAGCGTGCGCGGGTCGCGCGCCGTGTCGGTATAGCCGAACAGCGTCGGATCATAGCCGAGGGCGCGCGCCCAGAGCGCTATATTGCCGTGCCGGGCGTCGAGCGGTGTGCCGTTGCGGCAGACACGATTGTTCATCTGGTAAAGGCCGGTGTAGAGGCAGGCGCGTGCCGGTGAGCAAGGTGCGGCGCCGCCATAGTGCTTCTGGAACAAAACGCCCTCGGCAGCCAGCGCGTCGGCATTCGGCGTCCTTACCACCTTGTGCCCAGCAGCTGACAGGCAGTCGCCCCGCCATTGATCGCAGGTGATCAGGAGAATATTGGGGCGTTTTCCACTCAACCGCTGTATCCTCACGCTGGCTACATGCGTCGCTCATGGAGCGCAATTTCGGCGAGTATGCAAGCCGGTCCAGTTTGCCGAATGGTGAACAAAACCTGCTTCGTCGTTCACTTTAACAGCACAGTCCATTCTGTGTTTGCCGCCTTTGCGGCCAGGAGGCGGATCCTCATATTTGCGTGGACAGCGGCAAGGGCCGCACCAGCACAAGGGAAGGAGCAACAGACATGCTCGACCAGGTCAAGGGCCTGCATCACGTCACCTCGATGGCCAGCGATGCGCGCCAGAATAACGAATTCTTCACCGGGACGCTCGGCCTGCGGCGGGTCAAGAAAACCGTCAATTTCGACGCACCCGACGTCTACCACCTCTATTACGGCGACGAGGTCGGCACACCCGGCTCGGTGATGACCTATTTCCCGTTTCCCAACATCGGCAAGGGCCGCCATGGCGTTGGCGAGGTCGGCACCACCGCTTACTCGGTGCCTGAGGGCACGCTCGGCTATTGGGAGAAACGGTTTGCCGAGCAAGGCGTCACCGGGCTGTCCCGCGAGGAGACGTTCGGCGAGAAGCGTCTTGCGTTCGCCGGTCCCGACGGCGACGGGTTTGCGCTGGTCGAAGACAGAGCGGACAACCGTGCGCCATGGGCCAAGGGTGGCATTCCCACCGACGTGGCGATCCGCGGCTTTCACTCGGTGTCGCTCAGGCTGAAAGATGGCGGCGCCACCGAAGAGCTGCTGAAATTCATGGGTTATGAGGAGGTCGACAAGTCAGGCAACATCAGGCGGCTGGCGGTGAAGAACGGCAACGGCGCCGACGTCGTCGATATCGAATCGCTGCCAGGGGCCGGCTTCGCCAATCTCGGCGCCGGCTCGGTCCACCATGTTGCTTTCGCCGTCGAGAACCGCACCAAGCAGCTCGAAGTGCGCAAGGCACTCCTCGACACAGGTTATCAGGTGACGCCGGTGATCGACCGCGATTATTTCTGGGCGATCTACTTCCGCACACCGGGGGGCGTGCTGTTCGAAGTCGCCACCAACGAGCCGGGCTTCGACCGCGACGAGGATACCGCCCATCTCGGCGAGGCGCTGAAACTGCCGTCGCAACACCAGCATTTGCGGCCCTATCTCGAGCAGCATCTGCAGAAACTGGAAGACTGAGGGCAGGGTTATGAGCAAGGATTCGTATATTCACAAGGTGCTGCCCGGTTCGCTGGACGGACCGTTGCTCTTCGTCTTCCATGGCACTGGCGGCGACGAGGATCAGCTTCTGTCGCTTGGGCGCGATCTTGCGCCGCAAGCGACGATCGTCGCCCCGCGCGGCGATGTCTCGGAACAAGGCGCCGCACGCTTCTTTCGCCGTACCGGCGAGGGCGTTTACGACATGGGCGATCTCACGCGAGCGACGGACAAGATGGCCGGCTTCGTCAAGGCACATGTCGAGGCGGCAAAGCCATCTTCGGTGCTAGGCCTCGGTTATTCCAACGGCGCCAACATCCTGGCCTCGGTGCTGTTTGCCGAACCGTCGCTGTTCGACGCAACGGTGCTGATGCATCCGCTGATCCCGTTCGAGCCGGAGGTCAAGGGCAGCCTTGACGGCAGCCGCATCCTGGTCACCGCCGGCAGGCGAGACCCGATCTGTCCGCCTGATTTGACGGCGCGGCTCGAAGCCTATTTGCGCGCCGATGGTGCCGATGTCACAGTCGAGTGGCATGACGGCGGCCATGAGGTGCGGCCGAGCGAGATCGAGGCGGCGCGGCAGTTGTTCGCCGTAACGTCGGATGAAAGGACCGCAAGCCATGTCTGACCTATTGCCGGAGATCGAGCTGGAGGACCGCGGCTCTAAGGGCCGCTACTTCCTGCGTGGGCCGAGCGGCGCCGAGGCGGAGATGACCTTCACCAAGGTCGGCGAGCACCAGATCATCATCGACCATACCGAAGTGCCGGATGCATTTCGCGGCCAGGGCGCGGGACTTCGCCTCGTCACCCGTGCCGTCGAGGATGCACGTGCGGCGGGCAAGACGATCATCCCGCTTTGCCCGTTCGCCAATGCTCAGTTCCGCCGCCATCCGGAATGGGCGGACGTGCTGAAGCGGTAAGAGAGACAGCCCCTCGATGAATGAAAGGAGAAAGGGTGCGCGGCTTTACCGCGTGCCCCTTCGACCATTGGCGGCGTACAAACATAAGGCAAACATGCGGGATTTGCGCAGAGCGCCCGTCTTGCCTAAGTATTGGCAACAACCGGCTCGCCCTCTGCGGCCCGACCACTTCAACCGAATGGCCCTCCATGACCGAATCCGATCTCGTTCCCGTCTTCGACGGCCACAACGACACGCTGCTCAGGCTCTACCAGTCGAAGGATGCGGACATCGAAAAGCTGTTCGTCGAGGGGACGCCGAGTGGCCATGTCGACCTGCCGCGCGCAAAGAAAGGCGGATTTGCCGGCGGCATGTTCGCGATCTTCCCGCCGCCTGTCGAGAAATCCAAGCGCGGCGCGGTGCCGCTGGCGCCGAGCGACAGCGAGCCCATGCCGCCCGAGGTTCCGCGCGCCGATGCGCTCAACTCCACCATAGCGATGGCCTCGATCCTGTTCAGGCTGGAGCGGGCTTCGGCGCTCACTGTCTGCCGCACCGCCGGCGATGTGAGGAAGGCGATGGCGCAAGGCTCGATCGCGGCGGTCTTCCACATCGAAGGGGTCGAGGCGATCGACCCTGAGCTCACCCTGCTCGATGTCCTCCACGCAGCCGGCCTGCGCTCGCTCGGTATCGTCTGGAGCCGTCCCAATGCCTTCGGCCACGGCGTGCCGTTCCGTTTCCCGTCGTCGCCCGATACAGGGCCGGGGCTGACCGATGCCGGCAAGGCGCTGGTGAAAGCCTGCAACCAGCTGAAGATCATGATCGATCTTTCGCATCTCAACGAAAAAGGTTTCCGCGACGTCGTCGAGATCAGCGACGCACCGCTGGTCGCGACCCATTCCAACGTGCACGCGATCTGCGGCCATTCGCGCAACCTCACCGAATGGCAGCTCGGCGCGATCCGCGACTCCGGCGGCATGGTCGGGCTGAATTTCGCCACCGGGTTCCTGCGTGAGGACGGCAGGATGAACGCCGACACCAGTCTCGACATCATGGTGCGCCATGTCGATTCGCTGCTGCAGGCGCTGGGCGAAGACGGCGTCGGCCTGGGCTCGGATTTCGACGGCGCCATGATCCCGGCCGTGATAGGCGACGTTGCCGGCCTGCCAAGATTGCTCGACGCTTTCGCGGCTCGCGGCTTCGGGCGCGCGCTGATCGAGAAGATCGCCTATCGCAACTGGCTCGGCATGCTGGAAAAGACCATCGGCTAAGCGGGTGATGCCGGCTTGACCGGAATGCGATTTGGAGGCCGACTATTCGAAACCCATGCGTTTAAGCCAGTCCTGGCCAATGCCGCGGTCGCGGATGATCGGCAGCGGATCGGTCGAATCCAGCCTGGCACAAATACGGTAGGCCTCCAGCGTTTCAGCGCTCATCTCACCGCGTTTGTAGAAGAACATGGCCGCAGCATAGCGGGTGCGGCCCGACCATTTTTCGCCGAGCGGTGTGTTGATCAGCTGCCACTGTTCGGCGGCTTCGGCGGCGAGTTTGGGACTGTCGGTGTCGTCGGCCATATTTAGAAATCCGCAGGCGGATTGGCAGTGCGGCGGCCGAGCCTGACGACCAGCCGCGGCACCAGTTTGGCACGCTTCAGCAGCTTTTGATATTGCAGCTCGCGCCCGGCGTAGATCTCGACCCAAGGTCCGCTGCAGGCGGGCTCGGCGGCGCTGATCTGGTCTCCATCGCCGGGATCGCTGCCTTTCGCCGACGGATGCCTTCGACGACGTTTTATCCAAGGATGCAATCTCGACGAGAACATTCGAATATGGGCAGCCATGCAGAAGGTGCTTGACAGTGGCAAACACCGTCCCACTGATCTTCGCGGCCGATGCCGGTCGGCTAGCCGGCGATGCTGGAGACCATCACCCCGATGAAGACAACAGAGGCGCGCGAAGCCCTCCTCGAACCGGCGCGAAAAAGCGATTCCGAAAAGCGCGGCCGCAAAGCGTCGAAAGAGACAAGGCAGGTTCAACTGATCGAAGCGACTATCGATTCATTGGCCAAGCGCGGTTATTCGGAAACGACTATGGCCGACGTCGCCGACGGCGCCGGCCTGTCGCGCGGCATCGTCAATTTCCATTTCGAGAGCAAGGAGAAGCTGCTCGTCGCCACTTTGCAGTACATGCATGACGAGTATTCGGCGCATTGGCGCAGCGCCTTGCAAAGGGCCGGCGATGATCCCGCCCGCCAGCTGCAGGCATTGGTGGCAGCCGATTTCAACCGCTCGATCTGCAACAAGCGCAAGCTGGCTGCTTGGTGTGCCTTCTGGGGCGAGGCCAAATCGCGACCGAAATATCAGGCGCTGAGCAGCGCACGCGATGCCGTCTACCAGAATATATTCATCGATCTTTGCGCGGCGCTCAAGCAGAGCGGCTTCTATGCCTATGAGCCGCAAGTCATGGCGCTGGCGCTCAGCGCCATGCTGGATGGTCTGTGGCTGCATTTGATGATGGGCACCGAGGACGCCACACGCGAGACGGCGCTGCAGGCCGCGAACGAGTTCCTGTCTGCGGCATTCCCCAAGCACTATCCGAACTCAGCAGCCCGCGGTGCCAGGCCGGCGTGAACCATCAAAAAGAGGGTGGATCAGCAATGAAGACAATGATCCGGCGCCTGACATTCGAGAAGATCAAGGCCGGCTAATGAAGTTCAAGATCGAACGAGCCGATGTGGCCATCGTCGGCGCCGGCTTCACCGGCCTGTCGGCCGCGCGTGAATTGAACCACGCCGGCATCGATGTCGTGCTGCTCGAAGCCCGCGACCGTGTCGGCGGCCGCGTCGAAGCCGTGCAGAACGGGCTCGGCGAGCGGATCGACAGCGGCGGCCAGTTCTTGTGCGAAGACATGCCGGAATTAATGGCGCTGGTGCGAGCGCGCGGCAAGACATTGGTCGAGACCCATGTCGCAGGCGAATTCGTCACGCAGCCGCGAATGAGCGAGGCGCAAGCCGGGCGCACTTACGGCACCGCGATGCGAATGCGCGAGCGGATGAACGCGATCGCACCGACCGACCCGGCCATCGCCGGCTTGACAGTCGCGGCATGGCTCGATCGCCAGAACGATCCCGACGATGCCAAGGCCGCCTTTCGGTCGATGATCGAGGGCCTGTGGTGCCTGGCAATGGAAAGGCTGCCGCTGTGGTACTTGATCGACAATGATCGCCGCATCACCAACGAGGTGTCGGAGCTGCAGTATTTCGTGGGCGAAACCATGCATTCGCTGGCAGATGATCTTGCGCGGGATCTCGGCGATCGACTGCGGCTGAATACAGCCGTCGAGGCTATTGAGCACGGCCCGGGAGGGGTTCGCGTCGTTTCGCCTGCCGGCGTGACCGAGGCACGAGCGGTACTGGTCGCGCTACCGCCGATGATGGCCTCGAGAGTCGATTTCGTGCCACCGCTGCCGGCTGCGCTGGAGAGAGCCCTCGGCGTCTGGGAAAGCGGCGCAGTTATCAAAATGCTTGTGCGCTATCCCAAGGCTTTCTGGCGCGACAGGGGCTTGAGCGGCATGGTGATGTGGCGGGAGCCGCACGGACTTTTTGCCTGCGATGCCAGCAAGGACGAGGATCATGCAGCACTTGTCGTCTTCATCGGCGGGCCGCTGGCGCAGCGCTGGCGGGATATGGACAGCGCGGCGCTACGCGCTACGGTGACATCAAAGCTGCAAGATGCGCTCGGTATCGAGGCCGCCGGCGTCACCGATCTCAGCTATCGCGACTGGACCGGGGATCACTGGAGCGGCGGCGGTTACAGCGATTCGATCGTCGATGCGACGGCAACGGATGCCGAACGCATTATCCGGGCGGGCGCCCCGCCGGTGCATTTTGCCTCGTCGGAGCTGTCGCCGTCATTTCCGGGCTATGTCGAGGGCGCGATCGTCGCCGGTCGCACTGCTGCGCAAAAAATTATTCAGTCGGTTATCGCCAGCAGAGCCTCAGGGTCATAAGCGAGGCGGATCGAGGTGCCGACCGGCATCGACGCGCATTGCCACGAGCTCGGCCTGTTGGTCCGGCTACTGATCAACATGTGCGTGATGTCGCCGCCATTAATCATCAAGCGCCAGCAGATCGACGATATGGTGTCGATCCTGCGCGAAGGCATTTCGCGCGCGATGGACGATCTGCGCCGCGAAGATGTCTGGCGGGGATAGGCGTTTATCGCCGGCAAGCCGTGGCATTGGTCGGCCGCTGGCAAGGTGGGCGAGGTCGATGAACTGGGCGGTGCTGCGATCTTCCCGGTTTCCGACGCGTCGAGCTTCATGACCGGCCAGATCATCTATATCGAAGGCGACATGACCGGACCCGTATGAGCGCGACTGTCGCTGTCGGGCGCATGGAAGACCGGTCGGCCTCGGGGCCGCCCCGCAAAAGGCAGGGCTCGTCATTTGCACGCTCTTAGCTTCACCGCTAAGCTTCTTTGGCTGGGGTATTTTCCTCAGATCACATTCGCCATCCCAAGGATCTCATGACACCCGACACAGCAACGCGCGAACAGTTCGCCATCGATCTCGCGCGGCGCGCCGGCGCGCTCGGCCTGAAGTATTTTCGCGACCTCGACAGCCTCGCCATCGAGAGCAAAGGTCATCAGGACATGGTCTCGCAGGCTGACCGCGAGGTCGAGCTGTTCATCCGTGCGGCAATGAAAGCCGCTTACCCGACCGATGGAATTGTCGGCGAGGAGCATGCCTCGGTCACCGGATCGAGCGGGCATGTATGGGTGATCGATCCGATCGACGGCACTGCGAACTTCGTGCGGGGCATTCCGGCCTGGTGTGTGGTCATCGCCTGCGCCAAGGACGGCGACACTGTCGTGGGTGTCATCCACGAGCCCTCTACCGGCGAAACGTTCCATTGCCGCAAGGGCGGCGGCGCTTTTCTCAACGGCAAGCCGATCAGGGCAAGCGCGGCCACCAGCCTGACCGACGGCTCGTTGGGCACCGGCTTTTCCAACCGCGTCGAAATTCAGAACGTCGCAACGCTCATCGGCTTGCTGTTTTCAAAGGGCGGCGTGTTTTTCCGTAACGCATCCGGCGCGTTGATGCTCGCCTATGCGGCCGCCGGCAGGCTGCTCGGCTATGTCGAAGAGCATATGAACGCCTGGGACTGCCTGGCAGGCATGCTGCTGGTGGAAGAAGCCGGCGGCACTATAGTCAAGCCCGACCCAAAGACGGTGCTGGAAAACGGCGCGCTGGTGATTTGCGCCGGCAGCGGCGTGTTCGCCCAGGTCCGCCAGCTCTGCGTGCAATCCTTCAAGCTTTGATCAGAACCGGTCCGCATGAGCAGCGGCGATTTGTATTCCACTGTCAGGCCCTCCTCGGCTGCCTGCAGATGCGGATCGCCGGCTCCGCCCCACCAGATGTCTCCCTTTGGGTTGGCGGCCTCGGCGCGCAATTGCGCATAGATTTCGCCAGCGCTCTTGCGGGTCATATTGACGTGATGCCGGTCTTCTCCTCGAACGCCCGCGCCGTCTGCTGGCACCAGACCTCGTCAACGCCGCAAGACATGGTCAGGCTTTCGGCGGACGCCGATGACGACGCGGCCCACATACCGGCGGCGAGGATGCCGGCGCAGAGAATTGCCCTTTTATCATGCTGAAATTCCTCCCTAATTTATTTGCCGACTTGTGAAATGCAGATACGCGGAAAATTCAAGTTGGAAGGGTACGGCCGCCTTTGCGCCTTTCGCCGACTTCCCGCTCGATGTGTTCGACAGGTTGATGCGGATCAATCTTTGCAGCCACCTGGCCGACCGTCCTGCGCCGCCGAACATTCTCAGACGATGGCCCGGTCCCAGCCGCCATAATGCGCAGCGCTGCGCGTGCCGCGCGGCAGGCTGAGCCCGACCAGCAGCGCTCCGATCGCCAGATTGGCGAGGCTCGCCGCCGCGCCGCCGGCGAGCATGAACGGAGAGAGGGCGATCCAGGCTCCAAGCGCTATGTTCACAAAGCGGACGGCGCGCGCCACCTCGGCCATCGCCGTGACGGCGATCATGATGACCAGGCAGCCGGTGACATGGTCACTGAAGTAGAGCGGCGGGCTGGTGCCGAAGACAAGCGGCGTGATCATCAGCAGGGTGCCGGCGAGTGTGCTGGCGACAAGGGTCCGGGGGAAATTCACACCGCCAGTGACGAAGTCCCGCGCCACTGCCGATAGCGGCCGGTCGAGATCCGGCGTTGGCGTCTGGTCCTCCGAAAGTGCCGGACCTCCGCACCAGAATGTGCGCCAGAACGGCTCTCCCGCTTGTTTCGCTTGCCAAAGATACTGGCAGCTCGCCAGCACCTCGTCGACCGAATAAGGGATGAGGACGACGGTGACGGCAGCCTGGACGATGCAGAGCGTGCACAGCGCTCCGATGAGCGGTGGCTGGATGATGATGAAGCCGACGCTGACCACGCCGAGCGGAACGACCAGCAAGCCGAACAAAAGCACCATCCACGGCATGGTGCGCCAGCGGCGGCGATCGCCGATCGCGCCCGCGAGGATATCCAGCGCATAGGCGAAGGCGCCCAGCCCGGCATCGGCGATCGGAAAACCCTTGGAGACCCAGGAGGTGACCACCGCCTCGCTGCCATTGCCGGCCGGCGTTTCGCCCGGGCCGAAGAACGGATCCCAAAGACTGTCGATGTGCCCTAGCTGATAGGCAGCGAGATAGCGCGAGACGAACAGGCCGACAAAGGCGAGGCCGATTATGGGAATGCGCTGGGTGAAGAGGGAGGGCGAATAGCTCCAGCCGAGCGGGCGGTCGTCATCGGCGGCAAGGGCACGCCGGCTGATACCCGGCGTCGGCGGGATCATCACCGCGAACGCGACGATCAGCATGCCGGCCAACGTGTCGGTCGCGTAGGCTCCGGCGCTGGTGGTCCAGAACAGCAGCGGCGCGAACATCACCCAAACCCCGATCGAGGCGGTGATCCATTGCAGCCCGTGCCAGCGCCGGCGCGTGCCGACGAGCGCCAGCGACAGGATGGCGAGGCCGGATACAATCTCACTGATGCCGAGCCTGCCGTCGCGCGTCTCCGGCGAGGCGATCTCATGTCCGAGCGCCGGCGGAATCGGTGCTGATGCGGGATCGAACAGGCCGAGCGTGAAGGGCGACGCCACGAGCCAAAGCCCGATCGCAACGTTGGTCAGCGGCGCCCAGAGCGTTGCGGCCCGGCGGTGTTCGGTTTCCGCCTCGACCTCGTCGTCCGAGCGCTCGAGCGGGCGCTGCAGCCGTTCGGCGGCCTGGTCGAGCTCGGGCGCGGAAGCGGCGGCCGCCGACGGTTCAAGCTTGTTCTTCTTGTACCAGTCGGTAGGATCCGCCTTCAGTCGCCGGATCATTTCCGGCAAGGTAGCGGTCAGGCGGTGCCGCGGGTTCCAGCCAAGCAGGCGCCTGGCGCGGGAGATGTCGATCTCGTAGTGATCGTCGGCGTTCTCGATCATCCATGGTTTGATGTCGGTCTCCTGGTCGAGAACCTTCTCCTGCATCCAGGCGCCGAGCTTCGTCACCTCTTTCGGCAGGGACAGGGTCCGCCAGGTCTCGCCATGCAGGAGCTGCCCGATCTGCTTCTGCATCTCGTCGTAGGACGGCGTCTCTTCTTCGCCGATCAGCAGTACGGTCTCGTCGGGAAGCGGGCTGCGCCGGTCGACAGTGCGCACCACGGCGTCGACGAGATCGTCCAGATGCAGGTAGGGCTGGCCGGTGGTGATGTCGCCGGTGAAAAGATAGGCGGTCGGCATGCGCTCGAAAATGCGGGCGATCTGCTGGGCGATGAAGGCCGCGTGACAATCCTCGTCATAGACACCCGCCAGTCGCAGGATCGCAACCTTGATGTCGCCGTGCTCCTTCTGGATCAGCGTCTCGGTCTCGGCCTTCGATCTCGGATAGGCCCAGGCCGGATCGATCGGCGATCGCTCGTCGATCCTGGCGCCCTTTGCCGGGCTCGGCGCATGCACCAGCAGCGTGCTCGAAAACACGAACTGCTCCGTCTCGAACCCCCTCAGCGCGTTCAGCAGCCGGCGCGTTCCCTCGACGGTCACCGCGCCGTATTTCGGATTATCCTCGCCGGTCGTGTCGTAATAAGCCGCGAGATGGATCACCGAGGCAACGCGGCCGCCGCTCCGCTCGCGCACCTCGGCCAGTGCCTTCGCAACGCTCGCGTCCGAGGTAAGGTCGATCTCGATCGTCTCGACGCTGGGCAAGGTTCGTCTGGCAACATCAAGGCCGATGATGTCGTAGCGCTCCATCAAGCCGCGAGCGATGGCCTGGCCCAGAAACCCGCTGCTGCCTGTGATCAGGACGGTGGGACGGGTTTTGCCGGTCATGGCGAATCTCCTTGGCGATAGCCGGGTAGAAGAAGCCGAATGCTTCGGTCGCACTCCGAACCATGTTCGTTGAGAACGGTTCCCGATGAGGTAGCACCACAGAATGGGTGCGCGCGGCGATCCGTCAGACCGACGGCCATTCGTGCCGGCGGATTGCGTTCGTGCACAAGTGCAGGACTCCCATTGGTCTACCGGCCGCGAAGGGAAGCGACCAGAATGTCGATCAGCAGCTTGCCGCAGCGACGATCCGGATCGCGGTCGGGATTATAGATCGTCACCTCCATCCCAATCACGCGTGGATCGTTGCACCATGTGCGAAGGGCTTCGACAGCTTCGTCGGGCAAGACACCGCCGGCCTCCGGCGTATCGACAGCCGACATGATCTCGCTGTCCAGCACGTCGACATCGAAGTGAACGAATACACCCTCGACGTCCTGCCCTGCGACCGCGTCAAGCGCTATGCGTGCCGCATCGGCGATGCCGCGCCGCCGCACTTCAGCCAAATCCATCCGGTGAACATCGGTGTCGAAGACGGCCTTGGACGTGTAAGTCGCGGGGTCCTGCACATCGCGATAGCCAAACGCGACTACGTCGGCCTCACGGACCAAAGGAGTGTGCTCGCCGAAATCGATCAGGAGCGTCGGGCCATGGCCGGTCACGAAGGCCAAATCCATGCCCGCGGCTCCCTTTGACGGCGAGGTATCCGGCAATTTGAAATCGGTGTGCCCATCGAAGAAGATAAGGCCGTAGCGGCCACGACGCCGTAGCGCGAGCGCAGGGCCAAGCAACACACTGCAATCGCCGCCGGGCATGAGCAGGAACCCTCCCGAGTTCAGCTCCTCGTCGACCGCTTCGGCAAGCGTCTTGGAATACTGGCGCAGGGCCTGGGCATTGCGCACGCCCGTCGCAGGATCCACCTCAGGCCGATAAGGCGGAGCCCGAACCGAGCGCAACGGACCGGCGCCCAAACGGTCGGCGAGACCAAGCGATTGAAGTGTCTCCGGCGCCTTCCACACGCCGGGCTCCGGCTCACCCTCCTGCGGCATCAGCCCAAGATTAGAGGGCGCGCCGAGCAAAGCGATATGTCTCGTCTGAGTGGTGTCTCGCGGCATTGTCGTGCTGGCAGCTGAGGTCATGATCAGAGTTCTCCGCGTTATGGGCGATACGCATCATGCTCAAGAAACAGGCTGCGCTTTCCTGACCGGTCTCCCGCTGCCCTTGCCGCCGTGTACCTCCGGTTGGTGTCACGCGTCAGGCAGCGTCGCGAGTGACGCGTATTGCTCGTTCAGCGCCACCGTTTCGTCAGCGGTGATTTCGAAGTCGATGTTGTCCCGCGGATGCAGGTTCGCCTTGGGCAGCGGCGTTGTCCCGCGCTGCCGGGGCAGATCTCGATACCGGTCGCTTGGGCCATATCGGATTTCCAGGAGGCGAACTGCCGTCTTTGAACTATGCGTGGTGCGCGCGCGTTCTGGCCGCCTTCTGCGCCGCCGCCTTCCTTCCGCTGGCGCCTTTCGTCTCGGCGGCTTTCTTGGCAGCGGCCGAGCGCTCCTCAGCCGTCCGGCGCGAGGCCGCACGCTTGGCTTGCTGCGCCAGCGCCTCGTGCGACGCCGTACTCCTCGGCTCGTGCTCGAGCACCTTGGAGACGGCTTTCGAGACCCGCGGGCGGCGTTTCGGCGTGCGTTCACCCTGGCCGGCCTCATAGGCGTATTCGGCGCTTTTGCGCGTGCTCTCCTTCACCTTGCCCTTTTTGGGCGGGGGCAGGTCTACGCCTGCGCGTCTTGCCTCGGAAAGCCCGATGGCGATGGCCTGCTGGGTCGAGCGCGCGCCGTGCTCGCCGCGGCGGATTTTATCGATCTCCTCGTGCACGAACTCGCCGGCCTGTGTGCTCGGCGATTTGCCCTCGCGCTTGTCCTTTCGGGCCTTCTCGATGGTTTTCTTGTCCGGCATTGTCTTTCTCCCTCATACGGGTTGCGACAGCCATTCGGGTTGCAGCTGCGCGCGGTCTTATGAGGATCATAACGCGTTGAGGACGCAAATGATCCCGGGACTGGTGATCCAAGCCCCAGCTGTCAGGACGTCGACGCCGATCTGTCCGAAATCAGATGGCGCAAGAACCATCGGCTCGCCAGGCCCGCGACTTCGTCCAGGGCGCCGGGTTCCTCGAACAGGTGCGTCGCGCCAGGGACGATGGCGAGCTCCTTCTCGCAGTGGAGCGCCGCCAGCGCCGAGCGGTTGAGCGCGATCACCTGCTTGTCCGCGCCTCCGACGACGAGCAAGGTCGGCGCCCGGACGCGCGGCAGGGCGTGCGCTGCAAGATCGGGCCGGCCACCACGCGAAACCACGGCCGCGGCCTGGTCGGGCCGCTCGGCCGCCGCCACCAGGGCGGCACCGGCGCCCGTGCTCGCGCCGAAATAGCCAAGACGCAACCCCGATGTTTCCGGCGAGGCGCCGAGCCAATCCGTGACGCCGACCAGCCGGTCGGCGAGCAGTCCGATATTGAAGCGCAACTCGGCCGTGACCTGGTCGATCCGCTCCTCTTCGGCCGTTAACAGGTCGATGAGGAAGGCGGCGAGGTTCGCCTCGTTCAGCCTTCCTGCCACGTAGCGGTTGCGCGGGCTGTGGCGGCTGCTTCCGCTGCCATGGGCAAAGAGCACAAGGCCACGAGCATCCGAGGGCAACGAAAGATTGCCCTCAAGCGTGACAGGTCCCGCGGGAACATGCACGACGTGCTCGCTATCCCGGTCCATATCCATCTCCGCTATGTCGATCTGGTGCCAGGCGCCGGACCCGCGCCTGCGCGCCCAGCCAATTCCTGTTCGGAAGCGGCGGGCTTGGGCCCGGACCTGGCGAGGAGCGCGCGGACCTCTTCATCGCTCGTCTGCGAGAAATCCACGTACCAGCGCCCGACACCCAGCAACGGCTCTGGTGTCGTCGCGCAAACGACCTCGTCGGCGTCCGCCCGCATCGCGTCGCAAGTGTCGGGGCTACCGACGGGAACGGCCGCGACAATATGGGCGGCGTGGTTTTTTCGCAGCGCCTTGATCCCGGCCCGCATGGTCGATCCGGTCGCAAGCCCGTCATCCACGAGGATAATGGTTCGTCCATTCAACTGCGGTGGGGGTCGCCCGTCCCTATAGAGGTGCTCGCGGCGCAGAAGCTCTTTTTCCTCCCTTGCAGCGACCGCGTCGATGACATGTGGCGGGATCGCGAGACCGTTGACGATTTCGTCGTTCAGGACACGTACGCCTGAGGGCGCGATCGCCCCCATGGCCAGTTCCTCGTGGCCGGGGACGCCGAGCTTGCGCACGACGAAGACGTCGAGCGGTGCCTTGAGTGCCTGGGCGACCTCGTAGCCGACCGGCACGCCGCCTCGGGGCAGCGCCAATACGATCACATCGTCGCGGCCGGCAAAGCGAACGAGTTCCCCGGCGAGTTGCCGCCCGGCCTCGCGGCGATCTGAAAAGATGATAGCCATGACCTTCAATCCGCGTGCATCTGTTTTCCCGGTGGATGTTTTTTCACCAGCCTGCGTCCACATTCCGTGGGATGGCTGCGGCACCGGTACCATTTTGGAACTCGCTCGCTGCCTGGACGTTCCAAGAATAGTTTCGATCGCGAGGTGCCGGCACCGGCACGCGCCTCAGCGCGGATCGGGAAGATCGAAGATAGTGATCCGTACATGCCTCGTCCGGCCAGCTGGCAATCTAGCGATGCGTCGCAACAGGTCCGTCTGGCGACTTGTTGCCTCAGCAATCAGGGAAAGGAAGATCCCATGCAAGTTCAGGAGATCATGAGCCGTCGGACCGAGCTGGTCGGCCCGAACACGACAATCAGGGATGCCGCCCGGAAAATGCGGGCCGACAATCTCGGCGCCCTTCCGGTCGGCGAGAATGACAGGCTGGTCGGCATGGTGACAGACCGCGACATCGTGATGCGCGGCGTCGCCGAGGAGCGCTCAGCCGGCAACACGACCGTTCGCGAGGTCATGTCCGAGCATGTCTATTGGTGCTTCGATGACGCCGATATCACCGATGCGGCGAAGATCATGGCCAAGCATCAGGTGCGTCGTCTTCCGGTGATCAATCACGACAAGCGCCTCGTCGGCGTCATCGCCCTGGCCGACCTCGGGCGGACCGATGAGGAAGCCGCCAAAATCGCTCTCGAAGGCGTTTCCGAGGCAACGGACGATCCCCGGCGCTAGACGCTCGCTGGCCGGTTGCCGCCGTGCTCGCCGTTCTTCTCCATCTGGGCTGAACGCCGCCTGCTCAGGCAGCCTTCAGTTTGGCAACTATCTCGCTTTCACTTCTATGCGGCGTGTCTTGTCCTTTGCAGCGGGGTTCTTCGGAAGCTCGACAGCCAAAATGCCGTTTCTGAAAGTGGCCTGCACCTTGTCGGCATCGATCTCCGCTTCCAGCGGGATGGTCCGCTGAAACCGGCCATAACTGCGTTCGCTGTAGGTGCGGCCGCCTTCGCCTTCCTTGTGCTCCGAACGCTTCTCGCCCGTAATAAAGAGGGTGTTTTCGCGCAGCTTGAGCTCAACGTCCTTCTGCTCGAGCCCCGGCAATTCGGCGGTGACCTTATAGGCTTGGTCTGTTTCATGTACGTCGACGCTCGGCCAAAGATCGCCGGCCGTAGTCGCTTCGGCCATCGGCGCGAAGAAGTCGTCGAACAGGCGGTCAATCTGCCGGTGGAATGACGTGAGCGGGTCGCGCGCGGATGGGTAGAGGCTGCGCGATGGCGTCCGGGGCGCCAAATCGTGATGTGCCATGGTTCTTCTCCTGTTTTTTGTGTCTGCATCACTCGTCGCCATGTGATCGGCGACGGCAAACAAAACTCGTCCACCCATGAGGATGTTCCGGTGCCGGCCAAGAAAGGTGGTCGAAAAACAGCGGCAAAAAAGCCGGCCCGAATTCCCTCATGACGGGCCGACAACAGACGGGACCTCCGACAATAAATGCGCATCAGGACATGCGCATGGGGGAACAACGGGCAGGTACGGCTGTTTGGTCACATCACCTAGTCGGATTTGAACGGAAGGAGGATCTCGATGAACGCCACCGGACTCGACGTATTCGACAAGACACTGCAGACCACGAACATCTGGCTCGACGAGATCATGGACGAGATTGGACCGGATCGGCAGGTCGCCTGGCACGTTCTCGGAGCGGTGCTGCACGCCCTGCGCGACCGTATGCAGCCGGATCTTGCAGCCCACCTCGGCTCGCAGCTGCCGATCCTGGTGCGCGGCGCCTTCTATGACCAATATCAGCCTTCCAAAGCTCCCGAGAAGATGCGGTCGCTCGACGAGTTTCTGGCCAAGATCAAGGCGGAGCTGGAATTTACCCGCCCGGTCGATTCCAAGGATGCATTCAGGGTCGTGTCCAAGGTACTCGCCTATCACGTCGGAGAAGCACAGATGCACAAGGTCTGGGAATCCCTGCCGGGCGAGATAAGACGCGTCGCCGAAGCTCAGCAAGCGGCGTGAACGGCGCAGGCGCGGGCTTCTCGGTCGCAACCTCCTTGGGGAAATAGCAATGCCACTCACCCTTATCAGCCCGGCGTTCCGGGCAGGCGGAAGAATTCCCGAAAAATATGCGCGTGACGGCCAGAACGTCTCGCCGCCGCTGAAGTGGTCCGGTGTCCCGGATGGTACCAAGAGCCTTGTTCTTGTCGTGCGGGATCCCGATGCACCAAGCGGGATTTTCGGGCACTGGGCGGTGTTCAACATCCCGCCGGATGCCGGGGGACTAGCCGAGGCCGAAGACGGCAAGCCCGGCCCGTCGGCACTCAGGCAAGGCACCAACGATTTCGGCAATGCGTATTACGATGGTCCGCAGCCGCCTGCAGGGCACGGCGTCCACCATTACCACTTCCTGCTGGCCGCGCTCGATGTGCCGAGCCTCAGCGTACCAGGACAGGCGGGCGTGCATCAGGTCTGGAAGCAAGCCCAGAAACACGCATTGGAGGAGACGGAGTTGGTCGGAACCTACGAACGGCCGGCGTGACGCGGGCCGTGTCGGTCGCCGCCTTCACAATGTAATCTGGGCAAGCGGTTTTCGGGCAGGGCCGTGGATGACCGAACCGTCGGCGGCGAAGATCGAGCCGTGGCAGGGACAATCCCAGGTGTGGTCCGCATTGTTCCAGGTTACGGTGCAGCCCTTGTGGGTGCAAATCGCCGAAACCGCCTGGAGTGCGCCTTCGGTGTCTCTCCACGCCGCAATCTTTTCGTCTCCCCTGACGATCACGCCGCCCATACCAGGCGCAATGTCGTGGGTGCTCGAGACGATCGATTGACTGCGGCCGTTCTTGTGGAAGTCCTCAGGATAGGGCCGGGCCGGATCGTAGAGTTTTTGCCATGGGCTCGGGCGGCCGCAGATCAGGTCGGCGATCATCTCGCCCACGGCCGTCCCGTTGGTGATGCCCCAGGCGTTGAAGCCCGTGGCAATGTGGAAGCCGGCGGCCTTGGCGGGATCGGGTTCGCCGGCATATGGGATCCTGTCGGCCGTATCATAGTCCTCATTGCACCAGCGCCAGGCGACGTCGCCGACCGGAAGGTTCTTTCTTGCCCAGTTTTCCAGTTCGACAAACCGCTTGGCCACGTCGCCGTCCCAGCCGGTGTTGAACTTGGGGCCGAGCGTGACCAGCAGTGGCCCTTCGGCATCACGGCCCGTGCGGATGGAATGCGTCGGGTCGTCGATGCCGATGAACATGCCGTCGACAGGGAGGGGATCGTCGATCCGAAAGGCCATGGCGGTGTGGCAGCGCGGTTGCGTCCGGTTCGCCATGCCGACGGGGCTCTTCACCGTCATGTTGGTGGCGACGACGACGTACCCGGCATCAACGGCGCCGCCATCGGTGACGACGCGCCAGCGGCTTGCCTCGTCGATCGAGGTGGCGCGGCTGTTTTCGAAAATCCGACCGCCACGGGCCGTCACCGCTTCCGCCAGGCCAACCAGATACATCGCCGGATTGAACTGCGCCTGGTCGGGGAACCGTAGCGCGGCGGCCGTTACGAAAGGCAGCGGTGCGCGGTCGAGGATCTCGGCCTCCAGCCCGACCTGGCGCGCGGCCTCCGCCTCGGCCGCAATCTCCGCGCAGCGGCTTTCACTGCAGGTGTAGGTATAGGCGTCCTTGCTCTCGAAATCGCAGGCGATGGCGCAGTTGTTAACCCAATCGCGGATTTGGCGCGCGCCGGCGGAATTCGCATCGGCATAGGTCTGCGCCAGGTCCCGGCCAACGCTGTCGATGAGATGACGATAGATCAGCGCATGCTGCGTGGTGATCTTGGCCGTCGAGCGGCCGGTCACCTGGCCGCCTGTGCGCAGGCCTTCGAGGACGACCACCGACCGGCCCGCCTCGCAAAGCCGAAGCGCCGTCGTCAGCCCGACAATTCCAGCACCCACGACAACGGCGTCTGCACGGATCGAACCTTCGAGCTGGGGATAGTTCGTGGAGGCGGCTGCCGCCACCCAACAGCTTCCCGGTTTTCCCAAGAGAATGGCCATTTCAACCCCGCCCCTTGCGTCTCCATGCACTTCCATCGACAACCGCGCCGGCGGAGGAACGTTCCCGAGCTTGGTCGCTTTCAATCATTGTCTCGCCACCCCGGGTCAGAAAAGCGCCGGGAAGGTGCGAGGTGCAGGCCATCACCCACGTGATCGCCTCGCGGTCGTATTCGTCGCCGGAGCGCCAGTCCTCGAAGAAGGCGTTCAGCCTATCGACACGCCCCGGCCAGATACCGGCGGCCTGCAGGCCGAGCGAAACGCCGTAATTGGTGAAGGCGAACTTGGTGTCGCGCAGCCATGGCGCGCGGCTGAAATAACCGGGCGGGTCGACCCACATCGTTTCCAGGGTTCGCAGCGAACGCCTCGTCTGGGCCTCGGCCCACGGCTCGTCGGGAGAGAAATGGGCGAGCCACAGCATCATGCCGAGGCCGAGGTCCTGGTCGATGTCGAGGCTGCGCCAATCGCGCTCCATCAGGGCACGCATCTGCGCGATCTCGGGCGCCAGTTCCTCGTCGTCGAGCATTCGGTAAGAGACGTAGCCGTCATAGGCATCCATGCTGCCGAGGCCGTAGCCGGGGTAAGGACCGCTCAAATCCTCCTGCATCTTCCAGATCACGCCGCGGCCAGGGACCACAAACGCCGGGTGAATGTCCCTCGCCAGCGCAATGCCGCGCTTGCGGTATTCCGGCTTCAGATCGCCGAGACGCGCCAAGGCGAACAGCCACATCGCCAGATAGTGGAAATACTGGCCGTCGCGATCGGCCGCTTCGCCGATCCTCAGTCCGCGCCGGCGGCCGAGCACACGCTCGACATCGGCCACCAGCCGCTCGGCCTCGTCCAGCCAGCGCTGTTCGCCAGTTTCTGTGCAAAGCGAGACGTAGAGCACGACCCCGAATGCATCGGTCCACAGATACCGCAAGCCGTTGGGCCAGATGCCTTCGCCGCGCATCCAGTCGAGTTTTTGCAGGACATAATCGACGTCACGCAGCATCGCGCCAAGGCCCGAATCCACGGCAGACTTTGCCGATGTTCGGTTCCATGCGATTGCGGGCATGCGGCATATCTGCCTCCGCTCCGGTTGGCCTTAGCCAGATACCGCGAAACGATCTGATCGGCGGCAGGTTCCTTGGCCGCTTTCACCGGCGCGACCCTCACGATTCTCGCGGAGACTTTGCAGGCTGAAGGAACAGCAGAATTATGATGCGCTGCGCTGGCCACGGATCGGTATCGCAACTGACGCTGCGCCGGAGCCCTTTAAGGTCGCCTGCGGTCTGGCTGCGGGGACGTTGGAAATCGTCGACACACCGGCCGGCGAGCGGACGCGGCTGACCATCGATCGCCAGGCCGACGATCTGGCAGCGACGGTGATCATCGACCGGCCCGGCGGGCCGGAGACGCTTCGCCTCGAACCTGTCGGCGACAACCATCACCGCCTTGAGAGCACCGTCGCCCCTGCCGAACCGCATGAGTTCCAGGCAGGTCTGGTGCTGACCGCGAAAGATCGCGAACAGGTGCTGCCGTTCAAGATGGTCGAACCCGAAGGTCACCATCATTAGGTCGACTGGCGGATATGCGGTTCAATGACCGATCTCGCGGCCTGTGCTGGTCTGTTCCTGGCGGCCTTGCTCGCCGCTACGATCCTGCCGATGCAATCGGAAGCAGTGCTGGTCGAGCTCGTGCTTGCGGATTACTCGCCCTGGCTGCTCATCGGAGTCGCGAGCGTCGGCAACGTGCTTGGATCGGTGATCAACTGGCGGCTCGGACGAGGCATCGAGCGCTTTCGGGGCCAACGGTGGTTTCCGATGAACCAAGCGCAACTGGACCGCGCGCAAGCGTGGTATCGCCGCTATGGAAAGTGGTCGCTCCTGCTGAGTTGGCTGCCGGTTGTCGGTGATCCGCTAACCGTCGTCGCGGGCGTCCTGCGCGAGCCTTTTCGGGTTTTCCTTTTGCTGGTCACTGCCGCCAAGGTCGGCCGCTATCTGGTTCTTGCCGCCGTGACCCTGAGCGTGATCTAATCTCACGAAGCTTCTCGAAGCTGAGCTGGTTAGGTCGGCTGGTTCGAAGAGCCCTGTATGATGCGCGCGGACGGGAAGCGCTAGCTCTTTTTGACGGCGACCTTGTCGAGGGCTGCGCGCAGGCCTTTTGCCAGCTTCTGCGTATCGCGCGACCGGTCAACCAAGCTACGGCGCAGCGCTCCAGCCAACATCGACATTGTTAAGACATTCCTGTGGCCGCGCGCCAGGCCTGCACAACGAAGCTGTGCTGGTTCCAGATCATCAGCGCTCCACTCACAGCCATGAGCGCGACCACAAGGCCGCGGAACTGTCGTCCACTTAGGCGTTCGAGCCAGCGCTTGGCCAGCAGATTGGCAAGCGCAGCGCCCAAACCCGCGGCTGCGCCGTACATGACCGCCTGACCACCGAGCGCGCCGAGTCCGGTGAATACCGCGATCTTGACGACATCGGTCACAAACGAGTTCACCGATTTCGTGGCGACCAACGTCTCCTTCTCCGAACCGTAGTTCAGATAGAGCGAATTCAAGACGGGTCCCACCGTGCCCATCAGCGCCGACAACAGCGCGACGATCAGGCCGGCCGGGAGGAACCACCAGCGGCCGGCGGGCTCGGTAGCTCCGCTCGCGCGCGCCGCCGCGAAATTCCCAGACTGCACTGATCAGATAGATCCCTATGAGTATCTGGAGCCATTCCGCCCGACTGTTGGCGAAGAGCCAGGAGCCCGCAGCGGCACCGGCGATGGCGCCGGGCAGGTACCAACGGACCAGGCTCCAATCGATGTCGCGCCGGAACGCCAGGGCGCGGATGGGATTGCCGATGAGCTCGGTCAAGGTGATGACCGGCGCAACCGCCGCGCTCCCTGTGATGAAAGTCACGGCGGGGATCAGCAATAGACCTCCGCCTCCGGCCGAGAGGGTGTTCAGTGTCCAGGTGAGGAACCCCGCCAACGCCAGGAGGCCTAGTCTAATCCAGTCCATCCGATCAGAACGAAGCGGACCTTTGATCGTTCCGAACGCGTTAGTTCGCAAAAGCCCGGCCCGCCCCTTGAGTCTCGTGTGCGATGGAAAGGTGATCTCAGGCGCAATGCTGGTGGCGGAGAGACGCCGTGCCAGAGAACCATTCCCGAGGCGGCGGGAAGAAGGCCGACGATCGCTCCGAGTCGGCCGAACTCCGCCGTTGGACGCGCGCGCGGACGCCCAATCTAGCTCTTTTTGACGGCGACCTTGTCGAGGGCTGCGCGCAGTCCTTTCGCCAGCTTCTGCGCATCGTCGTACGCCCAGAAATGCATGAAGAAGAGCCGCGGTTGCTCATCGAGCATGTGGCTATGCAACGCGGTGATCTCGATGCCGTTATCCAGCATGGCTTTGATAACCGGATTGACCTCCTTTGCTGTCAGCACAAAATCACCCGTGATCGCCGCCTTGCCGCCACCTGTCGATTGGAAGTTAATCGCTATTGCCGAGCCCATGGCCGCCGGCACTTCCATTCCATTTTCCTCGACCGGCTCAGCGCGCGAGATCGTGAACTGGTAGACCGCGCCATTGGCCTTACCCTTATAACCGATGGTTTGGTCGACACCGGCCGTGTCGAACTCGATCTGTGGTGCGGCTTGCGGCTGGGCGCCGCCTCCCATCGGTGTTTTGCTCAGCGCCAATCCGGCATGAAGCGCTGTGGCGAGCGTAACCGGGTCGCCCTGGCCGAAGACGTGCATGTAGAGTGTCATTGGCTCCGCGCGCAGCAAGTGGTTGTGTACCGCAGTGATCTCGATCCCGCTTTCTTCAAGCTTCTTCATGACCGGGTTCACCTCGTCCTGCGTCAGAACGATGTCGCCCATAACCATTGCCTGATCTCCCATGGGTTCGAACGCAATCCAGCCTCCAAGCGCAAATCCGGGTTTCAGGGCCACGCCGTCGAGCGAAACCTTCAGGTCCGTTCGCGGCAGCCCGACCCGGTAGACGCCATCAGGCGTCTCGGTTCCGGATTTGCCGAGCGCCTTAGCGATTGTTTGCCAATCGGGTGCCGCCGATGCCGGTTGGAGCAGCGCCGACATCGCGATCAGCATTGCTCCGGTCACGAGTTTTGCATGCATGGGATTTCTCCTTGTGATCTGCCCCCCAATTTGTCATGCGGCTGCTGGCTTCGTGGCGGGAGGGTCGGCGCCGCGCATGATCGCGGCAATGATTACGATCGCCGGGTCGCGCTCGAGCCCATTTTTGGATCGGGCTCGCCGGCATATGGAATCCTGTCGGCCGTATCATAATCCTCATTGCACCAGCGCCCCACGACGTCGCCGACCGGAAGGTTCTTTCTCGCCCATTTTTCCAGTTCGGCAAACCGCTTCGCCACGTCGCCGTCATAGGCATCCATGCTGCCGAGACGGTAGCCGGGATATGGGCTGCTCAGATCCTCCTGCATCTTCCAGATCACGCCGCGGCCAGGGACCACAAATGCCGGGTGAATGTCCCGCGCCAGCGCAATGCCGCGCTTGCGGTATTCCGGCTTCAGATCGCCGAGACGCGCCAGGGCGAACAGCCACATCGCCAGATAGTGGAAATACTGGCCGTCGCGATCGGCCGCTTCGCCGATCCTCAGTCCGCGCCGGCGGCCGAGCACACGCTCGACATCGGCCACCAGCCGCTCGGCCTCGTCCAGCCAGCGCTGTTCGCCAGTTTCTGTGCAAAGCGAGACGTAGAGCACGACCCCGAATGCATCGGTCCACAGATACCGCAAGCCGTTGGGCCAGATGCCTTCGGCGCGCATCCAGTCGAGTTTTTGCAGGACATAGTCGACGTCACGCAGCATCGTCACGCAGCATCGCGCCAAGCCCCGAACTGGCAGAGCCGGCCCGTGTTCGGTGTCCCGCGATTGTGAGCATGCGGCATGTCTGCCTCCGCTCCGATTGGCCTTAGCCAGATACCGCGAAACGATCTGATCGGCGGCAGGTTCCTTGGCCGCTGTCACCGGCACGACCGGGAACCCTCGACCTGATCATGAGTTTCGGATCCAGGCGCTCACAACGGGATGCGGGGGTTACCAGTCATTTTCGGAGCCTTTCGATCGAGGAGGCAAAGTTGCGACACCGCCAAATCAGAGTTGACGGAACTACTGTCTTCTTTCGCGAGGAAGGCCCGGCCGACGCTCCCGTGCTTCTGCTGCCGCACGGCTATCCCTGTTCGTCCTATCAGTTTCGAAGGCTGATGCCCGGACTGGCTGATCGCTGGCACACGTTCGCCCCGGATTTTCCTGGCTTCGGCTACAGCGCTACGCCCGACATGGCTGCATTCGGCTACGATTTCGAGACCTATGCCGGGTTTTTGGCGGCTTTCGCGGACGCGCTCGGCCTGTCTCACTATACGCTCTGGCTGCACGATTACGGCTCGCAGATCGGATTGCGCCACGCCATCGCCTATCCGGAGCGCGTTGCCGCGCTTATCATCCAAAACGGCGACATCTACGAAGACGTGCTCGGCCCGAAATACGCAGCCATCAAGGCGTATTGGAACGACAAGACGCCCGACAAGCATCGCCCGCTGGAAGAAGCGGTGAGCGAGGAGGGCTTCCGGCACGAGTTCATCGGTGAGGTTGGCGAGGCCGTGGCCGAGCGCGTGCCACCGGATCTGTGGAAACTCCATTGGCCTCTGATGGACACGCCGCCCCGTCGGCGGCTTGCGGTCGGCCTGATGGAGAAGCTGGAGGCGAACCTCAACTGGTTCCCGAAATACCAGGCTTATCTGCGCGAACGGCAACCACCGACACTGATCGTCTGGGGTCCCGAGGATGGCTATATGCCGGCCGCATCGGCCCGCGCCTACAAGCGCGACTTGCCGCAAGCAGAGCTCCATCTCCTCGATGGCGCCGGCCACTGGCTACTGGAAACCCATTTCGATGAGGCGCTTGCGTTGGTGCGCGACTTCCTCGCACGCGTTCACAGCCGAGCACCGACGCGACCGTCAGGTAACCAGTTGAAAGCGTGGTGATCCCGACAGGAATCGAACCTGTGACCTACAGATTAGGAATCTGCCGCTCTATCCTACTGAGCTACGGGACCATCGCGCCCGACACATAACCGCTTCGGGAGGTTTCGCCAAGAGGCAGCTAGGCCGCTCGCTTGGGTTCGACCGCGAACGGGCTCAGGCCCAGCCAGGTCTGCATTTTACGGGCGATATCCTGGTCGCCCGTCAAGATGACTTTCGGCCCGGCCTTCTCGACGGTGATCAGCCCCATCCAGATTTCGGTCATCGTGTGCAGGTCGGTCGAGACGTAGAGATCGACATCGAAGCCCGGATCGTACCAGCAGAGGTCGACCTCGCCGTGCTTCTCGACGATCAGCCACCATGACCGCTTGGAGGCGGGGAGCTCCTGATACAGAAATTGTATTACTGTGCGCCCGTCGGGAAGCGGCGACGCGTTGAGATTGCGCCGCATGTCCCACATCAGCAGCGACGGATCGAGGTTCTTCAGCGACAGCCGGGACTCGACCCATTTCTGGCCCCAAAAACCCATCGCCTCGACGACGGAACGCAGATCCCTGCCTGCCTCGGTCATCCGGTATTCGAAGATGCCTTTCTCGCCGCGCACCTCCTTGCGCTCGACGATCCCGGCCAGTTCGAGCTCCTTGAGCCGTTGCGACAGAAGGGTCGGCGACATTTTGGGGACGCCGCGGCGCAAATCGTTGAAACGGGTCGAACCCGCCACCAATTCGCGAAGCAGAACCATGGTCCAGCGGGTGCACAGCACCTCGGCGGCCATCGATAACGGGCAGAACTGTTTGTATCCAGACTGGGTCACGATGTTGCCTTCCCTCAAACTCCGCCGGAACCATAGGCCTTTCCCGGCGACGCGGCGAGTACAGAAACTGTACCGGCCCAGTGCGGTGGGTTCGAAGTTCCTGCTTTCTGGGTGGCATCAGCATTAGGAACTTCAAATCCAAAACCACACTGGAAATCCAAGCACTTGCTGGTGTGGCTTTTGAATCCGAAATTCGCTCGCTGCGTTGCTCCAAAGTGAATGCGAATTTCGGATTCGCCACACCAGTACAGATCGGGGACTGGCTGGCGCGACCCTTGCCATGCGACCCCTCTGCCGCTGCACGGGATACCCCTGTGCACGACCAGGAGACATGACCCATGACCGCTTACGTTATCGCAGACATCAAGGTGAGGGACCCGAAGTGGATGCCGGCCTATGCCGCGTCGGTCCACGACCTCGTTCACAAGCACGGCGGCAGATATCTGTCGCGCAGCGGCAATGTGAAGACGCTCGAAGGCAAGCCGCTCGACACGACGCTGATTGCCTTGATGGCGTTCCCGACCGAGGCCGCGGCTCGCGCCTTCACCGACGATCCTGCCTACGCACCCTTCGTTTCGGCCCGTCAGGGCGGCAGCGACAGCCGTTTCCAGCTGATCGACAATTCCGATCTGGCCGGAACCATCCCCTATCTGCCGAAGGGATGATCTTCCCCTGCATTCGTCGCATCGGGACAGGGATCTCCCAGCAACAACAGCCACAGCGCCCACCTGCCGGACCTCCCTACTTCCGGTGGCCGGCCGGGCTGTGCTTTTCAAGAAGAATGGAATGACTATGACAATCAACTTTCGCAATAGAGTTCTCGCTGCCGCGGCGCTGCTGTCGGCCTGCACTGCGTTGGCGCAGGCGCATCAGGCAGCGCCCGCGTCCGGTCCCAATCCGCTGGCCGACAAGGTACGCGCGGCCAACAGCCGCTTCGAGAATGTGGCGGCGGCGACCGCTGAGGGCTATGCGCCAATCCCTTGCGCCAGCGGCATCACCGGCGGCGCCATGGGCATCCATTACGTCAATCCCGGCTACCTCAAGGACGACCCTGTCGATGTCGCCAAGCCGGAAGCGGTGATGTACGAGCCGATGGCCGACGGCACGCTAAAACTGATCGCGGTCGAATACATCACCTCGAAAGGCCCGGCCTCGCTCGACGGGCATCTGTTCAACTTCAACAGTGCGCCCAATCGCTATGGCCTCGGCCCGTTCTACGAGCTGCATGTCTGGGCCTGGAAGGGCAACCCGACCGGCGCCTTCGCGGACATGAACCCGAATGTGTCGTGCGAACCGACGACTGCTGCCAGCCAGTAAGCAGCCGAGCCAGGCGGCGCCAACGCCGCCTGGCCGCGCTGAATTGCGGGGCAGCCGGCAACGGGCGCAAAGACGGCTCAGATAGCGGAACTTTCGGGATGCCGGCGCGCTTTAGTGTCCCGAAGGAGACATCGCATGAGCGCCACCAAAGAGTTCTTTCAAACGTGGCTGCAGGAGAATGTCGGCAATCTGCCGGCCGAGAGCGAGGTGAGCGTCGCCGTCCTGGCGCAGCAATTCGAGCAGGATGCCGATGCTGCCGGCTATGGCCACGAGGTTCGCGAAGACGAACTCGGCGATATCCAGGAGGCGATCGAGGCAGCCCTGACGAAGGCGAGGACAGGCGAAGAGCCGCAGGCTTCCGACGACAATGAGCTGGCGCCGGTCATGGAGGCGCTGGAGGTCGAGGATCCGAAGAGCGGACCGTAGCCGTTGCGGCTCTTGCCTTCCACGCTACATGACCGGGCATGATGGATGCCAAACACCTCACACTCGGCGTCGTGATCGGCGTGGCTATCGGCGTCGTGTTGGACAACATTGTCGCGGGCATTGGTATAGGTATCGCTCTGGGCATTTCCTTCGGCCTTGCCCGGAAGTCGTCCGGCCGGAAGTGACCAGCAGAACATGTCCTGCCCTATTTTGCCACCCAGAGGTGCGGCGGTCGCCGCACAGCCGATGCGGAAGGGCTACGCCGCCAGCGCTGTTTCCGCCAGCTTCACCCAATAGCTCATGCCGTGCGGGATGACCTCGTCGTTGAAGTCGTAGGCTGGGTTGTGCAGGCCGGCGGTATCGCCATTGCCGATGAAGATGAAGGCGCCCGGCCGCGCTTCAAGCATGTAGGAGAAATCCTCGCCGCCCATCACCGGCTGGATGGCGCGGTGCACATGGCTGTCGCCGGCGACGTCGGCCGCGATGTCGCTGGCAAAGACCGTCTCTTCCGGATGGTTGAAGGTGACGGGGTAATTGGCATTGTAATCAACCTCGATTGTCGCGCCGAAGGCAGCGCCCAGGCCTTGGCAAAGTGCGCGGATGCGCTCCTCTGCCTTCTTGGCGACTTCCTTCTTCAGCGTGCGTACGGTGCCGGCGATCTCGGCAGTCTCGGGAATGACGTTATAGGCGTCGCCGGCGTGGAATTTCGTCACCGAGACGACCACCGCCTCGACCGGATCGGTGCTGCGCGAGGCGATCGTCTGCAATGCGCCGACGAGTTGGCTGGTGATGACGATCGGATCGATGGTGCCGTGCGGCATCGCCGCGTGGCCGCCCCGGCCCTTGACGGTGATGGTGAATTCGGCGGTCGCCGCCATGATCGGGCCCGGCCTGATGGCGAACTGGCCGACCGGCAGGCCCGGCATGTTGTGCATGCCGAAAACCTTGGAGATAGCGAAGCGCTCCATCATACCGTCCTTGACCATCTCGTTGCCGCCGCCGCCGCCCTCTTCGGCCGGCTGGAAGATGACCGCGACGGAGCCTGCGAAATTGCGCGTTTCGGCGAGGTATTTGGCGGCACCCAACAGCATTGCGGTGTGGCCGTCATGACCGCAGGCGTGCATCTTGCCGGGGACGGTCGAGGCATAGGATTTGCCGGTGATCTCGTTGAGCGGCAGGGCATCCATGTCGGCGCGCAGGCCGATGGTCGAGCCTTCGCCGTGGCGGCCGCGGATGATGCCGACGACGCCGGTCTTGCCCAAACCCGTCACGATATCGTCGCAGCCGAAAGCCTTCAGCTTCTCGGTGACGAAAGCGGCGGTCTTGAAGACGTCGAAATTCAGCTCCGGCGTCTGGTGCAAATGGCGGCGCCAGCCGGCCACCTCGTCCTGCATTTCGGCGGCTCGGTTCAGGATCGGCATGATAATTCCATTTCGCTGTTGGAGCAGGCGGTCTTGGCCTGCTGCTTTGCAATTGTGCCTGCTGCCTTGCAACCATGCACGCTGCTTTGCATTGTGCTGCTGCTTCCACATTGTGATCGGCAGCACTTTGCCATGTTGACGTCACATAGAGTAAATAGCACCGCGACTGTGGTCCGGGAACAGAGGGCCGGACCATTATCCTGGCGATCGTGTAACGAAATCTTATGGAGCCAGGTGCGACTGCGGCAAGAGGCTATTTCGGTTTTCATGATGCGCTACAGGCATTTCCTCAGACTGTTGGTGGCCGGCACGGTGGTGCTTGCGTCGCTGGCCGGGCCTGCCTTGGCCAATCCGACAATCCTGTTCGACCTGAACAGCGGCAAGATCCTGCAGCACCAGGAGGCTTTCAGGCGCTGGTACCCGGCGTCGCTGACCAAGCTGATGACCGCCTATGTGGCGTTTCGGGCGATTGCCGTGGGCGAGGTCCAGCTCGATTCGCCGATCAAGGTAACGAAACATTCCGCCGGCGAGCCGCCGAGCAAGATGGGCTTCAAGCCGGGCTCGGTGATGCGGTTGGACAATGCGCTGAAGATGATGCTGGTCAAATCGGCCAACGATATCGCCATGGCGGTCGGCGAGAATATCGGCGGTTCGCAAGCGGCTTTCGCCGAACGCATGAACGCCGAAGCGCAGAGGCTCGGCATGAGCGGGTCCCATTTTGTCAATCCGAACGGGCTCTATTCGCCGGACCAGTATACGACAGCGCGCGATCTCGCTTTGCTGGTGATGGCGATTCGCAAGGAATTTCCGCAATATGCCCCCTGGTTCTCGATCGAAGGCCTTGCGGTCGGCAAGAAGGCGATCTCCAACTACAACCTGCTGATCGGCCGCTATCCGGGTGCCGACGGCATGAAGACGGGTTTCGTCTGCTCGTCCGGCTTCAACATGATCGGCTCGGCGACCCGCAACGGCCGCACCCTGGTCGCCGTAGTGCTCGGCGAGCAATCGGCCATTACCCGTGCAGAGGCGGCGGCAAAATTGCTCGACCAGGGCTTTGCAACGCCGGCGCCGAGCTGGCTGACGGTAGCGGCGCTACCCACCTATGGCGATACCATGTCGGCCAACGACATGAATGACGAAATCTGCAAGAAGAAGCCGGTCGAGGAGCAGTCGGAAACCGCACCCGCCGTCGGCGACAAGGGCAAGGACGTGCCGAAATCGCCCTATCAGGAAAAGCTCGACCATGTACCGACGCTGATCGCCGTCGGCCTCGGCGGCGCCACGGGACCGAAGCCGAAGGCGATGCTCGACGCCTCCGGGCAGGAATATGCCGACGTGCCGCTGCCGACATGGCGGCCGGACCGGGCGCCGCCGGCCGGCGCCGAGCCAATTGTGGCCGGATCCGCCACCGCCGCGCAGGTCCAGCAGCCGGCCAAGGCGCTGAACTAGCCGCATGGCCGGCTTCCCGATCCCCGTTTCGGTGCTCACCGGCTTTCTCGGTGCCGGCAAGACGACGCTGCTCAACCGGCTGCTCCGAGATCCGGCGCTCGCCGACACCGCCGTCATCATCAACGAGTTCGGCGAGGTGGCGATCGACCATCTCCTGGTCGAGCAGGCCTCCGACGGCATCATCCAGCTCTCCGACGGCTGTCTCTGCTGCACGGTGCGCGGCGAACTGGTCGACACGCTGGCTGACCTCGTCGACCGGCTGCAGACCGGCCGCATCGACCGGCTTGCCCGCGTCATCGTCGAGACCACCGGGCTCGCCGATCCCGCCCCCGTGCTGCAGTCGATCATGGCACACCCCGCCCTGGTCCAGGCCTTCCGGCTCGACGGCGTCATCACCCTGGTCGATGCCGTGAACGGCAATGCGACGCTCGATGCGCATGTCGAGGCGGTGAAGCAGGTGGCCATCGCCGATCGCATGGTGCTCAGCAAGGCCGACCTGACCACGGATGCAGGCGATGTCGAGGCGTTGCGGGCGCGGCTCAGGCAGCTCAACCCGGGCGCCGTGGTGCTCGACGCGGGCGAGGCAAGCACCGCGACCCTGTTCGATAGCGGCCTCTACAATCCGGCCACCAAATCCGTCGATGTGCAGCGTTGGCTGGGCGAACAAGCCGGCCACGACCATGACCACGGCGGGCATGACCATCCCGACCATGATCACCATGACCACAGGCACGATTCCCGTGTGCGTTCGTATTCGCTGGTTCATGACGGGCCGGTGCCGTTTTCGGCAATCGAGATGTTCCTCGATCTGTTGCGCTCGGCGCATGGCGAGCGCCTTTTGCGGATGAAAGGCGTCATCGAGCTTGCAGAAGACCGGTCGCGGCCGCTGGTTATCCATGGCGTGCAGAAGATCCTGCATCCGCCGGTGCAACTGCCGGCCTGGCCGGACAGCCAGCGCGGCACCAGGCTGGTGCTGATCACGCTCGACATGCCCGAAGACTATGTCCGGCGGCTGTTCGCCGCCTTCACCAACCGGCCGTCGATCGACACGCCGGATCGCGCAGCACTGGAAAGCAACCCGCTGGCTATTGCCGGATCGTGATCTCCCCCCTTGAGGGGGAGATGTCGCCGAAGGCGACAGAGGGGGTCGCCTCGGCTGGCGCCCCTGTGGGACGAAAGAAAAGGTTGGCGCTTCACGCGCGGCAACCCCCTCTGGCCTGCCGGCCATCTCCCCCTCAAGGGGGGAGATTATCCCGCTCAGCCGCTTTCGCCAGAACGAGCTAAGTCGAGACTCAGCCGATCCCGCGCTCGACCAGGAAGCGGTGGCCGCCTGCCATCGCCGTCGTTTCGATCAGCCGATGGCCGCTCTCGGCGCAGAAGGCGGGAATGTCGATGACGGCGAGCGGGTCGGTGGTTTCGAGCCACAGGCGGCTGCCCGGCTGCATTGCGGCCAGGCGCTTTTTTGCCTTGAGCACGGGCAACGGGCAGTTCAAGCCTTTGAGGTCGTAGACGGCGGCGGGGCTGGTTGAGGGCCTGTCTTCCTGGCCCCCATCTTCCTGTTCAAGCATGAACCTCAGCCGCCAAACATGCCGAGCAGCTTCTTCTTCAGCCTTGTCGCCGTGCTTTCGGCGTCCGCAGCCTGCGTTTCGACTGCCGGGGCGGCCTCCGATGGCGCTACGGTGGCGGTGGCGACAGGCACCTCGGCGGCGGTCTTGGCAGCTTCCTTTTCGGCTAGCGCCTGGGCTTTTGCAGCTTCCTTCTCGGCCAAGGCCTGTGCCTTGGCTGCCGCTTTCGCTGCCTTCGCCGCTTCTATCGCGGCAAGCCGCTGTTCCTCGGCCTTCTGCTTGGCAGCCTTTTCGGCGTCGAGCGCTGCCATCTTGCGGCCCGCCGGCGAATCGATGCGGCCCATGCGCGCCGTTTCGGCCACCGTGCCGTCCGGGTTGAGCGAGGGCGGCTCGATCGGAACGCGTTCGCCGCGGGCACGCCGCTTCGACCAGTCGGAAACGATGCTGGCTTCCTTGATCCCGGCGATGGTTGGCTTGGGCGCCGGCACGCTGGCCTTTATGGCGCCGTTGAAGGCCGCCTCATAGGTGCTTTGATAGGCGTTGATGGCGCTCTTCAGCGAATCGGGCTGGGTGGTCGGAGGGCAAGGGCCGGTCGGATTGAAGGTCGAGCCGTCGGCCGCAACCTGGTTGAACACGTAGCGCTTCTCGCAGACGTCGACTTTCGGCGGCACCTTGGTGACCTCGAAATTGTCGTAGCCAACCTTCAGCATCTTCCAGAATTCGTAGTTCGGGTCGTTGCGATAGCGCGCCATGTTGGCGGCGGTCATGCGGAACGGAAAAGCCTGGATCTGAAACTCGGTCTGGCCGCCCTGGAAGGCGTCGCGGCCGAAAGCGTAGATCTGCTCGATCTGGGCGTCGGTCATCGAATAGCAGCCGGACGACGAGCAGGCGCCATGGACCATCAGGTTGGAACCGGTGCGGCCATTGGCGCGGTCATAGGCGTTCGGGTAGCCGATATTGAAGGACAGGTGGTAATTCGACCGCGGGTTCATCTGTGCCGGGCGGACCGTGTAAAAGCCTTCCGGCGCCTGGCGGTCGCCTTCGGTGAATTTCGGGCCGAGCTTGCCCGACCATTTGCAGATGTCGTAGCTGGCGACCAGGTCGTAGCGGCCGTTGGTCTTGGCCTTCCAGATTTCGAGCTTGCCTTCTTCCTTGAAGATGCGGGCCATCACCGAGGAGGTGCGGACCATGCCCTTGGCTTTCATTTCGGCCAGGACTTTGTCCGGCAGCGGCTTGTTGGCTTGCGGCGCAAAATCCTTCATCGAAGCGTCATTGCAGCCGGCGACGCCGATCGCAGCGATCAGAACTCCGGTGCGGGCAAGCTTGGCAAACATGGATATGGCTATCGTCTTCATCTCTGCGCCGCGGATGCCGCAGCTGCTAAACCGACCGCTGACGGACCTTAAGCCCGTTAACCTTGAAAATTCCTTACCGCAAGCATGCGGCGCGTCCCCTTGCGTTAAGCTCACTGAGCCGAATGCAGCGGCATTTTTGTGGCGAAACTGGTTCACGCCGCCACATTTCAGGCCGCGTGCCTGCGTTGGTTACAGATTGCGGCCCATCGCCAGGTATTTCTCGCGGCGATGCTCGCGGAAGTCGGTGTTGGCGCCGGAGAATTCCTTCATCGTCCTGGCGATGAGGTCGCCGGTGGCGGCGATCACCGTTTCGGGGGCGCGATGGGCACCGCCGAGCGGCTCGGCGATGATGGCGTCGATGATCTTCAGCTCCAGCAGGTCCTGCGCCGTGATCTTCATATTGGTCGCAGCATCCTTGGACCGCGTGGTATCGCGCCACAGGATCGAGGCGGCGCCCTCCGGCGAGATCACCGAATAGATGGCGTGTTCGAGCATGTAGACGCGGTTGGCGGTGGCGATCGCTATAGCGCCGCCCGAGCCGCCTTCGCCGATCACCACCGAGATCGACGGCACCTTCAGGCCAAGGCAGGCCGAGGTCGAGCGGGCGATGGCTTCCGCCTGGCCGCGCTCTTCGGCGTTGACGCCGGGATAGGCGCCGGCCGTGTCGACCAGCGTCAGCAGCGGGATCTGGAAGCGGTCGGCGAGTTCCATCAGCCGCACCGCCTTGCGGTAGCCCTCCGGCCGCACCGAGCCGAAATTATGCTTCAGCCGGCTTGCCGTATCGGAACCCTTCTCCTGGCCGATGATCGCCACCGGCTCGCCGCGAAAGCGGGCGAAGCCGCCGACGATCGCCTGGTCCTCGCCGAAATTGCGGTCGCCGGCAAGCGGCGTGAAATCGGTAAGCAGGCCCTTGATGTAGTCGATGCAATGCGGCCTGTCCGGATGGCGCGCCACCTGCACCTTCTGCCATGGCGTCAGCGCCTTGTAGGCGTCGCGCAGCGCATCGCGCGAGCGCTTCTCGAGACGTGCGATCTCATCGCCGACGTCGACCGCCTCGCCGTTCTCGGCAAGCTTCTTCAGCTCAAGGATCTTGCCTTCGAGATCCTGCACAGGCTTTTCGAAATCGAGGTAATTGTACATTCTTGGGCGAACCGGCAAGTCGGAAGGCAATGACTGACGCAAGCCCGAAAATGCAGGCTGGGCGCGGTGGAGCGTCGTTCTCACATAGCGACATGACGCCTAGTCGGCAAGCGGATGATGATCGTTGACCAGACGCACCAGCCGCTCCTCCAGCACATGCGTGTATATCTGCGTGGTTGAAATATCGGCATGGCCGAGCAGCTGCTGCACGGCCCTGAGATCGGCGCCGTTCTGCAAGAGATGGCTGGCGAAAGCATGGCGCAGCACATGCGGCGATATCTTCGCCGCGGCAATGCCGGCCCGCGCGGCAAGCCCTTTCAGCTCGCGGGCAAAGACCTGTCTCGAGAGATAGCCGCTGTCGGCGGCGGCCGGAAACAGGAACGGGCTGTCGGCAAGAGCCGGCACCGCCGCCCGGGCGGCAAGCCAGGTCCGCATCGCCGTGCGCGCCTTGGCCGACAGCGGCACCATGCGTTCCTTGTTGCCCTTGCCGCGGACCATGAAGAAGCGGTCGTCGCGCTGCGCCACCGTCACGGGAAGGCCGACCAGCTCCGAAACGCGCAAGCCGGTGGCGTAGAGCACCTCGACCAGCGCGTGCAGGCGCAGCGCCGCCAGGCTGTCGCCGTCATGCAGGGAGGGGTCCATTGCCTCCTGCGCGGCACGGTCGAGCAGCCGGCCGGTATCGGCCTCGCTCATCGTCTTGGGCAGCGGCCGGCCTTTCCTCGGACTGCCCAGCGTGCCGGTCGGATCGTCGCCGCGCAGGCCCTCGGCATAGAGGAACTTGAAGAACTGCCGGATCGCCGACAATTTGCGCGCCTGCGAGGTGGCGGCAAAGCCGCGCGCGGCGATGTCGTCGAGATAGGCACGGATATCGGCGCTGGTGGCAGCGGCAAGCCCACCGCCGATCCCGGCGGAAGCGTCTTCGAGGTCGCGGCGATAGGAGGAAAGCGTGTTTTCGGCGGCGCCGCGCTCGGCGCTCATCATCTCCAGGAAGGCTTCGATGCGAGCGGCGCTGTTCATTTTTTGGGATTGAGCTTTTCCGGAGGGATACGCACGCTCATTTCCGCCTTCCTCGGCTCGACGAACATGACCAGGGCGAACATCGCGCCATAGACAATGCCGGCCAGAATCGCGAGCGTCACGACAAAGCGAAACAGTGTTGGCATTAATTTTCGCCCGTCGTCTTATTCTGCATTTCCAACCCTGTGCCCTTATGAGACGCCAATCCGGCCAATTCAAGGGTGAAGCCCATAGTCCCGGTTGCGCCGCGCTTGACGCAAACAGGCTTTTGATGTCGATACGCCGCCAAAGAGGCCCTAGAAGCATGAACGCGCTACCAGCAAATCCTCCGGGCGAGAGCCATGCCGCGCTGCTCGGCCGGCTGGGCGGCCGTTCCATCGTCTTTGTCGGGCTGATGGGCGCCGGCAAGACGGCGATCGGCCGCAAGGTGGCGGCGATGCTGGCACTGCCCTTCATCGACAGCGACCAGGAGATCGAAACTGTTTCGCGCATGAGCGTCCCGGACCTGTTCGAGCGCTATGGCGAGGCGGAGTTCCGGGCACTGGAGCAGCGCGTCATCCTGCGTGTGCTGGAGCACGGGCCGCAGGTGCTGTCGACCGGCGGCGGCGCCTTCATGAACGCGCAGACGCGCGAGGCGATCGCCAGCCATGGCGTTTCGGTTTGGCTGAAAGCCGAGATCGACCTGTTGATGGAGCGCGTTTCCAAGAAACAGAACCGGCCGCTGCTGAAAAGCGCCGATCCACGCGCCGTGCTGGAACGGCTGATGGCGGAACGCTACCCGGTTTATGCCGCGGCCGACGTCGTCGTGCCGACCCGCGACGACCGGAAGGAGATCATTGCCGCCGAAGTGGTGGACGCGCTGCGCGGCCATCTCGGCGTTGCCGACATTGACGAGGTGCGGTCGTGAGCGCTGATGCAACGGTCTCTGTCGAAGTCGGGCTTGGCGAGCGTGCCTACGATATTTTGATCGGTCCCGGCCTGCTGTCACGCGCCGGCGCCGAGATTTCGCGCCGTCTGCCGGGGACGCGGGCGGCGGTCGTCACCGACGAAAACGTCGCGGCCGCGCATCTCGCGACGCTTGCGGCCGGCCTGGCAAGCGGTGGCATCCAACATGCCGTCATCACGTTGCCGCCAGGCGAAAAGACCAAGAGCTTTGCGCATCTCGAAGAGGTGGTCGACGGCGTGCTGGCCGCCAAGCTGGAGCGCGGCGACGTCGTCATCGCGCTCGGCGGCGGCGTCGTCGGCGACCTCGCCGGCTTTGCCGCCGGCATCGCGCGGCGCGGCATGAACTTCGTGCAGGTTCCGACCTCGCTGCTGGCGCAGGTCGATTCCTCCGTCGGCGGCAAGACCGGCATCAACAGCAAGCGCGGCAAGAACCTGGTCGGGGTATTCCACCAGCCCAGGCTGGTGCTGGCCGACACCGAAGTGCTCGACACGCTGCCGATCCGCGAGTTTCGCGCCGGCTATGCCGAACTGGCCAAATACGGGCTGATCGACCGGCCCGAGTTTTTCGCCTGGCTGGAAGAAAACTGGCGTCAAGTGTTTGCCGGCGGGCCGGAGCGGGCTGCGGCCATCGCCGAGGCCTGTCGTGCCAAGGCCGACGTCGTTGCCCGCGACGAGTTCGAGACCGGCGACCGCGCGTTGCTCAATCTCGGCCACACCTTCGGTCATGCGCTGGAGGCGGCGACCGGCTATGACGGCGCAAGGCTCGTGCATGGCGAGGGCGTCGCCATCGGCATGGCGCTGGCGCACCGCTTTTCGTCAAGGCTCAATTTGGCGAGCCCCGACGACGCGGCGCGTGTCGAGGCGCATCTTCGCGCCGTCGGTCTGCCCTGGCGCATGGCCGACATTCCAGGCGAACTGCCCGACGCCGAGACGCTGTTCTCCTTCATCACCCAGGACAAGAAGGTGTCGCGCGGCGCGCTGACCTTCATCCTGACGCGCGGCATCGGCCAGGCCTTTATCGCCCGGGATGTGCCGCCCTCGGAAGTGCTGGCGTTCCTCCGGGAGAACCATCCGGGTCGGCAGGAAAGCCGCCCGGGATGAGCCAGGCCGGCTGGATCGCGGCTGCCGTGCTCGCCGGCCTCGGCCTGCTGGGCTTCGTCTTGCGCCGGCGCCTGCTCGCCGCCTTCGGCTACGAGCTGCAACGCATGGAGCCGCAGCGCTCGGCGCGCGAGGAACTGCGCGGCGCCGTCGACGATTTCCGCCGCGACGGCCAGGTGGTGCGCGAGGACCGCGCCCGCATCGGCGGCCTGTTCGACCTCGAGGAGCTCGAAGTGTCGGACGTCATGGTCCACCGCACCAATATGCGCTCCGTCAACGCCGACGACCCGCCCGAAGCGGTGGTGCGCGAGATCCTGCAGAGCCCGCACACCCGCATGCCGTTGTGGAAGGGTTCGCTCGACAACATTGTCGGCGTGCTGCACGCGAAGGATCTGCTGCGCGCGCTGAACGAGGTCGGCAACGATTTTTCCAGGATCGACGTGATGAAGATCGCGTCGAAACCGTGGTTCGTGCCCGACACCACGACGCTTCAGGAGCAGCTCAATGCCTTCCTGCGCCGCAAGGCGCATTTCGCCATCGTCGTCGACGAATATGGCGAGGTCGAAGGGCTGGTGACGCTGGAAGACATCATCGAGGAGATCGTCGGCGAGATCGCCGACGAGCACGACATCGACATCCAGGGCGTCAAGCAGGAGGCCGACGGCTCCGTCGTCGTCGACGGCACGGTGCCGATCCGCGACCTTAATCGGGCGCTCGACTGGAACCTGCCGGACGAGGAAGCCACCACCATCGCCGGCCTTGTCATCCACGAGGCGCAGTCGATCCCGGACGAAAAGCAGGCCTTCACGTTTCACGGCAAGCGCTTCGTCGTCATGAAGCGCGACAAGAACCGTATCGCGCGGCTGAGGATCAAGCCGGCGATGCTTGGAGAATGACAGTGCGCACCTTGTGGCAGCCGTGGGCAGTCAGGAGGTGATGACGATCGATCGGCGAAGCCTGCTTCTGGCGTCGATGGCGGCGCTGCTGCCGGGACAGGCGGCGGCATTGCGGCTGCGTTCGCCGTCGCCCGAAACCTTCGACTATGGGCCGGCCAAGCTCGATATCTATTCCCGCGATGGCGCAGGCGGCCTGCCGGTCGTCTTCTTCGTCCATGGCGGCGCCTGGCGGGTCGGCAACCGCAACAATGTCAATTCCAAGCCTGGTTTCCTGCTCGACAATGGCTTCGGCTTCGTCTCGATCGACTACCGGATGCTGCCTGAAGCCGACGTCGCCACCCAGGCGGCAGATGTCGAACTGGCCTATCGTTACGTCCGCGCCAACATCGCCAGGCATGGCGGCGATCCGGACCGGATCGTCGCCATGGGCCATTCGGCCGGCTGCCATCTCGTCGCATTGACCGGGCTGCGCGGCGGCCTGCCCGGCGTCGCGGCGCTGGTTCTCGACGACACCAGGGCCTACGATCTGGAGGCGCTGGCCAGAAGCGGCGGCATGGCAGGGGTCTATGCCCGCGCCTTTCCCGATCCGGCACAGTGGCGCGCGCTGTCGCCTGTCACCTATGTGGAAGGGCGCAAGCACCCGCCGACCTTCATCGCCCATTCGCGGGCGAAAGCCCGCGCGGCGGACGCGCAGGCCTTCGCCGGGCGTCTGCGCGCCACCGGAACCAGGGTCACACTGTTCGACGGCAGCGCCTATTCGCACATGTCGATCAATCGCGACTTCGGCACCGAGGGCGATGCATTGACCGCAGCGGTGATGGCTTTCCTGAGGGCGAGCCTCGGCTGAAATTTACCAGCGGGTCTTTTCGCCGGGCGCCGCCGGCTCGATCGCTAGGGCATGCACGCCGGATTTCAATTCCTCGGCCAGCAGATCGTTGACGGCGCGGTGACGTTCGACGCGGCTCATGCCGGCAAAGGCTGGCGCGACGATGCGGACGCGGAAATGCGTCTCGCCGGCGCCGTCGAAGGTGGCGTGATGGCCGGAATCCACATGATGATGGCCGGCATGGAGATGGCTTTCGTTGATGACGGCCAGCCGTTCCGGCGAAAACGCCTTTTTCAGCTTGTCTTCCATCGTTGCCTGTATGGACATCGCCGCTTCCCTTCACCACATCTATGTCATCGCACAAAATTCGCAATTCGCCGGTTTTATGCCGCGATTCAGCGGTTAGGGCGATCATCGCGAAAATGTCAATTCTTGTTTCGCATCCGCGAACAGCCCATAAATGGGTGAGATGAAGCCGTACCCAAAATATTTCGAGAAGATTCGCATCCGCCCGGAGAAGGACGCGGAGCTGAAGTCGCGTTCGCCGATCTGCCAGTGGGATGGCTGCAAGGAGGCCGGTACCCACCGTGCCCCGGTCGGACGGATGAAGGAAGGCGAGTATTTCCAGTTCTGCTTCGACCATGTGCGCGAGTACAACAAAGGCTTCAATTATTTCTCGGGCGTTCCCGACACCGAGATCGCCCGCTTCCAGAAGGAAGCCATGACCGGCCACCGGCCGACCTGGAAAATGGGCGTCAACGGCGCATCGACCCGCTCCTCGCCGGACTTTGCCCAGGCGCGCTCCGGTCGCGCCGGCTACTACAATCGCATGCGCGATCCGTTCGACCTGTTCAAAGGCCCGAAGGACCCGCGCGAAGCACGCGAGCGCAAGGCCAAGCCGCTTGAGGCCAAGGCACTGGAGACGCTTGGCCTTGATACAAAGGCAACTGGCAAGGATATCAAGGCGCGCTATAAGGAACTTGTGAAACGCCACCATCCGGATGCGAATGGCGGCGACAGAGGTTCGGAAGACCGGTTCCGCGATGTGCTCCAGGCGTATCGCGTGCTCAAGCAGGCAGGTTTGTGCTGAGCGACCTTACGGTTCGTGTCGTTTTCCAACTTTCATAAGGTTGGAAAAGGCTCTAAGACCGCCCCCGAACAAAATCGATTGCCGGCGAAACGCGGCGTTTCGCTTGTGGAGACGTTGATAGAGATGAACAAGGTCGATCGCGACATCGCCAACCTGCCCGACACCACGGTGTCGGTGAAGGAGACATTCGGCTTCGACTCCAAGATGGTGGTGCCGGCCTATGCGGTGACGAGCGAGCATGTCCCCGACATCGACCCGGACTACCTGTTCGACAAGAACACGACCATGGCGATCCTCGCCGGCTTTGCCTACAACCGTCGGGTCATGGTGTCGGGCTATCACGGGACCGGCAAGTCGACGCATATCGAGCAGGTCGCCGCCCGGCTCAACTGGCCTTGCGTGCGCGTCAACCTCGACAGCCATGTCAGCCGTATCGACCTCGTCGGCAAGGACGCCATCGTCGTCAAGGACGGGCTGCAGATCACCGAATTCCGCGACGGCATCCTGCCCTGGGCCTATCAGCACAATGTCGCACTGTGCTTCGACGAGTACGATGCCGGCCGCCCGGACGTGATGTTCGTCATCCAGCGCGTGCTGGAATCGTCGGGCCGGCTGACGCTGCTCGACCAGAGCCGGGTCATCCGCCCGCACCCGGCGTTCCGGCTGTTTTCGACCGCCAACACGGTCGGCCTCGGCGATACCACCGGCCTTTACCACGGCACCCAGCAGATCAACCAGGCGCAGATGGACCGCTGGTCGATCGTCACCACGCTAAACTATTTGCCGCACGACAATGAAGTGAACATCGTGCTGGCCAAGGCCAAGCATTACCGTGACGGCAAGGGCAAGGAGATCGTCAACAAGATGGTCCGCGTCGCCGACATGACGCGCTCGGCCTTCATCAACGGCGACCTGTCGACTGTGATGAGCCCGCGCACGGTTATCACCTGGGCCGAGAATGCCGAAATCTTCGGCAATATCGGCATGGCATTCCGGCTGACCTTCCTCAACAAATGCGACGAGCTCGAACGCTCGCTCGTCGCCGAATTCTACCAGCGCGCCTTCGGCGAAGATCTGCCGGAATCGGCTGCCAATGTGGTGCTGGGCTAAGCAGAGTCTCGATGGCGGGTCCGGGCGACAATACGCGAAACAAATCCAAGACCGGCGCTGAGAACGACAGCTTCAAGCGCGCGGTTACCGTCTGCATGCGCGCCATCGCCGGCGACAAGGATCTCGAGGTCGGCTTCGCCAAGGATCGGCCGGCACTGGCCGGCAGCCGCGCCCGGCTGCCGGAACTGCCGAAGAAGGCATCGAAGGCGGACATCGCCATCACCCGCGGGCTCGGCGATTCCATGGCGCTGAAGCGCGCCTGCCACGATGCGCGCATCCACACCAGGCTGGCCCCGGAAGGCAAACAGGCCCGCGCCATCTATGACGCGGTAGAGCAGGCCCGGGTGGAGGCGATCGGCAGCCGCGCCATGCAGGGCGTCGCCGACAATATCGGCTCGATGCTCGAGGACAAATACGCCAGGGCCAACCTCGTCGACGTCAAGGACAAGGCCGACGCGCCGATCGAGGAAGCGCTGGCGCTGATGGTGCGCGAAAAGCTGACCGGCCGCACTGTGCCGAAGAGCGGCGAACGGCTGGTCGATCTCTGGCGCCCCTGGGTCGAGGAAAAAGCCAGTGCCGACCTCGACGGGCTGTCGGCAAAGCTCGATGACCAGCAGGCGTTCGCCCGCGTCGTGCGCGAGATGCTCGCCTCCATGGAAATGGCCGAGGAGCTCGGCGATGACCAGGAGACGGAAGACTCCGAGGACAACGACGAAAACCAGCCGCAAGGCGAGGAGCAGAGCGAGGAGGGCGGCGAAGACGATTCGGGCTCCGAGCAGTCGCAATCCGAGGATACCGAGGCATCGTCGGACGACGAGCAATCGGCCGAGACGGAAGCCTCCGACGCCACCGCCGAGGATCTCTCCGACGATGACGACGCCGATGCGGAGACGCCGGGCGAGGCGCGCCGCAACGACAATCCCTTCACCAATCTGCCGAAAGAGATCGACTACAAGGTCTTCACGACCGCCTTCGACGAGACCGTAGGTGCGGAGGAACTGTGCGAGGAGGAGGAGCTCGACCGGCTGCGCGCCTTCCTCGACAAGCAGCTCGCCAACCTTTCCGGCGTCGTCGGGCGGCTGGCCAACCGGCTGCAGCGCCGCCTGATGGCGCAGCAGAACCGCTCCTGGGATTTCGACCTCGAAGAAGGCTATCTCGATCCGGCACGGCTGGCGCGCGTCGTCATCGACCCGATGCAGCCGCTGTCCTTCAAACAGGAGCGTGATACCAAATTCCGCGACACGGTGGTGTCGCTGGTGCTCGACAATTCGGGTTCGATGCGCGGCCGGCCGATCACCGTCGCCGCGACCTGCGCCGACATCCTGGCGCGCACGCTGGAACGCTGCGGCGTCTCGGTCGAAATCCTCGGCTTCACCACCCGCGCCTGGAAGGGCGGACAGGCGCGCGAGAAATGGCTGAAGGAAGGCAAGCCGCCGAACCCCGGCCGGCTCAACGATCTGCGCCACATCATATACAAATCCGCCGACCATCCGTGGCGGCGGGCGCGCCGCAATCTCGGCCTGATGATGCGCGAGGGCCTGCTCAAGGAAAACATCGACGGCGAGGCGCTGCTGTGGGCGCACAACCGGCTGATCGCGCGGCCGGAGCAGCGCAAGATCCTGATGATGATCTCCGACGGCGCGCCGGTCGACGATTCGACGCTGTCGGTCAACCCCGGCAATTATCTCGAGCGGCATCTGCGGGCCATCATCGAACTCATCGAGACGCGCTCGCCGGTCGAGCTTTTGGCCATCGGCATCGGCCACGACGTCACCCGCTACTATCGCCGCGCCGTCACCATCGTCGATGCCGAAGAACTGGCCGGCGCCATGACCGAGCAGCTGGCCTCGCTGTTCGCCGAGGAAACCGTGCGCGACACGCGGCGCGGCGGCATGCGGCGCGCCGGATGATTTTTTCCCGCGGCGGCTTTTGGCAGAAGCTTTTGGCCGCCATTGCGTTGTTAGGCATCAGTTTGGCGCCAGCTGTCGCTGCCGGCCCGGCCTCGGTCGAGCCGGCCGAAATCACGGCACGGCCGATCAGCGAATTCCACATCGGCCGGCCGGACAAACAGTTCGGGCCGCTCGAATTCATCGGCGGGCTCGAAATGACCTCGTCGACGCGCGATTTCGGCGCGCTGTCGGCACTTCGGTTCCTCGAGCCCGGCAGCGATTTCATCGGCGTCGCCGACACCGGCTTCTGGTTCTTCGGCACCCTCGTCCACGATGCCGAGAAGCGGCCTTCCGGCATCCAGAATTTTCGCATGCAGCAGATGGTCGATTCGGCCGGTCAGCCGATCGACGAGAAATGGGCGGTCGATGCCGAAGGCCTCGCGGTGAAGGACGGCATTGCCACGGTCGGTTTCGAGGGCGATCACCGTATCGCAGAGTTCAAGATCGATCCGGACGGCATGAAGGCGCCGTTCAGGCAATTGGACTTCCTGATTCCAGCCTGGGAACTTCGCCGCAATCGCGGCTTTGAGACCGTCACCCGCGCCAACCCCAACGGGCAGCACGCGGGCGGACTGGTCGTGGTGTCGGAAAAGAGCCTCGACAAGGCCGGCAACATCTTTGCCGCGATCATCGAAGGGCCGCACAAGGGCGTCTTCACCGTCAAGCGCAATGGCGATTTCGACATCACCGACGGCGCCTTCCTGCCGGACGGCGACCTGTTGCTTCTGGAGCGCAGTTTTTCGATGGCCGGCGGCGTCAAGATGCGGCTGCGGCGCATCTATGGCGAAAGCGTCGAGAAGGGCGCCGTCGCCGACGGGCCGGTGCTGCTCGAAGCCGACATGGGCTACCAGATCGACAACATGGAAGCGCTCGACGTCTGGACCCGCGACGATGGCGCGCTGATCGTGTCGCTGATGTCCGATGACAACCACTCGATCCTGCAGCGCAATCTTTACCTGGAATTTGTGCTGCACGAGGATTGACGCGCGACAGGCCTGCTGGCTGACAGCATCGCTGGTATTTCCGCGCCGTTTTGCAGCGCAGCCAATTTCCCCTGGCAATGACCCGCGTCGCGGGTTTTCCAGCCGGCTCTCACCATCCGAAAAAATACTTTAGTCGTGACTTGACAATTGCGTCATCGGCGAAATACTCAAGTCCATGCTTAAGTATTCCGAGATCGACAGCATCCTGCGGGCTCTTGCCGAGCCGAAGCGCCGGGCAATCCTGGAAAGGCTGAGCCGCGGGCCAGCCACCGTCAGCCAGTTGGCGGAGCCGTTCGGCATGACCTTCGCTGCCGTACTCCAGCATCTCCAGGCGCTGGAAGCGTGCGGGCTGATCCGCAGCGAGAAGGTCGGACGCGTGCGCACCTGCCGGATCGAGCCCGGCGGGCTAGCCCCGCTCGCCGACTGGATCGCCGCGCGCCGTACACCGGCCGAACGCCAGCTCGACCGTCTCGGCCAGATCCTGGCGGAGACTGACCAACCGGACGCAACACCCCACGACCAGGAAAAGGACGAAAAGAAATGAACCAGATTGCCCCCGTGAACGACCAGTCCGTCATCCATTCAAGCTTCACGATCGAGCGGACCTACCCGCAATCGCGCGAACGCGTCTTCCTCGCCTTTGCCGACAAGGCGACGGTGCGGCGTTGGCGCGTCGAAGGCGACGGCTTCACCATCGCCGAATTCACCTTCGATTTCCGTGTCGGCGGCAGCGAGGTTTCGCGGTTCAGCTACCAGGGCGGCCCGGAGATCAGGCTCGATGCGCAGTTCCAGGACATCGTCCCTGACCGGCGCATCGTATTTTCATACCGGATGGCGGTCGGGGCGCAGCCGCTGTCGGCGTCGCTCACCACGGTCGAGCTTGCACCTTCCGGCGAGGGCACCCGCCTGACCTATACCGAACAGGGTGCGTTCTTCGATGGCGTCGATTCAGCGCAAGGGCGCGAGGAGGGCACACGCGGGCTGCTGCAGGCGCTCGCCGCCGAGCTTCAGAAAGCGAAGTAGAGGCTCGTCGGCGTACCGGGCGGCGTCCAACAAGGCCGCCCGGATTGCGAGGGGTCTATTGCCCTTTGCTCGCGAGCCAGATGACGTGCCGGGCGCCGCGCTTGCCGTGAGCCCGCACCTTGACCTCCTCGACCGTGAAGCCGGCCTGCTTGAGCCTTCGGGTGAAACCTGCGTCAGGGCCCTGCGACCAGACCGCCAGCACACCGCCGGGCTTGAGAGCTGCTCTCGCGCTGATCAGGCCGGCTGCGCTGTAGAGCGCATCGTTGGCCTTGTAGACGATGCCCTCGGGGCCGTTGTCGATATCGAGCAGGATCGCGTCCCAGGCCGAAGCTTGCGATCGGATGAGCTGACCGACATCGGCCTCACGAATGCTGACGCGCGGGTCGTCAAGGCAGCCGCCGAACAGCTCGGCCATCGGGCCGCGCGCCCAAATCACGACCGCCGGCACCAGTTCGGCAACGGTGACCTGGGCGTTGTCGGCAAGCTCGGCCAGCGCCGCGCGCAAGGTAAAGCCCATGCCGAGGCCGCCGATCAGGATGTTTGGGGTCCGGCGGCCGGCAATCCTTTGGCAGGACAGTTTCGCCAGCGCCTCTTCGGAACCGCTGAGCCGGCTGTTCATCAGCTCGTTCGCGCCAAGCATGATCGAGAATTCGCCGCCGCGCCGCTTCAGGCGGAGTTCCTGTCCGCCGTCAGGCGTTTTTGCCGAGTCCAGTTGAAGCCAGGGGATCATGCTCGATAGTCTTTGAGCATGATCTTGTCCGAAAACCGGTTCCCACTTTTCGCTAACGCGGACCTTTGGTTCGGGATCATGCTGCCAGTGCCGGCTGGCTCCAGCGGGCGGCAAGCAGCCGGTAGGGGATCAGCGCCACCACCGCTATGATCAGCTTGACGCTGAGATCGCCGAGCGCCCAGGAGACCCAGCGCATCGTCTCGACCGGCAGCACGCCCATCAGCGGCGCGGTTTCCAGCGCAAAGCCGTCGTTGGGCCCGGCGAAGGCGAACGCCGCCGCGAAGGCGACGGTGAAAAACACCACCGTATCGAAAACGGAGCCGACCAGCGTGCCGACGATCGGTGCGCGCCACCAGCTCTGCCGGCGCAGCCGGTTGAACACGGTGACGTCAAGCAACTGCGCGGTGAGGAAGGCGGCACCCGACGCCGCGGCAATGCGCACCAGCCGGTCGGCGGCGGTCTCGAATTCGATCAGGCCATGGCGAAACAGCAGCGGTGGGATGACGATCGAGCAGATCACCGCTGTCATGAAGCCGACAAAGACGATCCTGCGCGCCACCGCCGGCCCATAGCGGCGGTTGGCGAGATCGGTGACCAGGAAGGAGAACGGATAGGTGAAGGCGCCCCAGGTCAGGATGTCGGCCAGCGACAGCCCGCCGATTGCGCCTTGCATCGGGAACTGCACGAGGATGTTCGAGGCCACGACGACGAGCGCCATGGCCGCCACGAAGGGCAGGTACCGCGAGAGGAAAATCATTTTTTTATCCTGGGTAATGGAACCAGCGGAACGCGATCCGGAGTTCGGACCACGCCCTGGAAGGCGGCTGCCGCCGAAAAACTCAGGCGGCCGGCTGCTCGGCGAGCTTCTTGGCGATCTGCTTCTTCAACAGGCGGGCGCGCTGCGACAATTCCTTGGCATCGGCCTTGGCCAGGAAGGCGTCGAGGCCGCCGCGATGCTCGACCGAACGCAGCGCGTTGGCCGAAATGCGCAGGCGCACGTTCTGGTTCAGCGCTTCCGAGATCAGCGTCACATTGACGAGATTGGGCAGGAAGCGACGCTTGGTCTTGTTGTTGGCGTGGCTCACATTGTTGCCGGACATGACTGCCTTGGCAGTGAGTTCGCAGGTGCGGGACATGGTTCTAACCTTCGGTTCTCGGTCCTGGCCAAACATTCGACCCGCGCCGGGTGGCGCGCGGTTTCGGTCAGGCGGCCTTATGGAAAAAGTTGGCGTTCCATAGTTGCATTTCGCCGAGGCGTCAAGCTTGGGGTTGGTTAGTGCCAAGGGAATCAATCAAAAGATGACCGATGCCGGCGCTGCCCCTCATCCGCCTGCCGGCACCTTCTCCCCGTATAGTGACGGGGAGAAGGGGCTTGGCCGCAGGCTCGGCGCTTCTGCAACTTCGCAAATTGGCGAAACCCTTTGCAAGGCGACCTTCTCCCCGTCCCTATACGGGGAGAAGTGCCCGGCAGGGCGATGAGGGGCTGCGCAAACCTGTAGCGATTTTCCAGGTGGCCACATTTTGTTCTTGCTTTGTGCCGGCAGCTATGCTACTAATTTCGGTATGGTGCTAATTGGCTCCAACGACCCGCCCGCCGAGGCGGGTTTTTTATTTTGGCTGTCGACCAGCCCCAACGTTGCCTGCCGACGGCGCCTTTCACATTAAGGCCGGAATTCAGCCTATAAGCGGTCGCACAGGGACATGCCAGACCGGAGCCGCCCCGTCCGGTCGACAATCAAGGACCCGCCATGCCTCGTTCTTTCCTCCATGCCCTGGTCGTGCTGATGGCCGTCGCGCCGCCGACAACGGCTTCGGCCGCTGAGCCGCAATCCTTCACGGGCGAATATTCGGTGTCGTTCCTCGGCCTCTCCGTGGCCAAGGCGAAATTCTCCAGCCAGTACGAGGGTGACAGCTATTCGATCGAGGGCAGCGTTTCCGCCGCCGGGCTCGCCACTTTGTTCGACGATACGCGAGGCACGATCTCGTCGAAGGGCAAGATTTCGGGCAAGCAGTTGCAGCCGCAAGCGTTCCACGCCGACTACACGTCCGGCAAGAAGGCATCGATGATCGACATCCAGTTTGCCAACGGCGTCGTCACCTCGACCAAGGTCGTGCCTGAGCCGAAGAAGCGCAATCCCGAGAATTGGATACCGCTGGCCGGCAGCCATCTCGTATCGGTCCTCGATCCGATGGCCGCCACCGTCATCCATGCCGACAGCCTCGACCAGGTCTGCGGGCGCACGGTGAAGCTCTATGACGGCGAAATGCGTGCCGATCTGAAACTGACCTACGAGTCCAAAGGGTCGATCTCGGTGGCCGGCTACAAGGGCGATACGGTCACCTGCAGGCTGGGCTTCGAGCCGGTGGCCGGTTACCGCAAGAACCGCAAGGCGCTAAACTACCTGAAGAAACGCAGCCGCATCATGGTGACGTTTGCACCGGTCGGCCAAAGCGGCGTATATGCGCCGATCCGCGCCACGGTCAGCACGCAAATCGGCCCGTTGACGATCAGCGCGGAGCGGTTCGAAGCAAACGAATAGGCGTGACGGTGCGCCGCCAACGATGGGCAGGGGGCGACCGGTATGGCGCGCGCAACACTGATCGGCTTCTCCGCGGTCGCCATGTGGGCGCTGCTGGCGCTGCTTACGGATGCTTCGGGCGCCGTGCCGCCGTTCCTGCTTTCGGCAATCACCTTTACGATCGGCACTTGCGTCGGGCTGGTTGCCCGGCTGTTCATGCCGGCAGCTGATGGCGCCGCGAAGATACCGCGCCAGGTTTGGGCGATCGGCATTGCCGGCCTGTTCGGCTACCACTTCTTCTATTTCACCGCGCTGCGCAATGCGCCGGCCGTCGAGGCCAGCCTGATCGCCTATCTGTGGCCGCTGCTGATCGTGCTGGGGTCGGCGCTGATGCCGGGCGAGCGGCTGGCCTGGAACCACGTCGCCGGCGCGCTGCTCGGCCTTGCCGGCACGGTCCTGATCGTCACCAAGGGCGGCGGGCTTGCCTTCGATGCGCGTTATGCCTTCGGCTATGCAATGGCCGGCGTCTGCGCGGTGCTGTGGTCGTCCTATTCGCTGTTGTCGCGGCGCTTCCCGTCGGTGCCGACCAGCATCGTCACCTGGTTCTGCGCCGCCACCGCGGCCCTTTCGCTGGTCTGCCATCTGTTGCTGGAAGAAACGGTGCTGCCCAACGGCGCCGGCCAGTGGCTGGCCGTGCTCGGCCTCGGTCTGATGCCGGTGGGGGCGGCGTTCTATGCCTGGGACATCGGCGTCAAGCGCGGCAACATCCAGGTGCTGGGGGCGGCGAGCTATGCCGCGCCGCTGCTGTCCACCCTGGTGCTGATCACCGCCGGCTTCGCCGAGCCGTCATGGCGCATCCTCGCCGCCTGCGTGCTGATCACCGGCGGCGCGGCACTGGCGGCGAAATCGCTGTTGCTGCGCAAGAGGGCCGCGAGCGAGGCAAACGCGTGATGCCGTTTTCCGGCGGCATCGATGCCAATGCCAATGCGACGCTGCTGTTTTCGCTGGCGGCGGCGGTGATTTACGCGTTCAGCCTCGGCATGCCGCCGCGCCTTTCGCGGTCGGCGGCAAGGACATTGGCGGTGGCGATGCTGGCGGTGCTGGTCGCGCAGCAGGGCGGCCCATGGCTGCTCGTCGCCGCGCTGGCGCTCAGCGCCGTCGGCGACGCCTTCCTGTCGCGCGACGGCGAGAAGGCATTTCTTGGCGGCACGGCCAGTTTTCTTGCCGCGCATGTGCTTTACGTCGTGCTGTTCCTGCGCGCCGGCAGCGGCCTCGGGCTGCTCTCGGCCGAACCGTGGCGAGGAATTATTGCCCTGGCGATGGCCGTGTTGGCGCTGGCGATGATTTTCGCGCTCTGGCGCCGCATCGGCCCGGCCTTGCGTTTGCCGATTGGCATCCATGCCGCGGCGCAGCTTGGCATGGGCATTGCGGCGCTCACCCTGAACAGCGTCTGGGTCGTCGGCGGCGTCATCCTGCTCATGCTGTCCGACGGGCTGCACGCCGCGGAAAAGTTCCTGCTGCCCGCCATCTCGGCGCACCGCATTTGGGTGCGCCATGGGGTCTGGGCGCTGTATTATGCCGGCCAGCTGGCGATCACGCTGGGTTTGCTGCTGGGCTAGGTGCCTAGGGCGTTCCCGGCAGCCAGCCTGGTTCGGCGAGTTCGAAGGCGGAGAAATCGAAACCCGGCGCCACGGTGCAGCCGACCAGGGTCCATTCGCCGAGGCTGCGTGCCGACTGCCACCAGCCTGCCGGCACGACGATCTGCGGCCGCTCGCCCGCGGCAAGCGCCGTACCGAGGATCTCCTCGATGACGGGACCGCCTTCTCGGTGTATCGACAGCGCCAGCGGTGCACCGTCATAGAAATGCCAGACCTCGGCCGCGTCCTTGACCCGGTGCCAGGCCGACAATTGGTCCTTCTCGAGGAGGAAATAGATCGCCGTCGAATGGCCGCGCGTGCCTGCCGCGCCGTCGCGAAAGGTCTCGGCATACCAGCCGCCTTCCGGATGCGGCGTCAGGCCGAGCAGGGCGATGATTTCGGCGGAACTGGTCATGACCCTAGCTCCTGGCGCCGCTCAGAAATTGTCCTTGCGCTTGCGGATCTCGGCGAACACTTCGGCGTCGGAGGCCTTCTCCAGGCCGAGATGCCTGCGGATCGCCGGATCGTGCCAGCGCAGGAACGGATTGGTCGACAGTTCCTCGCCGATCGTCGTCGGCAGCGTCGGCTTGCCGTCGGCGCGCAGCGCCTCGACCTTGGCGGCACGCTCTTTCAGCGCCGAATTGGTCGGGTCGACGGTGAGCGCGAAACGGGCATTGGCCAGCGTATACTCATGGCCGCAATAGACGACCGTCTCGGCCGGCAGCGCCGCGAGCTTCTTCAGGGATTCGTACATCACCGGCGGCTTGCATTCGAGCAGCCGCCCACAGCCGAGCGCAAACAGCGTGTCGGCGGCGAATGCTACTTTCGACGCCGGCAGATGATAGGTGACATGGCCGGCGGTATGGCCGGGCGTGGCGATGACCTCGATCCGCTCGTCGCCGAGATGGACGACCGAGCCTTGCTCGACAGTTTCGTCGATGCCGGGAATCTTCGCCTTTTCGGCTTCCGGCCCGACAATGCGCAGCTTGAAACGCTCCTTCAGCGCCAGATTGGCCTCGACATGGTCGAGATGGTGGTGAGTGGTCAGGATCATCGTCGGGGTCCAGCCGGTGCGCTTGATCGCCGCCAGGATGGGCGCCTCCTCGGGCGCATCGATGAGCGCCGTCTGGCCGCTTTTCGGGTCGTGCACCAGCACGCCGAAATTGTCGCTGCGGCACATGAATTGTTCGATCTCGACCGGCATCGCATCTCTCCCATTATTGCCGCAGACATAGGGCGCCTGCCAGCCGATGTCATCTGCCTTTGTTGAACTTGGACTGCTTCGAAGCTACCGTTCCGCGCATGCATTCAGACATTGTCGATCTCCGTTCGTTTTATTCGACCACGCTCGGCCGCCTGGCCGAACGCTCGATCACTATGGCGCTGTCCTCGATATGGGCCGTCGTGCCCAACGAGCGGCTGGTCGGCCTCGGCTACACCTTGCCGTGGCTGGAGCGCTTCGGCAGCGATGCCGAGCGCGTCTTTGCCTTCATGCCGGCAACCCAGGGCGCGGTGGTCTGGCCGGCGACCGGGCCGACGGCGACCGCCCTGGTCTTCGACGAGGAACTGCCGCTGGTTGATTCCTGCATCGACCGCATGCTGCTCGTCCATTCGCTCGAACATGTCGAGAACCCGCGCGAGACGCTGAACGAGATCTGGCGGGTGCTGTCGCCGGCCGGCCGTGTCGTCATCGTCGTGCCCAACCGGCGCGGCGTCTGGGCACGCTTCGAGCATACGCCTTTCGGCAATGGCCGGCCGTTCTCGCGCGGCCAGCTGACCGAATTGCTGCGCGAAGCGAATTTCACGCCGGCGGCGTGGTCCGATGCGCTGTTCTTCCCGCCGTCGCCGCGACGTTTCATGATGCAGTTCCATAATGTGCTGGAACGCGCCGGCCGGCGCTTCTGGCCGATCTTTTCTGGCGTTATCGTCGTCGAGGCGCAGAAGCGGCTCTATCAAGGCGTGCCGGTTGCCCAGCGCGCGTCCCGCCGCGTCTTCGTGCCGGTTCTCTCGCCGCATGGCGCGCCGACGCTTGGCCGGGCTGTCGCGGGCCGGACGTCCGACGCCGCCAGGATGACGCGTTCGTGATCCGACGCAGGCTTTTTCTCACCAAAAGCGCGTCGCATTAGACCGGCCTCGTACGACGCGCTTTAGGTTGTTGTTTCATGCATGTCGTTATCGCAAAACCGCTGCACACTTTTGCGCGACATGCATTGTCTGTCGCGGATGGGTTGGCTACCCGATTGAAGGCATACGCGGTCGATTCTATGACCGGGTTTCAGCATCGCTTCCGAATGCAAGGATCCACTCATGGCTGATCGTCCGGATGTCGAGGCCAGCGCCCAGAAGCTTGCCACGTCGATCGAGGCCAGCAGCCTGCGTGAGCAGCTGGCAACAATCAAATTGGCACTGACCAGCTCGCCAGTGCGAAAACAATTGCTTTGGGCAGCGATCGGCATCGTCGCCGTCATCGTGGCGAGCTCGATCGGGCAGGTTCTGCTCAATCGCTGGAACCAGCCTTTCTACGACGCGCTTGCGCGGCGCGACATGCCGGCTTTCCTGCATCAGCTTCTGGTCTTTGCCGGCATCGCCGGCGGGCTTGTGGTGCTCAATGTCGGCCAGACCTGGCTCGACCAGATGCTCCGCCTGAAGCTGCGCGAGGCGCTGACGCTCGACCTGATCGACGAATGGATGCGGCCGGCGCGTGCCTTCCGGCTGACCCATGCCGGCGCCATCGGCGTCAATCCCGACCAGCGCCTGCAGCAGGATGCCGGGCATCTCTCCGATCTTTCCACCGGTCTTGGCATCGGCCTGCTGCAGTCCTGCATCCTGCTTGCCTCGTTCGTTGGGGTCCTGTGGTCGCTGTCTTCCGGCTTCGTCTTCCACATAGGCGGCCATTTGCTGGCCATACCCGGCTACATGGTCTGGGCGGCGATCCTTTATGCTGGCACCGCCTCCTGGTTGAGCTGGCTGGTCGGGCGACCGTTGATCCGCTTCAACAACGATCGCTATACGCGTGAAGCGGAGCTGCGCTCCTCGGTGGTTCGCGTCAACGAGAATGTCGATGCCATCGCGCTGGCGCACGGCGAGGCCGATGCCAGGCGCCGGCTCGAATTCGATCTCGGCATGGTGCTGGGCGCCATGCGGCGCATCTACAGCGCCCAGATCAATCTTTCCTGGGTTACCGACACCTATGGCTGGATCACTGTCGTCGCGCCGATCCTGGTCGCCTCACCGGTCTATTTCGCCGGCGATATCAGCTTTGGCGGCCTGATGATGGCAGTCGGCGCTTTCAACCAGGTCCATTCGTCGCTGCGCTGGTTCATCAACAATATCGGCGGCATCGCCGATTGGCGCGCTACGCTGATGCGGGTCGCCGACTTTCGCATCGCGCTTGCCGACACCGACGCGCTGCACCATACGGAAAGGCGCATTTCGTTCGGCGAAAACCCGGACGGCAGCCTGAGCTTCGAGAAACTCGAGGTCGCCTCGCCGGAGGGATGCACCAAGCTTGCCGAGCCGCATGTCGAAATCCGCGCCGGCGACCGGGTCATGATCACCGGAGATCCGGGCGCCGGCAAGACGCTGTTCTTCCGGGCCATTGCCGGTCTGTGGCCATGGGGCAGCGGACGGATCGGCATGCCGGCCGGAGAAGCGCCGATCTTTGTTCCGCGTACCCCCTATTTCCCGCTCGGCAAGCTGCGCGAGGTGCTCAACCATTCAGACGGCGCGGCGGAGGCGAGCGATGCCGAGATCTCGGAGGTGCTGGCCGATGTCGGGCTGCAACGCCTGTCGTCCTCGCTCGATCGCTCGGCGCGCTGGGAGCGTGAGCTCAGCGACGACGAGCAGCGCCTGCTGGCCTTTGCCAGGCTGGCCTTGCGACGGCCGAAATGGGTGATCATCGACGAGGCGCTGGACGCGTTCGACGGCCCAACGCTGAGGCAAGTGCTGTCGATGCTGGAGAAGCGCCTTCCCGACGCCGCGATCCTCAATATCGGCCGCGGCCAGCACAATGCCCGCTTCTTCCGGCGGGCGTTGACCATCGTCAAGGATGCCGGCCAACCGCCACTCAAGCCGGCCCGTATCAGGGCAGGTGCCATCGAACCGCCCCCGGTTGTCGTTTCGGCTGGCCGAAAGAAATAGAAGGCAAGCTTTATTTCGCCGCGATCGCAGCGAAAAACTGTCGCGATCGTTTCAGATGGGAACGTTCCGATCGGCCATGCTTGACGCTCTCGCCCTGCTCGCCTGCCTTGCCTGCACCCCGGCGGCACCTGCGGCCGCACCGGCCAATGCAATTGCCGTCGATGTCGAGCTGGTGCTGGCCGTCGACATCTCGCAGTCGATGGATGAAAGGGAGTTTGCCCTGCAGCGCGCCGGCTATGTCGCGGCGCTGCGCCACCCCGACTTCATCAACGCCGTGCGTGCCGGCACCTTCGGCCGCATCGCCATCGCCTATTTCGAATGGGCCGGCACCATCCGCGACGATGCGGTCATTGCCTGGCAGGTCGTCGACAGCAAGGAGAGCGCCAACGCTTTCGCCGACAAGATCGCGGCCCGCCCGTTCAGGAGCTTTCGCGGCACCTCGATTTCCGGTGCTGTGGCTTTCGGTGCCGAGCTTTTCAACGGCACGGCCTTCACCGGCAAACGCCGCGTCATCGACGTCTCGGGGGACGGCCCAAACAACACCGGCTTGCCGGTCACAATGGCACGCGATGCGGCGCTGGCGAAGGGCATCGTCATCAACGGGCTGCCGATCCTGATCAGCCCGTCACCCACCTTCAGCCATCTCGACCGGTACTATGCCGAATGCGTCACCGGCGGGCCGGGCTCGTTCGTGCTGCCGATCTATGCTGCTTCCGAATTCGCCACCGCCACTCGCCGCAAACTGATCCTCGAGGTCAGCGGCATCGAGTATCCCAAGGTGGATCCGAGGACGATCCGCATCGACGCACCGATCGACTGCCTGCAAGGCGAGCGCGACCGAAGGTTTTTCTCGGACCCATATTTCCCGGAACTCGACCGATAAGGCTGGCCCAGGGGTAAGCTAAGCTGGTGGCAGGCCGAAGGCCGGGAACAGAGATGGCCCGAGCGGCCCTATGAAGATCGTCAAGGAAGCGATCCCGCCCTCGGCTGCGTCGAACACATGCAGGGAATGGGCCCGCCATTCAGGGCCGTCGTGGCTGCGGGAATAAACCCCGACCGCCGGCTGGGCATTGGCACGGGTGGCCAGCGTGCGAAAGCCGCCAAACCTCGGCCAGACGGTCTCGAAGAAACCGCGGATCGCTTCGCGGCCTTGATACCATTCACGCCAAGGCGGCATGGTATAGATGGCGTCCTCACGCAGCAGCTCGATCAAGCTGTCGAGATTGGCGGCCTGCCAAGCCTGCATGTAGCGTTCGAGCAGCAGGCCTTCTTCGGGGCTGGGCCGTGATCGGCTGGCAGGCCGTCCCTGAGGATAGCGCGCCGCCAGCGTTGCGCGGGCGCGCTGCAACGCGCTGTTGATCGAAGCCGCCGATCCGCCCAGCAAACGCGCCGCCTCGACAGCCGACCATCCGAGGACGTCGGCAAGCAGCAGCGCGGCGCGCTGCCTGGGCGGCAGATCCTGGATCGCGGCGACGAAGGCGAGCTGGACGGCCTCGCGGCTCTCGTAACGGGCTTCTGGACCTGGCTCGCTGCCGGCAATGTCTGGAAGCTCGGCGTCGGGGTAGGGCTCCAGCCAGGCGATGTCGGCTACCGGCCCGCCTATGGCCGCCCCGTGCGAGGGCGGCCGTCCGGGTTCCCGGAGAATGCGACGCGCCCTCGACCTCGCCTTGATGGCGTTGAGGCAAGCGTTGGTCGCGATCATGTAGAGCCAACCGCGAACCGAACCTCGCCCGTCGAACTCCGATCTTGCGCGCCAGGCGCGAAGCAACGTGTCCTGGACGAGGTCGTCGGCCTCGTGCAGCGAACCCATCATGCGATAACAATGCAGCTTGAGCTCGCGGCGATGCGCGGCCGTGACCTTCTCGAAGGCCAGCCGATCGAGGATCGGCTGGCGTGATGGTTCCAGAGGTGGTTGAGCGTCTGTCATGTGGCTTGTGCGGTTACGAGCGAGCGTTGCATTACGCGCCCCTCAGGCGGCCGGGGCAAGCCCGCTGCCGCTCACCATGAAGGAACTGCCTTGCGGCTGGCCGGTGGCGAGTGCGACCACCGCCCGTCCGACATCGGCCGGCGTTTGCATGTCGGTCATGGCGGCGATGAAGTCCGCCGGCTGGATGCCCATATAGGCCGCTATGCTGTCGACGCCGGCTTTGCCCACGCCGGTTTCCGGCATGATGCGCATCGGCGCGAGCGCCATGAAGCGCAGGCCGAGGCCAAGCCGGTCGGCCTCCTTCTGGCTATGACCGGCCAGGAACATCTGCATGCGTTTTGCGCCAGCATAGCCGCCGGCGTTCGGTGGTCCGCCGGTCAAGGCCGCGCCGCTGGAGATCAGAACGATCCGGGTCCCCGGCTTGAGCGGACGCCGCAGAGCGGCCCGGCAAAACAGGAACGACGCCTTGACGTCCGTGTCCCAATTTGCCGAGAACGCCTTCCAGTTCTGTTCATGCACCGGCGCAGAAGGCGCCAGCGCACCTGCGCAGATCACCAGTACGTCCGGCTCAAGCGCGGCGAAGACCTTATCCGGGGCGGAGTCCATCGTAGCATCGACCGCGAGCGTCTTCACGCCCGAGACCTCCCAGGCAAATTGCGCCAGGGCCTGTTTTCCGCGGGCGACGGCCAGCACTGTCGCTTTCTCCTTGAGAGCGGCCTCCGCGATCGAGCGGCCGACACCACGGCTGCCTCCGACGACGACGACATTCTGATTTTGCAACGATCCCATGGATCACCTCTCGTTCCCGGCCGCCGGACCATCCAGGCGCGCTCATCGATAAGGACAGCGCAGGCGGGTGGAAATCATCGGTGCCAGGCGGAAATATCTTTCAGGTGACAGCAGCCGCGCGTCGGTTTTTGTATTCAGTGTCATTACCTCTGGGGTAATCGACCAGCGCACTACGTCTCGGCAAAATGCTCCCATCAAGCCGGTTGTCCGGCCTTCGACCACAAGGAGATACGCCATGACCGCCTACGCCGTCGCCCATATGCGCCAGGTCACGCCGGGGCCGCAGATCGTCGAGTACCTGCACAAGATCGATGCCACGCTGGAACCGTTTGGCGGCCGCTTCGTGGTGCACGGAGGCGAGGTGGAAGTCGCTGAAAACACCTGGCCGGGCTATCTCATAGTCATCGAGTTTCCCAACAGGCAGCAGGCACGTGCATGGTACGACTCGCCCGCCTATCAGGAGATATTGCCGCTGCGTACCGGCAATTCCCGGTCCGACGTGGTCTTCGTTGATGGCGTCCAGCACCCGCACAAGGCCACGGACGTGCTTGAATAGAGGGAATGATCGGGTACAACCGGCGTCTATGGTGCCGCCATCTATCTGGCGGCACCGAATTTGGATCGCGTCTGCATCGGCAGCTTCACCGCCCCTGCAGCACCTTGATCGCGTTGGACATGTCGCCATGCGACAATGCAGCCAGGTAATCCGAGTAGTTGATCCTCCCGTTCGCGAAGCCGTTCATCAATCGCGTGCAGAACGTGTGTTCCAATCCGGCATCCGGGACGTTCATGAGCGCGGCGAGGTTTGCCCTTTCAACCTTGCCGAACCGCATCTTGAATTTGGTCATGCACCGCTGGATCGCCTGCCGTTTCAGCGCCGGGCTGCCGCTCAACGCGACTTGTCCATTCTGGAAATCGGTCTTCGACGTCGTGCATCCGGAAATCAAAGTGGCCGACATCAAAGCTGTTGCTAATACTAACGTCTTCATTGCTTCCCCCAAACCAACCCGTTTGAGACCTGTTAAAGCAACAAAGAATGCCGGGCAACTTCATTGGATTGAAAATTGAAAATATGGTTTCTTGCGCAGGTCTGAGGTTCGTTGCTTCTGCCTGTCAAACCTATCGTTTCAGCAGGAATACCGCTTGCTGGCCGAAAAAGTTCCAGAACCACCAAGGCATGGAGAAGCCGATCCGCTGGCCGTTGGCGTCGAGCGCGGTTGCCTTTTCCACCGTCGCGCCAAGCTCGTCGCACAGATTGACGAAGTCGCGAATGGTGCAGAAATGGATGTTGGGCGTGTCGTACCAGGAATAGGGCAGGTCCTTGGTCACCGGCATGCGGCCGTTGAAGAGCAGCGAAAGGCGCACCCGCCAGTGGCCGAAATTCGGGAATGAGACGATGGCGCGGTTGCCGATCCGGAGCAGTTCGTCGAGCACCAGCTTCGGATTGCGGGTCGCCTGCAAGGTCTGCGACAGAACGACGAAGTCGAAACCCTTGTCGGGATAGAATTGGAGATCCTTGTCGGCATCGCCTTGAATAACCGACAGGCCGCGCGCCACGCATTCGTTGACGCCGCGCTGCGACAGTTCCAGCCCGCGGCCATCGACCTTCTTGGTCTCCTGCAGCAATTCGAGCAGCAGGCCGTCGCCGGAACCGACGTCCAGCACCCGCGACTGCGGCGGGATGAGATCGGCGACGACTTCGAGGTCGACGCGCTGGGCGCGGTTGACGCTCATGCGTTCGCCTCTTGCCTGACGCATGACCCTGATCCGAAAAGCCTGCAACTTTTCGGGGTCATGCGCTGATGCCTGGCACATGGTCCTGATCCGAACAATCCGCAACTTTTCGGGGTCATGCGCCGAGCCCTCTCGCCCGCGCGGCCGAGGCGATGAAGCCCTTGATGGCGGCGAACAGTTCGGGCTCATCGAGCAGGAAGGCGTCGTGGCCGCGGTCGGTCTCGATCTCGACGAACGATACCGAGGCGCCGGCCGCGTTCAGCGCGTGCACGACCGAGCGGCTCTCCTCGGTCGGGAACAGCCAATCGCTAGTGAACGAAACCAGGCAGAAGCGCGTCTTGGTGCCGGCGAAGGCATCGGCCAACCGGCCGCCATGGTCGGCGGCGAGATCGAAATAGTCCATCGCCCGGGTCATGTAGAGATAGGAGTTGGCATCGAAGCGATCGACGAACGTCATGCCCTGATGGCGCAGATAGCTCTCGATCTGGAAGTCGGCATCGAAACCGAAGGTCAGGGCTTCGCGGTCCTGCAGGTTGCGGCCGAACTTGCGGTGCAGCGCTGCTTCCGACAGATAGGTGATGTGGGCGGCCATGCGCGCCACCGCCAGCCCCTTTTCCGGCCGCTTGCCATGCTCGAAATATTTGCCGCCATGCCAGTCGGGGTCGGCCATCACCGCCTGCCTGCCGACCTCATGGAAAGCGATGTTCTGCGAGGAATGGCGGGCGCCGGTGGCGATCGGCAGCGCCGAGAAGACGCGCTCCGGATAGCTGGAGGCCCATTGCAGCACCTGCATGCCGCCCATCGAGCCGCCCAGCACGCTGAACAGCTGTTCGATGCCGAAATGCTCGACCAGCATCAACTGCGCCCGCACCATGTCGCGGATGGTGATGATCGGCAGGTCGAGCCCGTAGGGCTTGGCGGTGGCGGGATTGGTCGAGGCGGGGCCGGTGGAGCCGAGACAGCCGCCGATGACGTTTGACGAGATGACGAAGAAACGGTCGGTATCGATGATCTTGCCGGGACCGATCAGCACTTCCCACCAGCCCGGCTTGCCGGTCACCGGATTGGTGTTGGCGACATGCTGGTCGCCGGTCAGCGCATGGCAGACGAGGATGGCGTTGGAGCGCGCGTCGTTGAGCGTGCCATAGGTCTGGTAGGCGATCTGGAACGGCGACAGCAGCGTGCCGGCGTCGAGCTTGAGCGGCTTGTCGGCGCCGAAACGCAACACCGGGCTCGACGGCTGGTCGGCCTCGTTGTTGGTTTTTCGCGCGCGCAAAGCGACCATCACATCTCCTTGCCCGGCCTTCAGTTGTCCACCGGTCTGGGCAACAAAAAACCGGCCATGCCTTCGCAAAGCCGGTTACAAGATGCAAACGGCCCTTTAGCAAGTTGTTTAACGTGGCTGCAAGCCGACCGGCCAAATCACCACGGAACTGTAGCCGTTCTTCTATGACTCGCGCATGGCTTCGTCAACGGCAAGTTCTTGATCCCGAATTGCCGGCCCCTCGACATTCCGGGCCACGGCTTGTATTTCCGCTGCGGCTTCCGGATGGAGGCACTCTCGACGGATTTCATGAAATGAGCCAGACACCGGATCAGACACGTCCAAGGCCCCGCGCCGGCATCATGGACATCGAAGCCTATGTGCCCGGCAAGAGCGCGGCGCCTGAAGGTGTCGCCAAGGTCCATAAATTGTCGGCGAACGAGAACCCGCTCGGCCCTTCGCCAAAGGCGATAGAGGCCGCGCGCGCGGTCGCCGACAAGCTCGCGGTCTATCCCGACGGCAGCGCCAGGCGCCTGAGGGAAGCGATCGCCGAGGTGCACGGGCTCAACCCGGCGAACATCGTCTGCTCCAACGGCTCCGACGAGATTCTGGGCCTGCTGGCGCAGACCTACCTCGCGCCCGGCGACGAAGCCATCATCACCGAACACGGCTTCATGGTCTACAAGATCTACATACAGTCGGCCGGTGCCGTCCCGGTGACGGTCAAGGAGACCGATGAACGCGCCGATATCGATGCGATCCTCGCCGCGGTGACGCCGGCTACCCGGATCATCTTCCTTGCCAATCCAAACAATCCAACCGGCACCTACGTGCCGTTCCAGGAGGTGCGCCGCCTGCATGCCGGCCTGCCGCGAAACGTGCTTCTGGTGCTGGATGCAGCTTACGCCGAATATGTCCGGCGCAACGATTATGAAGCCGGCGTCGAGTTGGTGGCCAGCGCGGAAAACGTGGTCATGACCCGCACTTTCTCCAAATTGGGCCTGGGCGGGGCGCGGATCGGCTGGATGTATGCGCCAATGCACGTCATCGACGCGATCAACCGCGTGCGCGGGCCTTTCAACGTCAATGCAACGGCAATCGAGGCCGGCATCGCGGCGATCCACGACCGCGCCCATATCGAACGCAGCGTCGCGCACAACGAGACCTGGCTAGCCTGGCTGAGCGAGCAACTAAGCGGGCTCGGGCTGCGGGTGACACCGAGCGTCGGCAATTTCATCCTCATCCACTTTCCCGAGGACAAAAAGCATTCGGCGGCGGCCGCCGACGACTACCTCAGTGCGCGCGGCTACATATTGCGGCGCGTTTCCGGGTACGGTTTTCCCAACGCGCTGCGCATGAGCATCGGCACCGAAGAGGCCAATCGCGGCGTTGTCGCAGCACTCGCGACATTCCTGAAAAGCTAGAACACCATGACATCACCGATGTTCGAAAAAATCGCGCTGGTCGGCATCGGCCTGATCGGCTCGTCGCTGGCCCGCGTCATCCGCCGCGAGGGGCTCGCCGGCCAAATCGCGATTTCGACGCGCAGCGAAGCGACGCTGGCACGGGCGAGCCAACTCGGCCTTGGCGACACCTATACGACGGATGCGAAAGAGGCGGTTCGCGATGCTGATCTGGTTATCGTTTCGGTGCCGGTCGGTTCTTCCGGTACGGTCGCCGCGGAGATCGCGCCGGCGCTGAAGAAGGGCGCCATCCTCACCGATGTCGGCTCGACCAAGGCGTCGGTGATCGCGCAGATGCAGCCGCACGTGCCTGATGGCGTGCACTTCATCCCCGGCCATCCTTTGGCCGGCACCGAAAAATCGGGACCGGACGCCGGTTTTGCCGAACTGTTCGAGAACCGCTGGTGCATTTTCACGCCGCTGCCCGGCACCGATCCCGCAGCACTGGAAAAGCTCTCGGAATTCTGGCGCCGCTGCGGCTCCAACATCGACACGATGGACCCGCAGCATCACGACATGACGCTGGCCATCGTTTCGCACCTGCCGCATATCATCGCTTACAACATCGTCGGTACCGCCGACGATCTGGAGTCGGTGACCAAGTCCGAGGTCATCAAATACTCGGCTTCCGGCTTTCGCGACTTCACCCGTCTCGCGGCGTCCGACCCGACCATGTGGCGCGACGTCTGCCTGCACAACAAGGACGCCATTCTCGAAATGCTGGCGCGGTTTTCCGAGGATCTGTCCTCGCTGCAGCGGGCGATCCGCTGGGGCGACGGCGAAAAACTGTTCGACCTGTTCACCCGCACCCGCGCCGTCCGCCGCTCGATTATCGAGGCCGGCCAGGACATCGACGTACCGGATTTCGGCCGCCAGGCAGTCGAACACCCGCCGAAGGGATAAGCCGCGGCAGGCCGATCGCAGGCCGGCCCGGCTTAGAGCGGTTCATCGTTTCACAGAAACGCCGAACCGCTCTATCTCTTTGTTTTGCGCAATTCCGGACGGAAAACCGTTTCACACTTTTCCTGGAGTTGCTCTAGTCGAGCGGCTTGATCTTGCCGAGCGGGATGAAGCCGAGCGAGGCCTTGCCCCTGACGATCTTCAGCGGCATTGACGGCTGGTTGCCGAGCAGCGCCAGTCCGGCAAAGCCGGTCTGGATCTCTTTCTTCTGCTCGGGGATGGCGGTGGCGAGGATTGCCGCCACGGCCTTTGGATCATTGAGCCTGATTGTCAGGTCGGCATTTATGAGACCGTCGTCATCGACCGACAGCGGTCCGGAAACGGTGATGCGCGCAGTTCCGGACGACAGATCGAGCTCGTGGATTTCGGCCGCCTGGCCGCGCAGGCTCGTCGGATTTGCCTTGATCAGTGTCAGGCCGTTCTTCAGCGTCACGTCGCCGCTGCCGTCGAGCGGCGGCAAGACGCGCCCGCCGATGGCCGCCGCGTCGATTTCAAGATCGGTGAAATTGCCGGCATAGTCGATGTCCGGGCCGTTTGGGCGCAATTGTCCGGTGGCGGTTCCGGCGCTGAACAGCGAGACGGGATCGGTGTCGTCTGCCGGATCGGTCTGGCCGGACAGGCCTTCTGCCTGCAGCGAGAGGCGCCTCGGCAGCGGCCAGGACAGCTTCATGTCGGCCCGCAGATCATCCCAGTCGATCCAGAGCGGGGTCATGCCGGGAACAGAGGTCCTGAGCGGCCCCCTGAGCTCGGCGGCAGGCGACAGAAGCCGGGTGATCTGCGTGGCGGCGTTGATCTTGCCTGTCGATGCCGCGACGTTGCGGCTGTCGTCCTCGTAAGCCAGGCTGTCGCAGGAAACGGTGAAGCTGAAGGGATAGCCGCTGACCGCGAGATTGGCGCAGTCGGCCTTGATGCCTTTGTCGTCGAGATCGGCGACCGCCTTTTTGGTGGCGCTCTCGACCAGGTCCGCCAGGTAGAACCAGCCGGCGCTGTAGATGCCGAACAGCACGAGGATGAAAGCGGCAAGCCACAACAGGCGGCGACGTTGGCTGGGCGGCGGGCGCTCGTCACTTGACGTCATGCTGCGGCTTTCGTTAACGCGGGGTGGCACGGGCGGGCTGTCGCTTGCGGCACCAACAGGTAGACGGACTGAAACACCACCGGTGAGGTGGTCGTCACAATCAGGCTTGGCGATATGGGCGATTTTTGGGTTTTTGGCTACGGCTCACTGATCTGGCGACCGGGATTCGCACATGTCGAGACGCGGCGCGCCCGCCTGCATGGCTACCGCCGTTCGCTCTGCGTCTATTCTTTCGTGCATCGCGGCACGCGCGAACGGCCGGGCCTGGTGCTCGGCCTCGACCGCGGAGGCTCCTGCATCGGGCTGGCGTTCCGGGTTCCAGGCGAGCTGCGCAACGAGGTCATTACCTATCTGCGCGAACGCGAGCTGGTCACCAACGTCTATCTCGAACGTGTGCTCAGCGTTCGCCTCGACAAGGGTGAAACGGATGGGGGCAAGACGGTCGACGCCGTCGCCTATGTCGTGGACCGCAGCCATGAGCAATATGCCGGTGCGCTCGACCCGGCCGAGGCGGCGGCCGTCGTTCGCGGCGCCGTCGGCCAATCGGGGAGGAATGAGGATTACGTGCTCAGCACGCTGGAGCACCTCGAAGCACTGGGTATAAGCGACCACTGGCTGGAAGAAGTGACAAGACGGGTCGCGACGTAGCTTCTTTTACCGTTGACGATGATGATTTCGGTGTCGTGATGCGGGCTACATCTCGAAAATCTGTTTGCCAAGATCGGCGCGATCCAGGCTGTTTGCCACGGCCAGCTTGAACTCGGTCAGCGGGTGGAGACCGCCGACAGGAACGTGGAAGCCGGGCTGGCCGAAGATGTCGATGATCTCGCGTAGCACAGGCCGGTCGGCTTCGACCGGCGGCGAAAAGAAATAGCGATAGATATTCGCCCTGATCTCGACGCCGCTCAGCAACACATCGAAATTGTGCAGTTCGAAGCGCTCGGCACTCATGCCGCCATTGATCACCATCTGCCCGCCGAGCGCCAGGGTGCGGATCAATTCGCCGCTGACAGGTCCGCCGACATTGTCGATAATCCCGTTCAATCCGGCGCCACCGGTGATATCCATCACGGCTTCCCGGATACTTGTCTTCAACTCCGAAAGGTCAAGAGTGGCGGCGGCGCCAAGCGTCTTCAGATCGAAGCTTTGGTGCGAGCGCCGCACAAGAGCGATGACGTTGATGCCGCGTCGTTGGGCGAACTGCATCACCATTGTCGAAATTGACGAATAGCCGGCCGTGACAGCTAGCCATTGGCCAGGCCGCACACGGGAATCCACCAGCAGATCCCACGCGGTAATGGGGTTCACCATCTGCCCGGCGCGTTCGACAGGATAGCCGGCAGGCAACAGGATCAGCCATTCGGCGGGAATGGCGGCGTACTCGGCCCAGCTGCCATAATAGCTGAACGCGACAAGCGTGCCCGGTTCCAGCAAGACGTTCGCGCCAACGGCTTCGACGATGCCGGCGCCATGGTTTCCGGCGATCTGCCGGGGAAAATGCGGCTTCTTCGGTTCGGGATAGAGGTTCTGGATAAACAGGAAGTCGCCCGGATTGATCGAGGCCGAGACCATCCTGACCAGCACCTCGCCGTCGCTGATCCGTGGCATCGGCAGGTCATCCACATAGAGCACGTCGCGCGGCGAACCGATGGCGTCAAATACAATTGCTTTCATGCCGGTCTCCATAACAAACGATCCGAGGCCAACAGTCTGAGCCCCGGCCAGGCCGTGCCGAGACTTGCGTCGGCGCGGCGGAACCTATGGCCGGCCGGCAAAGGTCTGAATTGGCAGATTTGACAATCTATGTGCCAAACTTGCCAGATCGTTTCTTCAGAGGCTGCTGGTTTGGATGCCCGGGACCAGCGCCTTGGGGCCGGACACGGCGCGGCGGGTCGCGGCTTTGTGAAGCGCCGGCGGACTGGAAAAGAGGCTATGCGTTTGACGTCGCCACGGCGCGACATAGGTTAGCCCGATCGGCGGCTCCCATCCGCCCCAGCATGAATCACCATGGAGATCAGCCTTGCAGAAACGTCGTCTCGGTCGCACCGACCTATCCATCGCGCCATTGGTTCTGGGCGGCAATGTGTTCGGCTGGACCGCCGATGAGAAAACCTCGTTCGACTTGCTCGACCGCTTTGTCGACGCCGGTTTCAACGCCATCGACACGGCCGATTCCTATTCGCGCTGGATTGCCGGCCACCAAGGCGGCGAATCCGAAACCATCATCGGCCGATGGATGAAGAGCCGTGGTAACCGCGACAAGGTTGTCGTCATCACCAAGGTCGGTTCGGATATGGGACAGGGCAAGAGGGACCTGTCCGCCGCCTATATCGAAAAGGCCATCGACGCTTCGCTGAACAGGCTGCAGGTCGATAGCGTCGATCTCTACCTGTCGCACTGGCCCGACCCGGCGACCCCTTATGAGGAAACGCTCGGCGCTTACCAGAAACTGCTCGACAAGGGCAAAATCCGTTATACCGGCGCTTCCAACCTCGACGCCGCCCAGTTGCGGGCCGCACTTGACGTAGCAAGCCTGCGCGGCCTGCCGCGCTACGAGGTGCTGCAGCCGGAATACAACCTTTACGACCGCTCGTCCTTCGATGGTCCGCTGCGCGATCTGTGCGCGGCCGAGGACATCGGCGTCATCACCTATTTCAGCCTCGCGAAGGGGTTTCTGAGCGGCAAGTACCGGAGGGAGGCCGACCTCGGCAAAAGCCCGCGCGGTGGCGGTGTGAAAGGCTATCTCAACACCCGCGGCATGCGCATTCTCTCAGCGCTCGACGCGGTGTCGGCCAGACATTCGGCCAAGCCGGCGGAAGTGGCGCTTGCCTGGGTCATGGCGCGGCCCGGCGTCACCGCCCCGATCGCCAGCGCGACGACCCTCGACCAGCTCGACAGCCTGATGCGTGCCGCGTCGTTGCAGCTCAGCCCGGACGATATCGCCGAGCTCGACAAGGCCAGCGCGTAGCCGCGCACGATCGTTCAAGACCGGCGCCGCTGCCTTGCCCTACCGTCCCTGCCTCGTCACAGGATGCAGGGACGCCGCATGGCCGGACAGGGTCTTCTCGATCAGCAGCTATGGCAGCGATTGCTGGCGTTTGTGTTGGCGTCGGCCATCGTCATGGGCAGCCCGGGGCCGGCGACGATAAGCGTCACCGCGATCGGCGCCGCGTTCGGCCTGCGCGGTTCGCTGCGCTATGCCTCGGGAATCGTTGTCGGGACGGTCCTCGTGCTTTTGGTGGTGGCGACGGGCATCATGGCCGTTCTCACCGCGCTGCCGAAGCTCGCAGCGCTGTTGGCGGTCGCGTCAGCAGCCTACATCCTCTATCTGGCGTTCAAGATTGCGACGGCGCCGCCACTGGCGGCACGCATTGGTGGGGCGGCGCTTCCCACTTTCCTGGGCGGGTTCCTTCTGGCCGTTGCCAATCCGAAAGCCTATGTGGCGATTGCCGCCGTGTTTGCCGGCGCGTCTTCCGGCGCCGGCGGTCTTGCTATTTCAGCCAAGCTGGCGGTCCTCGCCTTGATGATTGTTGCCATTCATCTCTTGTGGCTTCTCGCCGGCGCGGCTTTTGCACGTTTGCTGCGCAAACCGCTGGCGTCGCGGATCATCAATCTGGTGTTTGCCGTGACGCTGGTTGCAACAGCCGCCCTGGCTGCCTTGCCGTGAGCCTTTCTGGCATCCGCGGCGGGTGTCTCAGCCTTTCAATTCAGGTTTCGCATCGAGCTCACCAAGCCGTTTCATTGCCGTCGGCGGCATCGGCGGCGGGTTCGGCGTCTGTGCCGCCTCGACGAGAAGCTGGTCGCAGGCGGCTTCCGTCTCGCCGATCAGCCGTTGCATGAATTCGTCCTTGCCGAGGCCGGGCGGGATCGGTGGCAGGAAGCGCGCCTTGATCGTGCCGGGATAGCGCAGGAATTTGCGGCGCGGCCAATAGAGACCGGCGACGTGGGCGACCGGCACCACCGGAATGCCAAGCTGGGCATAAAGTTCGACGATGCCGTATTTGTAGACCGGTTCGTCGCCCGGCGCCCGGCGGGTGCCCTCGGGGTAGATGATCAGCTGGCGCGGATTGCGCGCCAATTCCTGTTTGGTCGCGGCGATCACCGTCTTCAATGCCTTCGAGCGGCTGCCGCGGTCGACCGGAATCATCCGCATCTTCAAAATGTACCAGCCGAAGAACGGGATCCAGGTCAGCTCCCGTTTCAATATGTAAACGGGATCGTCGAGATAAGGCAGGAAAGCGATCGTGTCCCAGAAGGACTGGTGCTTCGGCGCCAGGATGAAGGAGCCGCCAGGCAGGTTTTCCCGGCCGGTGATCTCACTTCTGGTGCCGGCGATCTTGTCGTAGAGCCACATGCTGGTGCGCGACCAGAATTTCGGCACGAACCAGGCGCGATGGCGTGGCGACAGGAAATAATACGGGGTCCAGAGGATCATCTGGACGATCAAATTGAGGTAGAAGGCGAGATTGAACGCCAGCGAGCGGAAATACAGCATACAGCAAGTGCCCGGTGAGGAGGTGTGCGTTGGTTACACCAAGCGCCCGCAAAAAGGAAACGCTGCGAGGCGGGCGATCGGCCCGGCCTTGCGAGGGCCGTCTTCGTCACGTTTCCCATGCGGCCTGCAGCAGGCGCTGTCTCAGGCGCGGGGCGGCGAAGTCGAGGAATGCGCGCAGCTTCACCGGCAGTAGCCCCTGGCCGGCATGGACGAGGCTCACCGGCCATGGGTCTGGCTCAAACTCTTGCAGCACCGGGCGCAGCGTACCCGACCGGACTGCGGCGGCGATCTGGTAGGAAAGCAGCCTCGTCACGCCGACGCCGGCAATCGCCGCATCGATCGCTGCCTCAGCCGTGTTGACCCGTAACCTGGAGCGGATCGGCACGCTGAATTCGGTCTTGCCGGTGGCGAAGCTCCAGGCTGCGGCGGTGAGCCCTTCGAAGGTGATGGCACTGTGTGCTGCAAGCTCCTGCGGCGTTTTCGGTGTGCCGTGCTCGGCGAGATAGGCCGGGCTCGCGCAAACGACGCGGCGGATTGAGCCCAGGCGGGTGGCGATCAGGCTCGAATCGGCAAGCTCGCCGATGCGGATGGCGAGGTCGATGTGCTCTTCGACCAACTGGGTTATCCGGTCGGCGAGTGTCAGCCGCACACCTACCTCAGGATAGACGGAGAGGAAGCTGGTGACGACCGGCAGCACATGCAGGCGGCCGAAGACGATCGGCGCAGTGACGATGAGTTCGCCGGTCGGGGCATTGTATTCGCCGGCGGCTATTCGCTCGGCCTCGCCGACCTCGTCGAGAATGCGACGACAGGCGGCGAGATAGGCATGGCCTGCATCGGTCAGCGACAGCTGCCGCGCCGAGCGGTTCAACAGCCGTGTCTTCAGGTGCTTTTCCAGGTCCGAAACCTTGCGGCTGACCGTCGTCAGCGGAATGCCGAAGCGGCGCCCGGCAGCCGAGAGGCTGCCTGTCTCCGCCGCGGCAACGAAAAGCGACATGGACTGGAGGCGATCCATAGCTCTCCCGAAAATTTGCCCTTCCGGAAAACGGAAGGATGGATTGCAGATATGGCATCTGCATCTCGAAGATGGAAGGACGTATTTTCCTGACTAGCAATGCAGCGCAGCTCGGCGCTTGAGGAGGCTTCCATGAACGCTCACACCAGCGATGTTGCTTTCACCCCGACGGTGAAGGCGATTCAGGCGCGCAAGGGCTCGCGCCAGGCCTATGCCCGTGTCGAGGAGCGTGGCGGCTGGCAGGCGGCAATTACGCCCGATCTCGCCGCCTTCATCGAGGCGCAGACCAGCGTCTTTCTGTCGACCGCCAATGCGGACGGGCAGCCTTACATCCAGCATCGCGGCGGGCCTGCCGGTTTCCTCACGGTGCTCGACGAACGGATGATCGGCTTTGCCGATTTTTCCGGCAACAGGCAGTTCATCACCCAGGGCAACCTCAGCGACAACCCACAGGCTTTCCTATTCCTGATCGATTATGCGCACCGGCAGCGCATCAAGATCTGGGGCACAGCGCAAGTCGCCGAGGGCGATGCCGAGCTGACGGCAAAGCTGATGCCGCAAGACTATAAGGCGCGACCCGAGCAGGTCATCCTGTTTACGGTTTCGGCTTGGGATTCAAATTGCTCGCAGCACATCCCGCAGCGTTTCGAAGCGGCCGACGTGGCGGCGGCGCTGGGCGAACGCGACAAGCGCATCGAACGGCTCGAACAGGAGATCGCACGCTTGCGATCGGATGCAGCAGCCAGGGAATAAGAGCCAGGGAATAAAAGTGCCGGTGCCGTTCAGCTTCCGCCTGCGGCGTCGGCCAGCGCGACGCTCTCGGTTTGCTTCACCGGCATGATGCCGCGCGCCAGCGCCAGCAGGTATTTGTTGTATTCGGTGAACAGCACGCGCAGCGCTTCCGGCTTGGTCAGCCAGCCGCCATTCTCGAGGTTAGTGTTGACCACCGGATAGGGCTCGAGCCTTGCGCCGTGCAGCAGCCGGCCCATTTCCAGCAGGCTACGCGGCATATGATAATTATTGGTGACGAGAATGACGGTGCCGTAGGCATGGTCCTCGACCCATTTGGCACTTTCCTCGGCATTGCCGATCGTGTCGAGCGCGGCGCGGTCGATGTCGACGCAGCAGGAAAACAGCCTCTTGTCGCCGCCGGTCGCGGCCTGAAGCTGGCGGCGGCTGGCGGAGGGATGGACGCCGCTGATCAGCAGCCGCTCGCCCTTGCCTAAGGCAAGCAGGCCCATCGCAGCGTCGAGGCGCGATTGGCCGCCGGTCAGCACGATGATAGCGTCGGCCCTTGCCGGATTGGCGGGCGTAGTCAGGCGGCTGACGGTATTGGCGAACCAGCCGAAGCCGGCGACAAACAGCGCCATAAAGGCCAGCAGAAGGAGAGCCGAGATGCGCAAGGAGCGCCCTGCCAGCAGCCGCCCATGTTTGGCAAACTGATCCGGCTTGGCAAATTCATCAGGCTCGGCGAATACAGGCGGGCGCGCAACCAGCACTGGCATGCATCCAGCGGTATCGGTCGAGTCCCGAACGTCCATCGTGAAATGGTTAATCCCGAAATACGGCCTTTGGTAGGAAAAAAATGCAATTTTCGTGACGATGCGTTTTCATCCGTGATCGATCTTTCCTTTAGCCGGCGTCCGGCTGGCGAATGTCGATGTCGCTGAGATAGGTAACCACGGTAAAATGGGAAGTTGCCGCCGTCAGCGCGCCGATCACCAGCACCATGACAGCGACCCCGAGATAACCCGCCGAGCCGATGGCGAAATTGCCGAACAGGGCGGTCGCCTGGTCGGCCTGCGGCGTTGCCATGTTGTGTGACGACCACCAGGAGAAGACGATGAAGACCAGGATCGCCGCGGCGCCGCCTGCCGCGGCGCCCTTCATGCCGGTGACCAGAAAATGCCGGCGGAATTCGCGCGCGATGAAGCGCGCCTCGGCGCCGACGAAATGCAGCACCTCGATGATGTGGCCATTGCCGGCCATGGCGCCGCGCGTCGCGAATACAACGGTCAGCACCGTCGCCGACAGCATCAGCGCCAACACTGCGATACCGATCGTTACCGTGGTGCGGGCCATGGCAACCAGCCGGTCGACCCAGGTGCGATGATCGTCGAGCGAGGCGCTCGGCAGCTTCGGCGTGATTGCCGCGCGCAGTGCGGTGAAATCGGGCGGACTATTCTCGTCGATGGTGATGATGATCAAGCGCGGCACCGGCAGCTCATCGATGTTCAGGCCCGAGCCTAGCCAAGGCTCGAGCAGTCGGGCCGTTGCTTCGCGATCGATGATCCTGGCGCTTTTCACGCCAGGGAATTCGCCGGCGATCTGCGAGGCCAGCGCAAGTGCGGCCTCCATGTCGAGGCCGTCGACCGGCTTGATCTGGATGGTCGCTTCGCGCGAGATCTGGTTCTCCCAGACGGAGGCGGTGTCACGCACCAGCGTGACTGCGCCAAACGTCAGACAGGACAGAAACGTCATGATGGCAATGACCAGCACCAGCGCCCGGCCGGCGATGTTCTGCGCCGGCACGATCGGCGCCATTTTGCGCTGGACGCGGGGCTTTGCCGCCGCGGCGTCCTGACCCTCGAAATGTTCGACGGAGAGCTCAGTCATAGATGTCCAGCCTTCCGCCGGCCAGGATCATTCGCCGTGCGTCGACCTGTTCCATCAGGCCGAGGTCGTGTGTGGCGATCACCACGGCGGTGCCCAGCCGGTTGAGCTCGATGAACAACCGCAGCAAGCGTCGCGCCAGCGGCGGGTCGACATTGCCGGTCGGCTCGTCGGCGAGCAGGATCTCGGGCTGCTCGATCAACGCCCGGGCAATGGCGGCGCGCTGCTTCTCGCCGCCAGACAGCACCGGTGGCAGCACATGCATGCGCTCGCCGAGGCCGACCCATTTCAGCAGCTCGGTGACGTCAGTGCGATAGGTCGCCTCCTCGCGGCCGCGCACGCGCAGCGGCAATGCCACGTTCTCGTAGGTGGTCATATGGTCGAGCAGGCGAAAATCCTGGAACACCACGCCGATGCGACGTCTCAGATGCGGCAATTCGGTGCGCGAGATGCGCGAGCGGTCCTTGCCGAAAATGGTGATCAGGCCGCGCGTCGGCTTCAGCGACATGAACAAAAGCCGCAGCAACGTCGTCTTGCCGGCGCCTGAAGGTCCGCTCAGGAACTGAAAGGAGCGCTCCGGAATGTGCAAGGAGATGTCGCGGAGAATCTCCGGACCCATGCCATAGCGGAGGCCGACATTTTCGAAGCGGATCACTTTCGACGACCTGAAATTCTCGGCGGCAAGATGCCAGCCCTTTCTGTGGAAAGACCATCGGCCGGCATGGTTAACCGACGGTTAATTTGGGGGCTTTTCGAGCGAGTCACAGGGGTTCCGGTGGGGAAGCGTTAACCATTTCCGTTTACCCAAAAGAAACGAACAGCGAACAGGTGCGGTAGTGTTGGGCCATGATGGCTGAGGATCGAACCGCGCGCCCGGTTTCCGGCGAAATCATGACCGATCCGGCCGCCGAGCCGGAACGCATCATGCACGACGTGACCGCCGAGGTCATCGATGCCGACTATGAGGTGCTGCCCCGCCATTTTACACGTCAAGACTTTGCGCCGCCGCCTGCGCGCATGATTTCCATGCCTTCGATCGAAGGCATGGACATGTTGCGCAAGCCCGAAACCGCCGTCGAACAGCCGTTGTGGGTGCATGGTGGGCCGATCTTCTGGATTGTCGGCGTCGGTGCCGCCTTTGCCGCCTTCTGGATTTCGGGCGGCCATGCGCTGGTTCGTTAGAACGGCGCCAGAAGATCAACAGGTCACCAGATAAACGATTCGCGACGCGCTGGGACATCCGACCGTTCGCGGGCGCCCTGCGAAAGATTTGGCCTTGCCAGACGGCACGACATGCCTAGAAACGGGTTGAAGACCGTTTCGGTCGGCTTCGCCTACAAAGGCGATCATTTCTGGAAGGGCAGCCAATGCCAGTTGTGCGCGGCAAGGACATCGAAGTCCTGTTTTCGGCGTCCGCCATCGCGCGGCGGAACCTGGAACTTGCCAAGGAGATCGCCGGGCACGACTACCACGACCTTCTGGTAATCTCGGTGCTGAAGGGATCGTTCATCTTCGCCGCCGATCTTATCCGTGCCATGCACGATGTCGGCCTGTCGCCGGAGGTCGAGTTCATCTTCATCTCCAGCTATGGCGCCGGCACGACCAGCGGTGAGGTGAGGGTGCTGCGCGACATCGACAACGAGGTCGCCGGCCGCGATGTGCTTTTGATCGACGACATTCTGGAATCCGGCAAGACGCTGAGTTTCACCCGCGACCTCATGCTGTCGCGCGGCGCGAGGAGCTGTGCCATCGCCGTGCTGCTCGACAAGCGCATGCGCCGCCAGACCACGCTCAACGCCGACTATGTCGGCTTCGACTGCCCCGATTATTTCGTCGTCGGTTATGGCATGGACGTCGCCCACGCGTTTCGCGAATTGCCGTTCGTCGGCATCGTCAAGGGCGACGCCTGAGGCCTTTTGAAAATTCTACTCCGGCGGTCATCTGACGCGGTTTTCTGCGCTTCCGGTGCTCACGGACTCGAACGTCCGCTCCGCTCCGGGTCTCGAAAACCACGTCATATGACTCGCCGGAGCGAATTTTGAAAAGGCCTCATGGCCTTCCTGGCTTTCAGGAAACATCAACTTTTCCTCGCCAAATATCCTGCCCATGGCAAATCTCCTGATCGTCGAGGACGATGAATCCGTCCGCACTCTCGCCGCTCGCGCGCTCGAACGCGCCGGGCATAATGTCACTGTCGCCGCGGACGGCGCACATGGCCTTTCTCTGGTCCGGGCGGCGCAAGGGAGCTATGACCTTGTGCTGTCCGACATCCGCATGCCGGAGATGGACGGCATCGAGATGGCCAAGGCGGCAGCGGCGCTGTTCCCGGCGATGAAGATCATGCTGATGACCGGCTATGCCGACCAGCGCGAGCGCGCCGAGGAATTGGACGGCATTATTCTCGACGTCGTGCAAAAGCCGTTCACGCTGGCTGAAATCCGCGCCCGCGTCGAACAGGCGCTCGCCTGCTTCGCCTAAGCCCAAGGCCGACCGCCTTCAGGCAGGGTCGCAGGTCGCCGTATTGGCTGGCGCGCCGCTCCGGCGCCGGCCGGCATTGAGCGCAAAAAGCCCGGCGCCGATGATGAGGGCTGCGCCGGCCGCCGTCGCTGGTCGCGGCACCTCGGCAAAGAACAGAAAACCCCATAGCGGCGACCAGATGATACCGGTGTATTCGAAGGTGGCGACGCTGTTGGCGGGCGCCAGCCGGTAGGCCTGCGACAACAGGATCATGCCGGCCGAGGCAACGAAGCCGCATGCCCCCATCTTGAGGAGATCCGGCGTCGCCGGCCAGACCCATGGCCGGACGAGGAATTCGAGACTCGGATGCACGGCGTGGTCAATGCCTGCCAGCCAAAACAATGCCGCCACAAATGCGGCGCCGACCAGATAAGCGCCGTTCTGATAGAAAGCCATGACAGTCGAGGATTCGGTGTCGCCGATCTTGCGTGCCATCAGCTGCGAGAAACCGTAGAGCAGAGCCGAACCTAGCGACAGCAGCGCTGCCCAGTCGAACAAGCCGGCGCCCGGGCGCACCATCACCAGCACGCCGAGCATGCCGACCAGGACGGTGGCGAGCGCCTGCCAGGACACGCGTTCGCCGAGATAGGGGCCGGCCAACGCCATGATGAACAGCGGCGCCATGAAATAGAGCGCCACCGCGTCAGCCAGCGGCAGGGCGGCGATTGCCAGGTAGTAGGCCGTATAGGAGGTGAACTGGATGAAGGCGCGCATCGTCAGCATGCCGAACCGCTTCGACAGGATCGCCTGCAATCCGACATCGGCGTGGACAAGGAAAACCAGGATCGGCAGGGCGACGATCGAGCGGATCGCCATCACCTCGGTGACCGGATAGTGGCTCGACACCGCCTTGACCAGCGGGTCCTGCAGCGAAAAGACCAGCACGCCGAGACAGAGGCTGAAGATGCCGAGCACAAGCCGATTCTGCATAGGCGCTCCTGTCTCCCGCGTGCGTGGCCGAAGGCAGGCCTGCATCCGGGTAAAAAGAACCCGCCACCGTTTCGGGCAGCGGGTACGAGTGAGGACTTTTGATTGGTCCGCAGCCGATTTCGCGGCCGCATATCCAATGGGTAAGGCGACTATCGTCCCCCGTTTGACATGTTGCAAACGAATTGGAATGATGCCAGCAATCAGATTTTCTTATGGTGGGCACATGCGACCCAATCTCGACAGCGACCTGTTGCGCACCTTCGTGGCGGTCGCCGACACCGGCAATTTCACCAAAGCGGCGGAGCGGGCCGGCCGCACCCAGTCGGCAGTCTCGATGCAGATGAAGAGGCTCGAAGGCATGATCGGCGACAGCCTGTTCGAGCGCGGGTCGCGCGGTGTAGCGTTGACGCAGCGCGGCGGCGAACTCATCGCCAACGCCAGGCGCATCGTTTCACTGCTCGACGAGACGGCGGCATCGATGGTCGCGGCGCCGCTTGGCGGGCCGGTGCGCATCGGTATCCCGGAGGAATATGGCCACGCGATCCTGTCGCGGGCACTCGGCGTCTTTGCCAAGCGCCATCCTCAGGTCGACATCACCGTCCGCTACGCGCATTCCGGTGCGCAGATCGCGGCGCTCGCCGCCGGCGAGCTCGATCTGGCGGTGGTGTTCGAATGGCAGGATCTGTCAGGCGGTGAGGTGCTGATGCATGACCCGACCGTATGGGTGACGTCGGAGCTGCATCACATGCATGAGGAGCGGCCGGTGCCGATCGCGCTCTACAACCGTGCCGGTTGGTGCAAGGATTTCGCCATAAAGTCGCTGGAACAGCGCGGTCTCGCCTATCGTGTCGCCTATACCAGCGATACCAATGGCGGCCTGCGGCTCGCCGTCACCTCCGGGTTGGCGATTGCGCCGATCTCGCGCAGCAACATCCCGGCCGGCTGCCGCGAGCTTACGGCCGCCGACGGGTTCGGCGACATCGATTCCTCGAACGTGGTGCTGCGGCGCAATCCGAACGCTTCCGGCGAGGCCATCGACGGCATGGAAGAGGCGATCCGCGAGGCGTTCACCAACCGTTAAAACGTGCCGCTCAGTCCGGCGGTGGCGGCCTCCACGGACCGCACGGCGATCTTCCGAATATTGGGGGCAGCCTTACTTCAGCTCCAGCAACCGCTCCAGATAGCTGCGCTCGATATCGGGGCTGAGTGCGTTGCCGAGCCGCTTGCGGATCGCTTCGAGGATCTGGCGGGCACGCTGCACGTCGATCTCGTCGGGCACTCTCACCGAACTTCCGTCGTCGGGACCCTCGCTGGTGCGAGGCCGCCCGAGCGGGTCACGGTCGGCATTCTGCTGGCGTCCGCCCTGGCCGTTGCCGCCCTGGTCGCCTTGCATCGCCTGCAGTTGCTTCATCATGTCCTTGGCGCCCCTGCGCAAGGCTTCCAATGCGCGGCCCTGGTGACCGACGGCCTGGTCGCCTTCGCCCTCGCCGAGCGCCTGTTCGGCATTGCCCATGGATTTGCCGGCCTCGCCAAACCCCTCATTGGGGTCGAGGCCCATGCCTTCGAGGCTCTTCCTCAATTGATCGAGCTCGCTCTGCAGCTTGCCCTGGCCTTCCTGCAATTGCTTCAGCGCGTCAGCAAATTCCTGCGGCGTCATCGGGTTCGGCCGGCCGAGCGGATCGCGGTCGTCACCTGGGCCGGGCTTGCCCTCTTCGCCCATCGGGCCTGGCTCACTGTTCTCGCCGAGCTGCTCGTCGCGGTTCTGCCCGCGCTGTTGCTGGCCGCGCTGCATCTGGTCCATGCGGAAAGTGTCGTTCATCATCTCCTGCTGGCGCCGCATGATTTCGCCCAGCTTGTCCATCTGCTGGCGCATCTCGCTGTCCTGCTGGCCGCCTTGCTGCTGGCGGCCTGCCTGCAGATTGTTCATCATATCCTGCAGCTCCGACAGCAATTGCTGCGCCTGGTCGCGATTGCCGGATTTCGCCAGGTTCTCGATCTGGTCCATCATGCGGTCGATGTCGCTCTGGCGCAGTTCCTGGCCGTTCTGCTGCATCTGTGGCGCATTCGGATTCTGCTGCGCCCGCGCCGCGAATTCCTGCAGGAACTGGTTCATCGCCTCGCGCAGTTCCTTCATCGCCTTCTCGATCTCTTGGTCGCTGGCGCCGTTCTTGATCGCGTCCTGCAGCGCCTGCTGCGCCTGGCGCAGCCGCTTCTCGGCCGCCGACAGATTGCCTTCCTCGATGCCGAGCGCGATCTCCCAGAGGTAAGCGACCTCGTCGCGCAACTGGTCGTCGCTGTCGGCCATCTTCAGCCGGGTGCGGGCGCTCATGATGGCGAGATAGTGCGTCATGTTGTCGAACGTGTCTTCGGGCCTGAGCGTGATCGCATCCATCAGGTCGAGCACGCGGTCCTTGGCATAGGCGTCGAGCGCCAGCATGCGGCGCTGCTCGACCACAGCCCGCGCCAACGGGTTGGAGAATGGCCGCTCCGGCATCACCAGCGTCTTGGTTTCGCTGGTCGCCGTGTGTCCGGCACCGTCGGTGACGACAAGCGACAGCTTGACGTTGCCACCGGCCCAGACATGGTCGGTCAGATCCTTCGTCGTCTTAGCAGCATTGGCCTTGCCGCCGCGGCGCGGCAACGTCAGCGGCATTTCCGGCGGGCCATAGAGCGGATGCGCGTTGGGCACTTGCGGATCGGCCAATGCGAAAACCGCCTTGGCGGAGGCCGCGCCATAGTCGTCGTCGATCTGGTAGTTGAGTTCGAAGGCGCCGTTGACGGCGCGCTTCGGCTCGCCGACAAAGCGGATCTGCGGCGGCTTGTCGGGAATTATGGCGAAGGCCCAGCGGCCGAGCTCGCCGTCGCTGGACTGCAGCGTCAGCGTGCCGTCGGCCGTTAACTTGCCGCTGAACTGGCGCACGGTGGAAGGCGGTGCCGGACTTGCCTCAGTCTTGGCGGCTTGCGGCCCGGTCGGATCGATGGCGCGGGTGTTGCCGCCGGTGTCGGCGTAGCTCAGCGTTTCCTCGCCCGAACCGCCGGTGACGCGCAGCGACACATCGCTGCCCTCCGGAACCGCGAAGGTCGGCGGCGCTTGAGTGGCGTTGTTGGCCAGGACCGGGGCGTTCAGGAATACCGGCGGCCTGCCGGTATAGGCCGGCGGCGTCACCCAGGCATCAATGCGCGGCGGCACGACGTCGCGGGCGGCACGGGCAACAAAACCGTCGCTCAGCCTGCCGCCCGATGGCCCGAAGGAGAAGGCAAAGGCAGTGACCAACAAAAGCGCGGCAACGGCGCGCAGCGCCCACGGGTCGCGTTCCGGCACGCGTGTGCGCGGCACGTCGCCGCCAAGCTCGCCCAGCCGGTCCGCCATGCGCCGCTGATGCTCGCGCCACAGGGCTTGCGAAAAAATGCTTTCCTTGCCGCTCGGGCGATCGGTCTGGACCTGCACCGGGCTGTGCAGCAATCGGTTGGCCGCCTCGATGCGGCGGTCGACCTCGGCACTGGATGGCGTGCGGAAGAAACGCAGTGGATAGAGTGCGGCAAGCGCTGCGACGCCGAATGCCGTGATAAGACCGATCCGCGCCAGATCGGGCAAAAATGGGAACAGGCCGAGCCACGAAATGCTGAGGAACAGGCTGGCGACGATGATCAGTGGCAGCAGCAATGGCCAGCCGCGTTCGACGATTATCGAGACCTGCGTCCCCAGCCGGCTCAAGGCAAGGCGCCTGGCCAGACTGCGATCGCTGGTGAAAATGGGTCGTTGTGTCATCGGCCCTTCCTGGCCGGGCGGGATAGCCCAGGCCTCACGAATCTATCGCATGGGCCCGAAAAGTCGATTTTCGGGAAGCACGATGCGAAGACCTAAAATCTTAGCGCGTACTCCGTGCGTCCAAGCGGATGCACATCGCCCTAAGGATACCAACAAACACGGCGAAGGCGAGGCGGTTCCCCAAAACGTGAACAATAATGCCCCGGATATTGTCAGAATTTCGCCGGATTGGCGTTTGCGCCGCAGACCAGTACGGCAACGCGCTCGCCTGCAGCCGGTGCGTAGCGGCCGGACAGGAGCGCCGCGAAGGCGGCCGCACCGCCCGGCTCGGAGATGATTCGCACGCGGTCCCACAGCGCCGCCTGGGCGGCGATAATGTCGTCGTCGCCGACCAGGATCGAGCGCTCGACGAATGCCTCGGCGATAGGAAACATCATTTCGCCGACACGCTTTGGCGCGAGCGAATCGGCGGCGATGCCCTCAGCCGGCGCGTCGACGGGTCGGCCCGCCTCGAAGGCGCGATGAAGCGTCGGCGCACCCTTCGGCTCGACCGCGATTATCCTGATGCGGCCGGAAAACCAGGCAGCGATGCCGCCGACCAGCCCGCCGCCGCCGACGGCGACCAGCAGGGTGTCGAGCTTCGGCAGGTCGGCCTCGATCTCGAGGCCGAGCGTGCCTTGCCCGACCAGCGTCTCCTCCTGGTTGAAGGCGTGGATCTGCAGCGCGCCGGATCTTTCGGCGAAGCTCTCGCTGGCGGCCAGCGCCTCGGCATAACGGGCGCCGCCGACGATCAACTCGGCGCCGTAGCCGCGGATGCGGTCCAGCTTGGCCTGCGGGCTCACTTCGGGAACAAAGATGGTCGCCTTGTGGCCGAGCCGCATGGCGGCATAGGCGACGGCGGCACCGTGGTTGCCGCCCGACGCGGCGACGACGCCGGCCGCAGGAACCGGCCGTTCGAGGAGATTGGTGAACGCACCACGTGCCTTGAACGAGCCGGAATGCTGCAAGCACTCAAGCTTCAGGTCGACAGGCAGAGGTGGGCGGCCGAAATCGGCCATGTCGACGCGCAGCACCGGCGTGTGGCGCACGAAGGGCCGGATGCGGGGTTCTATCGCCGCAATGCGCTCGCGTGTGATCGTGTGGCCGTGCAGCATGCTTTCACTCCCAGAGTTGACATTACTTAGTAACTTGGCAAAGTGCCTAAATGCAAGAGGTCGACGTTTTCAAAGCGATTGCCAACGAGCGCAGGCTCCAGATCCTCGATTGGCTCAAGGACCCGCGGGCGCATTTTCCGCCGCAGACGGACGGCGATCTGGTCGAGGACGGCGTCTGCGCGCTGCTGATGGCGGAGAGGCTGGGGATCACCCAGGCTACGCTCAGCGAGCATATGCGCGTGCTCACCCAGGCAGGGCTTTTGCGCAGCAAGCGCATCAAGCAGTGGATATTCTATCGCCGGAATGAGGACAGAATCGCCGAAATCAGGGCGCTCATTCAGCACCGGCTGTAGCTGCAGAGTTCTACTCCAACCAGTCCGGCACCGAGTCCAGTCCGATCAGCTCGTCATAGGTCTGGCGCGGACGCACAACGTGGAAGCGGTCGCCGTCGACCAGCACTTCCGGTACCAGCAGCCTGGTATTGTAGGTGCCGGCCTGAACGGCGCCATAGGCGCCGGCGGTGGAGACAGCGATCAGGTCGCCGGATTTCAGCCGGGGCAGGTCACGGTCGAGCCCGAGATAGTCGCCGGTCTCGCAAACCGGGCCGACGACGTCGACCTTCATGCGTGGTGCAGCGGCCGGCTGCTGCGCCACCGGCTTGATGTCGTGAAAAGCGTCGTAAAGCGTCGGCCGGATCAGGTCGTTCATCGCGGCGTCGACGATGAGGAAGTTCTTGGCGTCGCCCTCCTTCACGAAGATTACTTCCGACACCAGGATGCCGGCATTCCCGACGATCAGCCGGCCTGGCTCGAACATTACCTTCAGCCCAAGTTTGGCAACATGTTTCCTGACGATCCGGGCATAGGCATCGGGCAAAGGCGGCGGGTTGTTGTCGACGCGGTAGGGAATGCCAAGGCCGCCGCCGACATCGATGTGCTCGATGGCATGACCGTCGGAGCGCAAGGCGCCGACCAGCTCCACCAGCAGCGCAAAGGCGTCGTCGAAGGGCTGCAATTCGGTGATCTGGCTGCCGATATGGGTGTCTATGCCGGTGACCTTGATGCCCGGCAGCTCAGCCGCGCGCGCATAGACCTTCCGCGCATGCTGCCACGGAATGCCGAACTTGTTCTCGGCCTTCCCAGTCGAAATCTTCTTGTGCGTCCTGGCGTCGACATCCGGATTGATGCGCAGCGAGATCGGCGCGATCTTGCCCAGCGCGGTGGCGCGGGCCGACAGCAACTCCAGCTCCGGTTCGGATTCGACGTTGAAGCAGAGAATGCCGGCCGAGAGCGCAGAATCCATTTCGCGCGCGGTCTTGCCGACGCCCGAAAACAGGATCTTGCTTGCCGGGATGCCGGCCGCCAAAGCGCGGCGCAATTCGCCCTCCGAGACCACGTCGGCGCCGGCGCCGAGCCTTGCCAGCACCCTCAGCACGGCCTGGTTGGAATTCGCCTTCATGGCATAGCAGACGAGAGCATCGAGCCCGGCAAAGGCCTCGGTGAAGACGCGAAAATGCCTGGTCAGCGTCGCCGTCGAATAACAGTAGAACGGCGTGCCGACGCTGGCGGCGATGTCTGATATCGCCACGTCCTCGGCATGCAGCGCGCCGTCGCGGTAGTCGAAATGGTTCACGAGATTGGTCCGAAATCAGAGCAGCGGGTCGAGGATGAATTTCTTGTCCTCGACAGGTTTTTCCGGCTCCGGCGGCAAAGGTTGCTTGGCCTTCTCGGCGTCCTTGCGGGCCTGCACGGCTGCCGCGTACGGCGTGTCGAGCGCAGCCTTCCTGCCGCAGGCCGCAACGGTGGCCATTGCCGCCAGCAGCGTCAGCGTCACCAAAATCCTGCTTCCGGTCATCGTGCCATCCGTCCGAAACTGTTACCCGCAGCCGCTTCTAGCCGAGTTTTGCGGCCATTGCACCCCGCGTCTTACGCCTTGGCGAGCCGCTTTTTCCAGTAGCGGATCTGCTTGCGCACCTCGGACGGCGCGGTGCCGCCGAAGCTCGTGCGGCTCTTTACAGAATTCTGCACGGCAAGAACCGAAAACACGTCGGCGCTGATACCGGGGTGAATGGACTGCAGATCCTCCAGCGAAAGCCTGTCGAGCCCGACCTTCTTCTCCTCGGCTAGCGCCACCGCCCGGCCAGTGATATGGTGCGCCTCGCGGAACGGCAGGCCGAGCGTGCGCACCAGCCAGTCGGCGAGGTCGGTCGCAGTCGAATAGCCGGCGCCGGCCGCCTTCTTCATCGCGGCAGTGTTCACCGTCATATCGCGCACCATGCCGGTCATCGCCGCCAGCATCAGGTCGAGCGTCTCTGCCGCGTCGAAGACCGATTCCTTATCTTCCTGCATGTCCTTGCCATAGGTCAGCGGCATGCCCTTCATCACCGTCAGCAGACCGACGAGATGGCCGGTGACACGGCCGGTCTTGCCGCGCACCAGTTCGGCAGCGTCGGGATTCTTCTTCTGCGGCATGATCGACGAACCCGTCGAGAAACTATCCGACAGCCTGACGAAGCCGAATTGCGGCGTCGACCAGATGATGATCTCTTCGGCCAGCCGCGACAGATGCGTCGCACAGATCGCCGCCAAGCCCAGGAACTCGAGCGCGAAATCGCGGTCCGAAACACTGTCGAGCGAATTGCGCATCGGCTCGCGGAAGCCAAGCGCCTTCGCCGTCTGGTGCCGATCGATGGGAAAGCTGGTGCCGGCGAGGGCCGCGGCGCCGAGCGGGCTTTCATCCATCCGCTCAATCGCATCGCGGGCACGCGACAGGTCGCGCGCAAACATCTCGACATAGGCCATGCAGTGGTGGCCGAAGGTCACCGGCTGCGCCGCCTGCATGTGGGTGAAGCCCGGCATCACTGTTGCCGCATGCTCCTCGGCCCGATCCAGGAACGCCGTGATCAGGCCCTTCAGCGCCTCGGTGACGCGAAAGCACTCGTCCTTGACCCACAGCCTGAGGTCGACCGCCACCTGGTCGTTGCGCGAGCGGGCGGTATGCAGGCGGCCAGCGGCGGGGCCGATCAGCTCGGCCAGACGGGCCTCGACATTCATGTGGATGTCTTCCAGCCTGGTCGAAAACTCAAATGTACCAGCCTCGATCTCTGCCAGGATCGTGTTCAGCCCGTGAGCGATTTTCTCTTGGTCGGCCGCCGAAATAATGCCCGTTTGCGCCAGCATCTGGCTATGGGCGATCGAGCCGCGAATATCTTGCGCATAGAGTTTGCGGTCGAACGAGATCGACGCGTTGATCGCTTCCATGATTGCGGCCGGACCCGAGGCAAAACGTCCGCCCCACATCTGGTTGCTGGCCTTCTTGTCATTCATCGCTATAACCCGTGCTCCGGAGCAGTTTTTGAAAAATGGCAGACGGCAATAGATTTTTCCCGGCTTTGCGTCTCATCCTCGCCGCTTTGGTTGCGGGCGTGCTGGCCGGCGCGGTCGCGGTATATGTCAGGGAAAGCAGTTCTGGCAACAAGGCGCCCGCGCAAGTGGCCGCCGGCGGCGGCAAGGACGACGTCGCCTGCGCCGCCAAGACCGACCGTGCCAAGAAGATCGCCGCCGCTGCCACCGGCCAGGTTGCCGCGCTTTTGCCGGCGGATCCGCCGCAATCGCTGAAAAGCCTTGCCTTCAACGGCCCCGACGGCAAGCCGACGACGATCGCCGATCATGCCGGCAAGACGGTGCTGCTCAATCTGTGGGCGACATGGTGCGCACCTTGCCGCGCCGAAATGCCGGCGCTCGATGCGCTGCAGACGGAGATGGGCAGCGATGCGTTTCAGGTTGTTGCCGTCAACGTCGATGCCGGCGACGATGCCAAACCGAAGAAGTTCCTGGAGGACACCGGCGTCAAGTCGCTCGGCTACTATCGCGATGCCACGATGGCGCTGTTCAACGACGTCAAGACGCGCGGCCTGGCGCTCGGTCTGCCGGTCACCATGCTGATCGATGGGCAAGGCTGCCTGATCGCCCATATGAATGGCCCGGCCGAATGGTCGGGGCCGGATGCCAAGCGTCTGGTCGAGGCGGCGCTTCAGCCGGGATAGGCTCAGACCGTGCGCAGGCGCGGCTTGAGCACAGCAATGCTTGCGCCGCGTCGGCTGGCGGTGCGGATTGCCGGAGCGGCCACGCCCGTCAGTTCCCCGAATGTCTCGATCGGAGCCGGTTTGCCGAGATAGTAGCCTTGCCCGATCTCGCAAGCCTCGGCGTCCAGGAACTGCAATTCACCCGGCGTCTCGATGCCTTCTGCCAGAACCGGTAGGCCGAGACCGCGTCCAAGCCCCAGCACGGCGCGAACGATCGCCGCGAACTGGGCGTTCTTGTCGACCGATTTGATGAACGACCCGTCGATCTTGATCTTGTCGAAGGGAAAGGCGCTGAGGTTGGACAGCGAAGAATAGCCGGTGCCAAAATCGTCCATCGCCACATGCACGCCAAGCGCCTTGACCTGCCTCAAGGTTGCCAGCGCGCGCGGCATGTCCTTCACCAGGGCCGTTTCGGTGATCTCCAGTTCGAGCCTGCCGGGGGCCAGGCCGGATCTCGTCAATGCGTCGTGCACCTTGCGGCTGAAATTCGGATTGTGAAGTTGCACGGCGGAGACGTTGACGGCGACCATCAGCGGGTTTGTCCAGCGAACAGCATCGTTACAAGCCGTCGTCAGCACCCAGTCGCCGATCTGCGCGATAGCGCCACTGTCCTCGGCCACCGGGATGAAAACGGCCGGAGAAATGTCACCCCGCTCAGGGTGCTGCCAACGGACCAGGGCTTCGAAGCCGATCATCCTGCCGCCGCGGATCTCCTTCTGCGGCTGATAGAAGAGGTGGAACTCCTTGCGGGCGATCGCCTGGCGCAATTCATGCTCCATCACGCGCTTGTCGCGGGCCGCGGTGCCCATGGCCATCTCGAAAAACCGATAAGTGTCCCTGCCTTCGGTTTTGGCGCGATGGAGTGCCGTGTCGGCATGGCTGATCAGGCCGGCCTGGTCTTCGGCATCCAGCGGAAAGAAGGCAATGCCGATGCTGGCCGAGACGAGGCCGGAGCCGACCGAAACCCTGTTTTCCTCCCGGATCGCCGCCAGCAAGTCCTCGGCTATCCGGCCTGCGGCCAGGGGGTCGGGGAGGTTCGGAGCTATGATGGCAAATTCATCGCCGCCGAGACGCGCGAGCATCTGTCCGTTGCGCGGGATGCCGGAAATGCAGTGCGCCAGCTTCTGCAGCATAGCATCGCCGGCGCTGTGGCCGTAGAGGTCGTTGACTTGCTTGAACCGGTCGAGGTCAAGCAGCAGGAGCGCCAGATATCCATCCTTGCCGCCACGATCCATCGACGCGAATTCTGCTTCCAGCCGGGAAGAAAAGCTCCGCCGATTGGCAAGCCCGGTAAGCGGATCGAAATGCGCGAGGCGGAGGATCTCTTGTTCTGCCTTCTTGCGCTCACGGATGTCGCGAACGGCAAGCACCGTATGAGGCCTGCCGCAGTAGGTGATTCTCCTGGCGATCAGCTCGACAGGAATTCTCGCGCCGTCGCTGCCCCTTAACTTCGCTTCCTGCGCCTGTTCGCCGAAGCCGGACATATCGGCTGCGCTCTGTCCGTCGAAAAGCTCGCCGAATTGCATCGTGTTCAGGGTGGCTGTCGCTGTTCCGGTCAGCTTCGCCATACTGTCATTGGCGCTGACAATGCGGGTGCCATCGCAAACGATCAGACCTTCCACCGCCGCATTGGCGAGATCGTGCATGCGATCGGCCTCGAGCTTCTGGCGGCGAAAGCGCAGGTCGATCCACAGCGCGGCACCCGATAGCACAAGGATTATCAGGCTGGCGACCGCTGCGGCAAAGGCCTGGGAAATGGGCTCGATGGAATGTTCGGATATTTCAATCGAGGAATCCGGAATGATCGACACCGCAGCCATCGCGATGAAATGCAAGCTGCAAATCGCCAGCGTCAAAAGCGCGGCGCCGCCGAAAGTCGCGAGCGCTGACGGACGGCGCAAGACGACAAGGAGCGCCAGTGCCGCGAGGGTCACGCCGGCCAGAAGCGATATCGCGACAAGGAGCAGGTTCCATGCGACCCGGCCTTCGACCTCGAAAGCTGCCATGCCGATGTAGTGCATCGTCGCGATGGCGCCGCCCAGAATGGCGCCACCGACGAGGAAATGGTCGATGCCGCGGCGCAAGGTGGCGACCCACATCCCAAGCGCGGTCATGATAATGGCGGCGGCAAGCGAAAAGGCGGATAATCCCGGATTGTATGCATTCGGTATTCCCGGCGTAAACGCGGTCATGGCGATGAAATGCGTCGCCCATATGCCGAACCCGGTCGAGGCCGCGGCGATCATCAGCCAGACAAGCCGGTTTCGCTCGGTCGATCGGCCGACATGCTTAAGGAGATTAACCGCCGAGAAGCAAGAAATTCCACAGATGAGTGCGGCAAGCGCAACCAGTCTCGGATCGTGCTGACTTACAATACAATTATAGACCGTCAGCATCCTGGTTCACTCGGTCTGCCAAAATTAACAGGGGAGGTGTGACGGATTAGCTCTTGGAGATTTTAACGAATGGTTAACCCGTGGGCCATGAGGCGGGTCTTTTCGGGGGAAAACCGACGCCGCTGCGCCCAAAAAGACGGTGATGTGATTTCTGGCGCCCGGTTTCAGTAGCGAGTGCACTTTAGGAAGGAATGATGTTCATTGATCCGCAATAAAACCGTTGTCCGATTGTCATCAGCGCCACATATTGGCTTTGCGGAAGTGCCCCTTTCGCCAATGACAAACGGGAGATGAAACATGAAGTTCTTCGGCTTTGCGGCCGGTATCGCCGCCACCGTGACCCTGCTTTCCACCACCTCCGCCTTCGCCGTCACGCAGATCAGCTGGTGGCACGCCATGACCGGCGCCAACGCCGAGGTCGTCGCCAAGATCTCCAAGGATTTCAACGCCAGCCAGAGCGACTATGAGCTCGTTCCGGTGTTCAAGGGCACCTATCCGGAGACGCTGAATGCCGGCATCGCTGCCTTTCGTGCCGGGCAAGCGCCCGATATCCTCCAGGTGTTCGACGTCGGCACCGGCGTGATGATGGCGGCCGAGGGTGCGATAAAGCCGGTGGCCGATGTGATGACCGGCGCCGGGATGACTTTCGACAAGAGCCAGTATCTGCCCGGCATCGTCGGCTATTATTCGAAGCCGGACGGCACCATGCTATCGTTCCCCTACAACTCTTCCTCGCCGATCCTCTATTACAACAAGGACATCTTCCAGAAGGCAGGCCTCGACGTGAACAATCCGCCCAAGACGTGGAACGAGGTGTGGGAAGCTGCCAAGAAGATCAAGACGAGCGGCGCCGCCCCTTGCGGCTATACCTCGACCTGGCTGACCTGGATCCACCTGGAGAATTTCGCGGCGTGGAATGACGTGCCTTGGGCCACCCAGCAGAATGGCCTGGCCGGCGGTGATGTCGAACTCAAGATCAATGCGCCGATTTTCGTCAACCACTTCCAGGCGCTCGCTGACCTGGCCAAGGACGGCACGTTCAAATATGGCGGGCGCACCTCCGAAGCCAAGCAGATATTCCTCGCCGGCGAATGCGGCATCTTCACCGAATCGTCGGGCGGCCTCGGCGATATCGTCAAGTCCGGCATGAACTATGGCATCGGCCAGCTTCCTTACGACAGTGACGCCAAGGGTGCCCCGCAGAACACGACGCCGGGCGGTGCCAGCCTGTGGGTGTTCGGCAACAAGTCGGACGAGGAATACAAGGGCGTCGCGGCCTTCTTTGCCTATCTGTCCAAGACCGATGTGCAGGAATATCTGCACCAGAAGTCGGGATACCTGCCTGTGACGCTCGCCGCGTATGAGGCGACGAAGAAATCAGGCTTCTATGACAAGAACCCCGGCCGCGAGACACCCATCCTGCAGATGATCGGCAAGTCGCCGACCGACAATTCGAAGGGCGTGCGCCTGCCGAATCTGCCGCAGGTGCGCGATATCCAGAACGAGGAGCTGGAGAAAATGCTGGCCGGCCAGCAAACCGCCCAGCAGGCGCTCGACAATGCGGTCGCGCGCGGCAACGCCGCGATCAAGGAAGCCCTGGACAATTAACGAGATTAGCTCGTTTAGTCGGTTGGAATATCGCCCACGCGAGCTCGCGCGGGCGATACCTGGATAGCGAGGGAAATCAGCCTGTCTCCACGCGTCGTCTTTCCCAACAAGATCCTGCCCTACCTGCTGGTGGCGCCACAACTCGCCATCACCCTGGTTTTCTTCTACTGGCCGGCCGGTCAGGCGCTTTACCAGTCCATGCTCAGGCAAGACCCGTTCGGGCTGAAGAGCAGGTTCGTCTGGTTGGCCAATTTCCGGAAGGTGCTGGCCGATCCGGCCTACCTCAACTCGATCAAGGTCACAGTAGTGTTCTCTCTTGCGACCGCGACCGTTGCCATGGTTGTGGCCCTGCTGCTCGCGGTCATGGCCGAGAAGGCCGTGCGCGGCAAAGGCCTCTACCGCACACTGTTGATATGGCCTTACGCCGTGGCGCCGGCGATTGCCGGCATGCTTTGGCTTTTCCTGTTCAATCCCTCGATCGGCTCGTTGGCCTATTTGCTGAGAAGCCTCGGCGTCGTATGGGACCCGCTGCTCAACGGCACCCACGCCATGATCCTGCTGGTGTCGGCTGCTGCCTGGAAGCAGATCAGCTACAACTTCCTGTTCTTCGTCGCCGGCCTGCAGGCGGTGCCGAAAACGCTGATCGAAGCGGCGGCCATGGACGGCGCCGGCGAAACCAAGCGCTTCTGGACCATCGTCTTCCCGCTGCTTGCGCCGACAACCTTTTTCCTGCTGGTCGTCAACACCGTCTATGCCCTGTTCGACACGTTCGGCATCGTTCATGCCGTCACCGGCGGCGGGCCGGGCAAGACGACAGAGACGCTGGTCTACAAGGTCTACAATGACGGCTTCGTCAATCTGATCCTGGGCGACTCGGCGGCGCAGTCGGTCATCCTGATGGCCATCGTCATCGCGCTCACAGCAATCCAGTTCCGCTATGTGGAACGCAAAGTCCACTACGGCTGAGGGCAGCGATGATCGGCCAGTCCCCGCTCCGCACCTTCATCGCCCATGCCGTGCTCATCCTCGGCATAGTGATCGTGGCTTTTCCGATCTACTACACCTTCGTTGCCTCGACGCACACGCTGCAAACGATCCTCAGGCCGCCCCTGCCGCTCTTGCCCGGCGGCCAGCTATGGAACAATTACAGCGAGGCGCTATTCGGCGGCATCGGTCGTATCGGCGGGGTCAGCGTCGGCAGGCTGCTGCTCAACACCACGATCATGGCGCTCGGCGTTGCGGTGGGAAAGATCTTCATCTCGATCCTGTCGGCCTACGCGATCGTGTTCTTTCGCTTTCCGCTGCGCATGACCTTCTTCTGGCTGATCTTCATCACCTTGATGCTTCCAGTCGAGGTGCGCATCCTGCCGACCTACAAGGTGATGGTCGATCTTGGCATGATCGACACCTATGCCGGCCTGATCGTCCCGCTGATCGCCTCGGCCACCGCAACGCTGCTGTTTCGCCAGTTCTTCATGACCATACCGGGCGAATTGGTCGAGGCGGCGCGTGTCGACGGTGCCGGGCCATGGCGCTTCTTTTTCGATATTCTGGTGCCGCTGTCGCGGACAAACATCGCCGCGCTGTTCGTGATCCTCTTCATCTATGGCTGGACGCAGTATCTTTGGCCGCTGCTCGTCACCAACAGCAACGACATGAACACCATCGTCATCGCGCTGAGAAAGATGGTTTCCTTCGCCGATGCCGACACCCAATGGCACCTCGTGATGGTCACGGCAATGCTGGCCATCGTGCCGCCGATCCTGGTGGTCGTGCTGATGCAACGCTGGTTCGTGCGCGGTCTGGTCGAATCCGAAAAGTGAGAAGCCGATGGCGACCGTGGATCTGAAGGATGTCAGGAAAATCTATCCCAGCGGCGTCGAGGCCGTGAAGGGCGTTTCCATCGCCATTCCCGACAAGGAGCTTTGCGTGCTGGTCGGCCCGTCCGGCTGCGGCAAGTCTACGCTGCTGAGGATGATCGCCGGGCTGGAGACGATTTCTGCCGGTACAGTCGCCATTGACGGCAAGGTGGTCAACGCCATTGGCCCGACCGAGCGCGACATCGCCATGGTGTTCCAGAACTACGCGCTCTACCCACATATGAAGGTCTATGACAACATGGCCTATGGCCTGCGCAACCGCGGCACGCCGAATGACGAGATCGACAGCAGGGTACGCTCGACTGCCAAGGTGCTGGAGCTTTCGGCGCTGCTCGACCGGCGCCCGCGCGAGCTTTCCGGCGGTCAGCGCCAGCGCGTCGCCATGGGTCGCGCCATCGTGCGCAACCCGAAGGTCTTCCTGTTCGACGAACCGCTGTCCAACCTCGATGCGAAATTGCGCGGGCAGATGCGCATCGAGATCAAGAATCTGCAGCGCTCGCTTGGCGTCACCTCGGTTTATGTCACGCACGACCAGCTTGAGGCGATGACGCTGGCCGACATCCTCGTCGTCATGAACGCCGGCCTGGTCGAGCAGACCGGCGCGCCGCTTGATGTGTACGAGAAACCGGCCTCGACCTTCGTCGCTTCGTTCATAGGCGCACCGCCGATGAATCTGCTGGCGCTCACAGGGGCCTCCCCAAGCTCGGTATTGGCGGACGGTACTGTGATTGGCTTGGCGCCTCGACAGGGCAAGGCAGTGACGCTAGGCTTTCGTCCGGAGGACGCCGACATCACCTTCGCGGCAGAGGCGCCGGCCGGCGCGCTCGCGCTGCCGGCAACAGTGGAAGCGGTCGAACCGGTCGGTGCCGAAAGCTTTCTCCATTGCGTGGCAGCCGGCAGCCGCATCGTCGTGCGCGTCTCAGGCCGCGCCAGCGCCAAGCCAGGCGACCAATTGCGCGTCGTGGCCAGGTCCGAAAAGCTGCATTGGTTCGATCAGGCGGGCAAACGGGTCGATTGAAGTCGGCCTTGCGCAAAACCGTTCAGGCAAACACATGCGCCTTGCCCGACACGGTCAGCCGGACGATCTCGCCGATCGCCGGCGCGTCCATGCCCGGCTTGCGCAGGATCAACGGCGTATTGCCGATAGCGGCGGCGTCGGGCGGATCGGGGCTGTTCAACAGACGCACCGCGATGGTGCACATCGAGCCGGCGAACTCCGATTCTGTCACCTCGCCGAACAGCATGTCCGGCGTGCCGGACATGCCTTCACGCGATGTGCGCTTAAGCAACACCTGCTCCGGCCGCAGCATGATGCGGGCGACGTCGCGCCGCTCCGAGCTGTCGACAGCGATGCGGCCGAGCGGCGAGATGGCGAAGCCATCGGCGATCCTTGCCGGCAGGACGATGGCGTCGCCAAGGAACTCGGCGACCATCCTGTCCTTCGGCTTGAAATAGAGCTCGCGCGGCGTGCCGACCTGCGAGAATTTGCCGTCGCGCATCACCGCGACCTGGCTGGCGAATGACAGTGCCTCGGCCTGGTCGTGGGTGACCAGGATGGTGGTGATGCCGGCGGTTTCAAGGAGCTCGGCCACGGCCTTGCGCATCGAGGCGCGCAGGCCGGTGTCGAGCGCCGAGAACGGCTCGTCGAGCAGCATCAGCCGCGGCTTCATGGCCATAGCGCGGGCGAGCGCGACGCGCTGCTGCTGGCCACCGGAGAGTTCGTGCGGACGGCGCTTCAGGATACCTTTGTCCAGCCCGACGACATAGGCGAGCTCGGCGATGCGCTCACTGCGCTTTTCCTCGTGACGGCCCATGCCGAAGCCGATATTGGCGGCGATGCTCAGATGCGGGAATAGAGCGCCGTCCTGCGCCACCAGCCCGATGCCGCGGCGATGCGCCGGCACGGCCGTGTCGCCATCGGCCAGCACCTCGCCATCAAGCACGATGCGGCCCTGGTCCGGCGCCTCGAAGCCGGCGATCAGCCGCAGCAAGGTGGTCTTGCCGCAACCGGACGGCCCGACGATTGCCGTACGGCTGCCGCTGGCCACGCTGAGGTCGACGCCGGCAAGTGCTGCGACGGGCCCGTAGTGCTTGTGGATGCCGCTCAGCTCGAGAAAGCTCATCGCCCGGCCATCCGCTTCGACTGGACGTAGAGCAACCAGGTCAAAGGCAGCGACATCGCCACCATGATCAGGGCATAAGGCGCCGCCGACGCATAGTCGATCTCGCCGCTATAGGACCAGAACGCCATGGCCAGCGTGCGGGTGCCGTTGGGCGCCAGCATCTGGGTTGCGGTCAATTCGTTCATGATACCCAGCGCGACCAACGCCATGCCGGCTGCGGCGCCCGGCGCCGACAGGCGGATGGTCGTCGACCACAGCGCCTTGAGCGGCGACCGGCCGAGGCTGGAGGCGGCGCGTTCGAGCTCGACCGGCGCCTGTGCGATCGACGCCCTGAGGCTAATCAGGGCGCGCGGCAGGAACATCAGCGCATAGGCGACCAGGATGGTGAACAGGGTCTGGTAGAGCGACATGGCGATACGCACGGCGATGGTGACCAGCGCCAGGGCGATGACAACGCCGGGCAACGCGCCGACGATATAGTTGCAGCCCTCCAGGACGCGTTGCAGCCGCCCCGGCGCGCGGATCGAAATCCACGCCATCGGCATTGCCGCGACGGTGGCAAGCAGCGCGCCGGCAATTGCTAGGAACAGCGTTTGGCCAAGCGCCAGGCCGATCTCGTCGAGCCGCCAGACATCGGCGCCGCCGGCCATGAGCCAGCGGCCGATAGTGGCGAACGGCACGCCGAGCGCCAGCAGCGTGGTAATGGCAGGCAGCAGCAGGCAAGGAATGGTGGCGCGCCCAAGGCCCGTGCGCTGCTGCTGGCGCGCAGCACCCGAACCGACGCGGGCATAGCGCTCCTCGCCGCGCACCAGCACCTCCAGCCCGAGCAGCACAAGGCAGCAGGTCACCAGCACGCCGGCCAGCATGTTGGCGGCGGGACCGTTGAAGGTCGACTGGAACTGGTCGACGATCGCGGTGGTGAAGGTGTCGAAGCGGATGAAGACATAGAGCCCGTATTCGGCCAGGAGATGCAGGCCGACCAGCAGGGAGCCGCCGCAAATAGCGAGCCGGAGCTGCGGCAGCACGACACGCCTGAACACACGCCACGGGCCGAGACCAAGGGCTGCCGCTGCATCCTCGAGAGCGGGATCGAGCCGGCGCAATGCCGCCGCCACCGGCAGATAAAGGAAGGGGAAATAGGCGATGACCGACACAAGCACGCCGGCCCACAGGCCGTGCAGTCTGGGCACCATGGTGACCCAGGCGTAACTGTGGACGAAGGCCGGAATGGCGAGCGGCGCCACCGACAGCCAGGCCCATAGGCGGGCACCCGGCAGATCGCTGCGCTCGGTCAGCCAGGCCAGCGTGACCGACAGCACGATCGAGATCGGCACCGCCAGCACCACCAGCAGGCTGGTGTTGACCAGAAGCTCGCCGACGCGCGGCCTGAACACCAGCGCCGCCACCGTTTCCCAGCCGGTCTGCACCGCCACCCAGACGATGAAGGCAAGCGGCAGCAGCGCGAAAAGCGAGACAAAGACGGCAGCCAACGCAATCCATGAGACCGACCAACGACGTGCCCGCACGGCCGTGGCGTCGGCCGGCAAGCCTGGGCGTGCGAGATCGATCGCGGATTGCATCAGATCAGACGTTGCGCCAGCTCCGCCCGGAGGCGGAAACGATCGGCGGCGGATAATCTCGCGGGTAGCTTGTGGTCATAGGCAAATGCCATCTTGAAAACAGAGCGCTCCTGTGGAAAGCGAATTCCCACAGGAGCGCAGTCGGTTGCCCTTTTAGGACGAACGCCGGCTAAAGCAAGCCGGCCGCCGTCATCAGGTCGGTCACCTTTTTCGAGTTCAGCGTCGTCGGGTCGACTTTCGGCGCCTGCAGATCGGCCAGCGGCACCAGCTTCGGATTGGACTCGGCGCCCTTGCCGACTGCGTATTCGAACGAATCGCCTGTTTTCAGCACGTCCTGGCCGCCATTGCCGGTGACCCATTTCAGGAAAGCCTGCGCTTCCTTCGGGTGCTTGCTCGAGGCCAGCACGCCGCCGCCGGAAATCGAGACGAAAGCACCGGGATCCTGATGCTTGAAATAGTGCAACTCGACGTTCTTGCTGTTCTCGCCGGTCTTGGCCTGATCGCCGTAGTAGTAATAGTGATAGATCACGCCGCCTTCGACCTCGCCGGCATTGACCGCCTTCATCACCGTGCTGTTGCCCTTATAGGCGGTAAAATTCGCCTTCATCGCCTTCAGCCATTCGGCCGTCGCCGCCTCACCCTTGAGCTGCAGAAGCGCGCTGACGATCGCCTGGAAATCGGCGCCGGAGGGCGAAGCGGCCCAGCGGCCCTTCCAGCTCGGATCGGCGAGATCGAGCAGCGATTTGGGCAGCTGGTCGGCGCTCAGCTTGGTCTTGTTGTAGGCAAAGACGGTGCTGCGCGCGGCAACGCCGACCCATTTGCCGCTCGCCGGCTGGTACTCCTGCGGAACCTGGGCCAGCGTCTCGGTGTCGACCGGTGCGAACAGGCCGGCCGCCTCGACCAATGCCATGGCCGGCGAATTCTCCGTCAGGAATACATCGGCGGGCGAAGCGGTGCCTTCCGCAACGATCTGATTGGAGAAATCGCTGTCGCCGCCATTGCGGACGGTAACCTTGATGCCGGTTTCCTTGGTAAATCCCTCCGCCCAAGCCTTGGTCAGGTTTTCGTGCTGGGCGTTGTAGACGACGATGCCCTCGTCCTCTGCCATTGCCGGGCCGGCGATCAGGCTGATTGCAAGTGCTGTCGCACCGGCAAGGGCGGAAAGAGCATATTTCATGGCGTCGTCCTCGATTTCGATTGGCTTTGGCTTGGCACGCTGCACCTATCAATACCTGACTGGTGCAGTCAACATTGCTGGCCCACTCAATCGCTCAAAAGGAGCAAACTTTCGTGATGCTCAGCTAATTTGCCTTGGACATTATTTCGCCGGCCACGTAACAAATCAGCGCCGAGACGCGAATATCGGGGAGTGAACTCTTGTGAGCGGCAAGGACGAAGCCGAGCTTTCACGGCTGTTGCGGGCCGCGATCGCCGGAGACGAAAGAGCCTATGCCGACTTTCTGCACCGGATCGCCGCGCTCGTTCGTGGCTTTGCCCGGCGCAAGATCGTGCAGGGCGGGGTGGATCCCGAGGATGTCGTGCAGGAAACCTTGCTGGCCATTCATGTGAAACGACACACCTGGCGCCATGATGCGCCGGTGCTGCCTTGGGTCTATGCAATAGCCCGCTTCAAGCTGATCGATGCGTTCCGGCGGCGCGGTCGGCGGATCGAGATCGAGATCGACGAAATCGCCGAGACCTTTGCCGAGCCGGAATCGGAGACGGTGAGCGAGCGCGACGTCAACCGGGCGCTCGACAGCCTGTCGCCGGCACAGCGTTCCGTCGTCTCGGCCGTATCGGTCGAAGGCCGGTCAATCGGTGAGACCGCGGCCAAATTCGGCATCAGCGAGACGGCTGTGCGGGTGTCACTGCACCGCGGGCTTGCCGCCATTGCCAAACGGTTCAGGGCGGGGCGGGAATAAGAATAACATGAGGACCGAAGATTTCATCAGGGCGCTTGACGCCGATGCCCGCAGCAAGGCGCTGCCGCTAGGCACCGCCTGGTGGCTTGCCGCCGGCGTGGCCATCGTGATCGCGGCCGCGGTTTTCTGGCTGACGATCGGCCCGCGCCCCGACATTGCGATCGCCATGCACACGATGCGGTTCCTGTCCAAATTCGTCTTCACGATTGCTCTTGCCGTCAGCGCCTTTGTCCTGGTGCGTGGGCTGTCGACGCCCGGTGCATCGACCGGCCGGGCGGTGAGCTGGATGATCGCCGCGCCGCTGCTGGTGATTGTGGCTGTGATTTTCGAACTCTTCGCCGTGCCTGCGTCCGACTGGGGCACGCGCCTGGTCGGCACGAACATGGTCATCTGCCTGACCTTCATTCCGTTGATCGGGATCGGCCCGCTTGCCGTCTTTCTCGCGGTGCTGCGCCATGGCGCGCCGACAAGGCCGGTGCTTGCCGGTGCGGCCGCGGGCCTGCTTGCCGGCGGGCTGGCGGCGACCTTCTATGCGGCGCATTGCTTCGACGATTCGCCGCTTTTCGTCGGCACCTGGTATACGATCGCGGTCGCCATCCTTGCTGTGCTCGGGGCGCTCGGCGGACGACTTTTTGTGCGCTGGTAGCGAGGCGATCAGCGTGTCGGAACGGGATGCTCGCCGCGATAGTCGTAGAAGCCGCGCCCGGTCTTGCGGCCGAGCCAGCCGGCCTCGACATATTTGACCAGCAGCGGGCAGGGGCGGTATTTCGAATCCGACAGCCCGTCATGCAGCACCTGCATGATCGATAGGCAGGTATCGAGCCCGATGAAGTCGGCAAGCTGCAGCGGCCCCATCGGATGGTTGGCGCCGAGCTTCATGGCGGTATCGATGGCGTCGACCGAGCCGACACCTTCATAGAGAGTGTAGATCGCCTCGTTGATCATCGGCAGCAGGATGCGGTTGACGATGAAGGCCGGGAAATCCTCCGAGACGGTGATCGTCTTGTCGAGCTGCTTCACATAGGTTTTTGCCGCCTCGAAGGTCTGGTCCTCGGTGGCGATGCCGCGCACCAGTTCGACCAGTTTCATCACCGGAACCGGATTCATGAAATGTATGCCGATGAAGCGTTCCGGCCGGTCGGTCTGCGAAGCCAGCCGTGTGATCGAGATCGATGACGTGTTCGTCGCCAGGATGGCCTCGGGGTTGAGCTGCGGGCAGAGCTGGGCGTAGATCTTGCGCTTGACCGTCTCGTCCTCCGTCGCTGCTTCGATCACCAGATCGGCGCCCGCAAGGTCGGCCATGGCCGGTGCCGCCGAAATGCGCGCCATCGCCTCATTGCGCAGCTTTTCCTCGAGTTTGCCGGAGCCGACCTGACGGGCCATGTTGCCGCTGATCGTAGCGATGCCCTTTTCGATGCGGTCGGGCGAAATATCGTAAACCAGCACCTTATAGCCCGCCAGCGCCGACACATGGGCGATGCCGCCACCCATCTGGCCCGCGCCGATGATGCCGATCGTCTCGATCTTGCTCATTACCCGATCCCGTCGAGGCCTTTGCGGCCCGTTTTTTGTGCAGTGCAAACTAAAAGGGCGGGGCGACTTCGTCTACCCCACCCCTCAGAATTTAATACGCTTTGGCAGAAGGCGTCAAAGCGCCTTTTGCAGTTCCGGCAGAATGACGAAGAGATCGCCGACGAGACCGTAGTCGGCGACCTGGAAGATCGGCGCTTCCTCGTCCTTGTTGATGGCAACGATCACCTTCGAATCCTTCATGCCGGCAAGGTGCTGGATGGCACCGGAGATGCCGACGGCAATATAAAGGTCGGGCGCTACCACCTTGCCGGTCTGGCCGACCTGCCAGTCGTTCGGCGCATAGCCGGCATCGACGGCGGCGCGAGATGCGCCAACCGCCGCACCGAGCTTGTCGGCGACCGGCAGGATGACCTCCTGGAACTTCTCGGAGGAGCCCAGCGCACGGCCGCCCGAGATGATGATCTTGGCCGAGGTCAGCTCTGGACGGTCGGTCTCGGAGAGCTTGTTCTCGACAAAGCTCGACAGGCCGGGATTGGCCGCCGCCTGGACCGTCTCGACCGACGCGGAACCGCCCTCGGGCGCTGCCTGGAAGGAAGCGGTACGCACCGTGATGACCTTCTTGGCGTCACTGGACTGCACCGTCTGGATGGCGTTGCCGGCATAGATCGGGCGCTTGAAGGTGTCGGGCGACACGACTTCGATGATTTCAGATATCTGGGCGACATCGAGCAGCGCCGCCACGCGGGGCGCGACGTTCTTGCCCGACGAGGTCGCCGGCGCGATGATCGTCTCGTATGGCTCAGCAAGCGAAACGACGAGTGCCGCCAGCGGTTCGGCGAGACGCTCGGTCAGTTCGTCGGCGTCGGCGAGCAGCACCTTAGTGACGCCCTTGAGCTTGGCGGCGGCGTCCGCTGCCGGCTTGGCACCTTTGCCGGCAACCAGCACATGCACGTCCGAACCGATCTGCAGCGCCGCCGAAAGCGCCTTGGCGGTCTGGTCGGAAAGCGCAGCGTTGTCGTGTTCGGCAATCAGAAGAATTGTCATTTTTTATCCCTTCCTGGCCTTACAGCACGCCGGCTTCGTTTTTCAGCTTGTCTACCAGTTCGGCGACGCTCTTGACCTTGACGCCCGCCTTGCGGCCGCCCGGCTCCTCGGTCTTGATCACTTTAAGCCGCGGCTTGACGTCGGCGCCGTAATCGGCAGGGCTCTTCTCGTCGAGCGGCTTCTTCTTGGCCTTCATGATGTTGGGCAGAGACGCGTAGCGTGGCTGGTTCAGCCGCAAATCGGCCGTGACGATCGCCGGCATCTTCAGTTCCAGCGTCTGCAGGCCGCCATCGACCTCGCGCGTCACCGTGGCCTTGTCACCGTCGAGCACGATCTTGGAGGCGAAGGTGCCCTGCGCCCAGCCGAGAAGTGCGGCCAGCATCTGGCCGGTCTGATTGGAATCGTCGTCGATCGCCTGCTTGCCGAGAATGACAAGACCGGGCTGTTCTGCCTCGACGACGCCCTTCAGCACCTTGGCGACGCCCAGCGGCTCAGTCTGCTCGTCGGTCTTGACCAGGATGGCGCGGTCGGCGCCCATGGCGAGCGCCGTGCGCAAGGTCTCCTGTGCCTGCTGCGGCCCGATCGACACGACGATGATCTCTTCGGCCTTGCCAGCTTCCTTCAGCCGGATCGCCTCTTCGACCGCGATCTCGTCGAACGGGTTCATCGCCATCTTGACGTTGGCGAGTTCCACCGCCGAACCGTCCGCCTTCACCCGGACCTTGACGTTCGCATCCACAACCCGCTTCACGGGCACAAGGATCTTCATTTGCCTATCACCTCTTTCACGATAGTCTCTTCACGCTCGTCGGGCGCGCTATAGCAGCGTGCACCTCTTCAGAGTTGTCGAAAGCCGACATTCCGGACGGAATTCTGGTCTTCGCCACGCCAGTAGGGTGGCGCTTCCGTAGTTGCGGCGACCCCGCGCGTCAATATCCGGGGCGCACTCGGATGCTCGGCGAAGCACTCAAATCGGTTCAGTCCGGACCGGAAACGCTTCCCCGGCCCCAGCGCGGCGCCGGCTGCGCAGGTTGTGGGTCGCTTGGCGCCGGCTCCACGGCTACGGGCACCGGACCGGCGACCACGGCCGGCTCCTCGTCCGCGCCGGCGAGTAGCGGTACGCCGCGGCTGCGCAAGACAAGCACCAGCACGGCTCCAGCGATGATGCCGCCGATATGGCAGGCCCAGGAAACCTGATCCTCGCCTCCCTGGGCAAACATGAAGATCTGGAACAGGATCCACAGGATGAGCGGGATGAAGGCCGGGATACGCAACGGGATGCGGGCGAAGGCCAGCACCCACACCTTCACGCGCGGATAAAGGATGAGATAGGCAGCGACCACACCGGCGATGGCGCCCGACGCGCCGATCAGCGGCACCTGCGAATCCCAAGCCACCAGACCCTGGAAGAAAGCGCCGGCAATGGCGCAAAGCAGGTAGAAGACGAGGTAGCGGATGTGGCCGAGTGCATCCTCGACATTGTCGCCGAATACCCACAGGAACAGCATGTTGCCGCCGAGGTGGAAGATATCCGCGTGCAGGAAGGAATAGGTCAGATAGCTCAGGCTCTCCGGAATGACGACAAATTGGGGAGCGAGCTCGACGCTGTCATGCACAACCGACGGGATGAAACCGAGGCCCAGCACCGCGGCGTTGGAGAAGTCCTCACCGCCAAGCGTAGTGATAAGGTAGATCAACACATTGAGCGCGATCAGGCCGATGGTCACATATTGCAGCTTGATGTGCCGCAGCCTGTTGGTGTCGTAAAGCGGGATAAACATCAGGCCTCTCCCGGTTCCGGCAGATTCAGCGGTTCTTGCCGGGAACCCATAGCACGTCGGCATTTCCGTTGTCATTGACCGCGCGTGCGGCGACGAACAGAAAGTCCGAGACACGGTTGATGTATCTTATCCCCTCGCGGTTGACCTGCTCGTCTGGATCTTGCGACAGCGCAACCATGACGCGCTCGGCGCGGCGGGCCACCGTGCGGGCGAGGTGAAGGGCAGCCGCTGCCGGCGTACCGCCGTTGAGCACGAAGGATTTGAGCGGCTCAAGGTCCTTGTTGAGGAGATCGATATCCTGTTCGATGCGGTCGGTCTGCGAGGCGATGATGCGCAACGGCTCGTAGTCGAGCGGCTTGCCATTATCGGGGACTGCCAGATCGGCGCCGAGGTCGAAAAGGTCGTTCTGGATGCGGCCGAGCATCGCATCGATCGCCGGATTTACTGCCGCGGTATGAATGCGGGCCATGCCGATGCAGGCATTGGCCTCGTCGACCGTGCCGTAGGCGTCGATGCGAAGGTCGGATTTCAGCCGCCGCTCGCCGGAGCCGAGACCGGTGGTGCCATCGTCGCCAGTGCGGGTGTAGATCTTGTTGAGTTTGACCACGGGGTACCTCCCGGCTGGTGCTGCGTCACTTACGGGTGAAATACACCGCCAGCATGATCAGCACCAAGGCCACGAACTGCAAGAGCACGCGCGTCTGCATCAGCTTGTTGGAGGTCATGCTGGAGCCGCCGCGCATCATGTTGATGAGGCCGCGGATCAGCACGATCACCACTGCGACCATGACAAGAACGGCGAGGATGTTGAAGACGGTTGCCATGGTGTGTTCCAGTTGAATTGCGTTCAGGCGCGATTGGCGAGCAGACGGTAGAGTGCAGAAGCCGGCAGGATGCGTTTAAGGATCACACCGATCCTGGCCGGCACTGTTACCACATAATGCGGGCGCGGGCGCCGCGACAGAAGCGCATGGTGCAAGGCGGCATAAACCACCTCCGCCCCGGGCTTCAGCCGCGATGTGCTGCCGCCGGCCCGCAGCCGTTTGAGTTGCGCCGCATAGGCGAGGCGATGAACGGAATTCTCGTGATCGATATTCGCCAGGAACCATGCGAGGCTGTTGCTGGCGATCTTCGATTTCACCGGCCCCGGCTCGATCAGCGAAACATGGATGCCGCTACCCCGGAGTTCTTGATAGAGGGACAGCATCAGCCCTTCGATAGCGTGCTTCGATGCCGAGTAGGCGCCGCGAAAAGGCACCGGCGCGAGGCCGAGGATCGATGAGCAATGAACGAGACGACCATGGCCCTGACGGCGCATCACCGGTACGACGCGGCGAGTGAGATCATGCCAGCCAAAGACATTGGCCTCGAACTGCTGCCGTAAAGCCTCGACCGGCAGGTCCTCGACGGCGCCGGGTTGTCCGTAGGCGCCATTGTTGAAGAGCGCACCGAGCCGGCCGCCGGTCCGTTCCAGCACCGACGCCACCAGCGCCTCGATCGATCCGGGCTCGGTGTAGTCCAGATAAAAGGCCTCGATGCCGTCGGCCTCGAGCGCGGCGATATCTTCGGGCTTTCGGGCCGTTGCGAACACCCGCCAGCCTTCCCTCTTAAGAGCATAGGCGCAATAGGCGCCTATACCGGAAGAGGCACCTGTGACAATGATGGTGCGCAACTCTTCTCCGGGAGGAATGGTGGTTTGACCTAGGGTTGTCATTTACCGCAAACCCTTCCCATATTCGCGGCGTCGGGACAATCGAAGGGAACGCGGTTCTTGTTGCGGAAGATCGTAGCCCTCAAACGCGTCCTCTACGACGCGCTCGGCCATTTCAACACCGACGACGGCTGGGCAATGGCCAGCCATCTGGCGATCACCGCGCTGATGGCGCTTTTTCCTTTCCTGATCTTCGCCACGACGCTGGCGAGTTTTTTCGGCGCGCAGGCTTTCGCCGACACCGCCGTGCACCTTGTGTTCGACACATGGCCCGAGCAGATCGCCAAACCGATCGCGCGCGAGGTACTCAACGTGCTTACCGTCCGGCGCAGTGACCTGTTGACCTACGGTATCATGCTTGCCGGATATTTCGCCTCGAACGGCATCGAGGCGCTGCGCACCTCGCTCAACCGGGCCTATCGTGTCTCGGAAACGCGCGGCATCATCTACCGGCGGGTGCAGAGCATCATCTTCGTGCTGATCGCGACGGCCGGGTTTTTGGCCATCAGCGTGCTGCTGGTCTTCGCGCCGTTGCTGGCACGGCTGGCCGAGTCGCATTTCGAATGGATAAAACCTTATATGGGCACGATCACGCTGTGGCGGTACGTCATCGCCTCGGTCGTCATCATCGGCGGCCTGTTCGCCGTGCATTTCTGGTTGCCGGCCGGCAAGCGCCGCTTCGTTTCGATCGTGCCTGGCATCATCTTCACGCTGGTCGGCTGGCTCATCGGGTCGACCATCTTCGCCGCCTATCTCGATCATTTCTCGTCCTATGTGACGACCTATGCCGGCCTCGCCTCGATCATGATCGCCGTCGTCTTCCTCTACATCGTATCAGCGATCTTCATCCTCGGCGGCGAGCTCAACGCCGCGATCAGCCGCTATTTAGAGGCGCGTGCCCGCGTCGGCGGCTGAGCCGTCGCCAGCCCGACGCCGAGCGTCGCGATCGCCATGCCGGCGATCTGGAGCGGGCTCAAGTGCTCACCGAACAATGCCCAGGCGATGACCGCGGTGACGGCCGGCACGAGGTAAAACAGCGAGGCGACCTTCGACATTTCGCCGTCGCGGATCATCACCATCAACAGGAAGATGGCGCCGATCGACAGCACCAGCACGAGCCAGGCCATGGCGAAGATCAGTTCGCCATTGACGATGACCGTTCGCGTCTCGAAGGCTAGCGAGGCCAAGGCCATTACAGATGCGCCGCCGACATATTGCCAGAACGTGGCAGCCACCAGATCGCCGCCTGAAGCAAAGCGCTTCTGCCAGATCGTGCCGGCGCTCATGCCGAGCACCGAGACAAGTGAGGCGCCCAGCGTCTCGGCCGTCACCCCGCCGCCGAGCGCGCCGAGCTTCGGCCAGAGCACGATCACCACACCGATCAGCCCGAGGCCGAGACCGGCCCAGTGGCGCGGCAGGATGGCCTCGCCGAGAAGCCGGCCGGCGAACACTGCCGTGATCAGCGGCTGCAGGCCGACGATCAGGGCTGAAAGCCCAGCGGGCATGCCCCGGTGGATGGCCCAGAACACGCCGCCGAGATAGACCCCATGCATCAGGATGCCGGCGCCGGTCGCGTGCAGCGCCTCGTCGCGGGTGGCGCGGCTCGAACCAAGTGCGGCCATCAAAGCGACAAGCAGGATTGCGGCCAGGACAAAGCGCGCGGCCAGGAACGTAAAGGGCTCCGCCCACGGCATGGCATAGCGCGCGCCGATGAAGCCGGTCGCCCACAGGACGACGAAAGAGGCGGGGATGAACCGCTTGAGGCTGTGCATTTTTCCGGGGGCCACGCGTCGGTGAGGACTGATTGTCGCGCTTGCTCTAATGCCGTTCCGAGCGGAAGGCAAAACCAAACCGTTGATCCATAGACTCATTTCCATTCAAGGAATGCCGTTGGCGCCGCTAGAGACCGACCAGCCGCCTCACATCGTCCGGCGATGCGCCGGTCTTACGCTGGGCGGCAAGGCCGGTATCGCCAAGACTCTTCGACAGTTTTCGTCCGTCCGGGCCGAGGATCAGGCGATGGTGAAAATAGGCCGGCTGCGGCAGGCCAAGCAGTTGCTGAAGCAGCCGCTGCACGCTGGTCGCGGAATAGAGATCCTGGCCGCGCACGACATGGCTGACGCCCTGCAGCGCGTCGTCCATGGTGACGGCGAGGTGATAGCTGGTCGGGATTTCGCGGCGCGCCACGACCACGTCGCCCCAATCCTGCGGATGGGCTTCGACACGACGCGTCGCGGAGAGCGTCTCGTTCGTGTATTCGGCCCATGACAGGTCCTTGCCGGCGCGCGCTATTGCCGCATCGACGTCCAGCCGCCAGGCAAATGGCACATTTTCGGCCTGGCGCCGCTTGCGTTCGCTCGCCGTCAACGCCTTGTCGGCGGCAGGATAGAGCGGCACGCCGTCCGGGTCGCGCGGCCAGTCGCGGCCACGCTTCTCGCTGTCGGCGATGAAGGCGCGGATCTCACTTCTGCTCATGAAGGCCGGGTAGACAAGTTCTTCCTCGATCAGCCGCTCGAGCATCGCCCGATATTCGGCAAAATGCTCGGACTGGCGGCGCACCGGTTCCTCCCAGCCAAGCCCCAGCCATTTCAGGTCGCGAAAAATGCCTGCCTCGAATTCCGGCGTGCAGCGTGTCGTGTCGATATCCTCGATGCGCAGCAGCAGGCGTCCGCCCGTCGCCTTTGCCAATTTCTGATTGAGCAGCGCCGAATAGGCATGGCCGAGATGCAGTTCGCCGTTCGGGCTCGGCGCGAAGCGGAATGTCAGCAGTGTCATTGTCCGGCGGCAATCGGGTTGTGTGGCGCTTTCGCCAATTGCTACTTTGCGCCGGTGGCGTCGTGCGTCCAGAGGGACACGTGACGAAGCGTGCGGCACTTTTGATTTTGGAACAAGCAGACATGCAACGCATCGCCAGTCTCGACGACATTGCGCAAGGGCTGGATAGGCTTTGCTTACTCGACCCACGCCTGGAAAGAGTGCGCGGCATGGCCGGCGAGGTGCCGCTCAGGCTATCGGAGCCGGGGTTCAGGAGCCTTGCTTCCATCGTCGTTTCGCAACAAGTGTCCCGCGCGAGCGCCGACGCCATCTTCGGCCGGCTGACGAGACTGCTCGATCCGCTGACGCCGCAGGCGATACTTGCCGCCGACGAGGTGATCTTTCGCGAGGCCGGGCTGTCGCGACCCAAGCAGCGCGGCCTGCTTGCCGTCGCCCGGGCGGTGGCCGACGGGCTCGACCTCGATCACCTCTGTCGGCTCGATGCAAGCGAGGCGATCGCGGCCATGACCAGGGTGCCGGGGATCGGCCCGTGGACGGCTGAAGTCTACCTTTTGTTTGCCGCCGGACACCCGGACATCTTTCCGGCGCGCGACGTTGCATTGCAGAGCGCGGTCGGCCATGCACTAGGCATCGACCCGCGTCCGCCGGAGAAAATGCTGATCCGGCTTGCCGAATCATGGAGCCCGTGGCGCGGTGTCGCATCGCGGCTTTTCTGGGCTTATTATCGCGAATTGAAGGGCAGGGATGCCGCGCCTCCGGCCTGAATCCGCAAAAAAGCATTGAAATCATGCGTTTTTGAGACCCGGCATGATCGACAATCCGCTTCACATCCCTGTCATGTCGGGCTTACAGTATCCGCGCCGACCGGTTCTAGGGTGAAGGAGGTCAACGACGTGACGGTTGCCGTATCTCCGGATGGGCTTCCAGCGCTGGTGCTGAACGCGGATTACCGTCCGCTCAGCTATTACCCCCTGTCGCTCTGGTCCTGGCAGGATGCCATCAAGGCGGTGTTCCTCGAGAGGGTGAACATCGTCGCCGAATACGAACACGCCGTCTCTTCACCGACATTTTCGATGAAGCTGCCGAGCGTCGTCAGCCTGAAGGCTTACGTGAAGCCGTCGAGGCATCCGGCGTTTACCCGTTTCAACGTCTTCCTGCGTGACCGTTTCCAATGCCAATATTGCGGCACGCCGGACGATCTGACGTTCGACCATGTCATTCCTCGCCATCGCGGCGGCGCCACGACCTGGGAGAATGTCGTCGCTGCCTGCTCGCCCTGCAATCTGAGGAAGGGCGGCATGATGCCGGCCCACGCCAAGATGTGGCCGCTGCAGAAGCCCTACCAGCCGACGGTGCATGATTTGCATAATAACGGCCGGCTGTTCCCGCCCAACCATCTACACGAAAGCTGGATGGATTATCTGTACTGGGATGTCGAACTCGAGCCGTGAGATCATCCGATAATTCGGGAGGCTGGCCGTCTGAAGCGATTTTCTGCGCTTCCGATGCTCACGGACCAATGTCCGCTCCGCTTCGGTTCTCGGCAATCACTCCACCCGACTCAGCCTGCCGAATTCTTGGATGATCTCGTGTCGCGCTAAATCAGTCGCGGGCGAAGGCGCTGCGGAAGGCTACGACTGCCAGGACAAAGCTGGCGATGGCGTTCCAGCCGGCCAGCGACAGGCCGAGGATGCGGAGCGCCGCCTTGTCGCAGGAGGGCGGGACGAATTTGTCGAGCGCATCGAGCACGCCCTTGCCGCCGGTGTCCACCGGCCCGGCGGCTGCGGTGCAATCGGTCGGGCCTGGCCACCACGCCCATTCGACGCCGGAGTGATAAACGCCGAGATAGCCGCCGTAGAGCATCAGCAGGCCGCAAATAGCCAGCAGGCCACGGCTTACCCAGGCTGGCGCGTGAAGAGCCGACGCAAGCACCGCCAGCAGCATCAAGGGCACGCCGACGTAGTAAGGCGTGCGCTGCTCGAGGCAGAGCTTGCAGGGGATGTAGCCGCCGAGATACTGGAAGGCCAGCGCCGAGCCGACCGTGGCGGCCATGGCGACAGCGAGAAACAGGGCGGTGCGCAGCCGCTGGCGTCCGGTATCGGCATTCACGGTCGCTGTCATCGGGCTCAGTCCATTCGGTTCGATGCCGTTCAGACGGCGTATTTGACGACGATATAGAGCAAAATCAGGGCAGCGGCGGCGGCGCCTGCAATCTGGCCGAGGCGCTTTTCGATGAAGTGGCGGATCGGCTCGCCATAGCGGCGCAAGAGCCACGCGAGAAACAGGAAGCGAGCACCGCGCGCCACGATTGCCAGCACGATGAACAGCAGCAAAGGAACACCGATGACGCCTGACAGGATCGTGACAACCTTGATCGGCGGCAGATGGGCGAGGCCGGAGGTGACCAGCATCAGGATGATGAAGCCAACACCCGACGAGACGCGCATCGCCTCGAACTCGTCATATTTGCCATAAAATTCGAGGATCGGCCGCGCCACCGCATCATAGGCATAATGGCCGATGAACCAGCCGGCGATGCCGCCCAGCACCGAGGCGACGGTGGCGACCAGCGCGTAACGATACGCGCGATCCGGCCGCGACAGCGCCATCGGCAGATAGAGGACGTCGGCCGGCACCAGGAACACCGAGCTCTCGACGAAGGCGATGAAGGCCAGCCACCATTCGGCGGATTTGCTCGCCGCCAGCGACAAGGTCCAGTCGTAAAGTCCGCGAAGCATCGGCACTCCTAATGCACGCCCAAACCAGAAGCGGTCTTGGGATCACGACATGTACAAACAAGACTTGGAAGCGCCCAGCATCAACCTCGTCGGACGAGGTGCGCTTCAATGACATGCGCCGCCTGTCTAGAAAGATTTTCCGCGCTGCACAATGGCAGATGCTTCACGAAATCGAAAGGCTGAGCCTTGAGCGAGCTCAGATGTCGGGATTTGGCCAGTTGACGAACAGGCCTCCAACCGTATAGTCCGCGCCCATCCAGGCCGCCCGGCCTGAGCCCCTATGGCGGAATTGGTAGACGCGCTCGACTCAAAATCAGGATGCGTCTACCGTCAGCCCGCAGGGTAATAGGATTGGAGGTCAATGGGTTAGGAGTTAAGAGCCGCTTAATTCTCGAACTGCCACCCTCTGCGTAGGTGCAGCATGAGAGCGTTGAGAGGTAAATGAGTTAGCGCCTTGCGGGTGTGGTGGAATTGGTAGACGCGCTGGATTCAAAATCCAGTTCCGAAAGGAGTGTCGGTTCGAGCCCGACCACCCGCACCAACTATCGGCCAACAAACTTTGAGAACGGCGGTCATTTCACCTGTCGCGCCAGAGTTCGAATCGTGTCGGCCGCCCACCTCCACCAGGATACTCCGCAATGTCCGGTGATGGATGGGACAGATCAATACATAAAATCAATATGTTATGAGAGATCGTGTGCAAAAACTGCACACGAAAGGTCCGCTACTCTTCTGGTTTTCGTTCCTGCGATGGAGTAGCCGACGGGCCTCTTGGGACGCCTGTTGAGTAGCTGCGCTGTCCTATCCTGCGAGGACCGTTGCTGGTGTATCCGCGATCTGCCGTCTTTCAGATGGCGGACGTCACCCATGTCGGTCGACCAAGATCAAGCTTGATCCCGCTGACCACGCGACGCCGCTGATGTGCTCGACACCAATGCCCGACTGCGTCGGCGCATTACGCGTGAGCCGTAAGAAATAAAATGACCAGTGCGCTTGAGCCCGCTGCAATATCAAAAAGATGCCCCGGCTTCAGGGAGGCCACACGCGCCGCCCATTCGTCGGCTGTGAAAGCGCGTCGTTGCAATGCAAGTGAAAAAAACTACCGGCCAATCAAAGCGAACATTTCTGGACTGTTTGCCGACCGAGGCGGAGTTTGATGAGGCTCAACTTCAGCCGGGACCGAAATGGCCTTACCGACCGATCCAGATCACCACGCCCGGGAGACGCTCCGGCTGATCGGCCCCGATCCGCAGAACTGGGTGCCGGACCGGGAAGGCATCGACCACAATGTCTTCATCGTTGGCGGTGGGCAGACGGGGGCGACCTTTGCCTTCGCGTTGAGGCGTGCCGGCATCGGCAAGGTTACTGTCGTCAACGCGGCACCGGATGAAAGCAAGGCCGGCATCTGGTTCACTCATGCACGGATGAACCGGCTGCGAACGCCAAAGGGCTTGCCGGGGCCGGAACTCGGCTTGCCGGGCTTGAGCTTTCAGTCCTGGTACGAAGCCCGCCACGGTGCGGAAGCCTATGCCGGATTCGACCGCATCGCACGGACGGATTGGGCGAACTACCTGAAATGGTATCGCGCGTTCCTCGGTATCGGCATCCGTTACGGCACGCGTCTCATTCGCATCGAGCCGGCCGGCGGGCTTTTTCGCCTCCACCTCGAAGCCGACGGCACGCCATCGGTCGAAACGGCGCGCAAGATCATTCTGGCCAATGGCTTTGGCGGCAGCGGCGGTCCAGTGATACCGGCGGTACTTGCCGCCTTGCCGCGGGGCCTTGTCGCACACAGTTCGGCGGCAATCGATTTTGCCTCGCTCAAGGGCAAGGCAATGGCTGTCGTCGGGTCGGCGGCTTCGGCATTCGATGCGGCCGGAGCTGCCCTTGAGGCCGGCGCGAAATCGGTGCGTCTCTTTGCCCGCCGCAACAGCATTGCCAGTGTGCCGATCAACCGCGTGCGCGGCTATCCCGGCGCCTATGACAATTATCCTCGGCTGCCCGATGCGGTGCGCTGGCGCCAGGCATTGCGCTTCCGCGAGGCCGGTTCAACGCCGCCGCTCGATGCGGTGGAGCGGGCGGTGCGGCACCAGAATTTTCATCTCCATCTCGGTGCCCCCTGGACAAATGCGGATGTCGAAGACGGCAAGGTCGTCACCGATATCGCAGGCGAGACGTTTGCGTTCGACTTCGTCGTCGCCGGCACCGGCTATTTCGCCGACCCGACGCGCAAGCCTGAGTTCGCCGATTTCGCCGCCACCATCCGGCTATGGCGAGACCAGTACGCGCCGCCGGAAGCAGAGCTGGATGAATTTTTCGGCGCCCATCCCTATCTCGGCCTCGGCCATGAATTTCTCGAGAAGGCGCCGGGGGAGGCGCCATTCCTGAGGAATATCCATGTCTTCAATCCCGGCGGCTTTGTCAGTTTCGGCCTGCCGATCGGCGATGTGCCGTCGATCAGGCGCGATGTGCCGGCCGTTGTCGCGCGCATCAGCCGCGATCTCTTCCTCGCCGATCTCGACAGCCATGAGAGCCGCATAACCGGGAGCCATCCGGCCGAGTTCGGCGAAGACGCCTATGCCGCTTCCGTCTCGCGGCCGGCGCAGACCATCGCGGCGGAATAGACGCATTTCCATGGACAAACGCCGATGACCTTCAGCCCTGACCTTTCCGACCCGTTCGTCGCCACGGCGGTCGAACTGCGCGAAATCTTCGATCGGGATGCCGTGGCGCGCGACAAGGCCGGCGGCCGGCCCGTCGAACAGATCCGCCTGCTGAAGGAAAGTGGTTTGCCGTCGGCGCAGATTCCCAAGCGCTATGGCGGCAAGGGCGCACCCTGGCTGTCGGTGCTTCGCGTCGTGCGCGAATTCGCCCGCACCGACGGCTCGCTCGCCCATCTCTACGGATACCATCATCTGCCGCTCAATGGCGTGCTGTTCCGTGGCACGCAGGCGCAGAGGGACCGGCTGCTGACACGCTCGGCAAGGGAGAACTGGGTCTGGGGCAATTCCGGCAACGCCATGTCGAAGACGTCGACGGCCAGGCGCAACGGCACGGGCTGGATCCTGAGCGGCTTTCGGCCGTTCTCCTCCGGTTCCCACATCGCAGACTACATCCAGGTTGCCTGGGAGGACGGCCAGGATAGACTAGCGGCAGCGATCCCGGCTGACCGTGAGGGCATCGTCATCGAGGATGACTGGGATGGTGTCGGCCAGCGGCAGACCGGCAGCGGCAAGGTGACGTTCAAGGACGTGCATGTCGGCGACGACGAACTGATTGGCTCGCCCGCGGTGCCGCTGACGCCGTTCCAGACGCTGACGTCACTGTTCCAGCAGGCAGTCCTGCTCAACCTGTTCGTCGGCAGCGCGCAAGGAGCGCTGAGCGAAGGCCGGGACTATACGGTCTCGCAATCGCGCCCCTGGGTCTATTCCGGCTATGAGAAACATACCGACGATCCGTTCGTGCAACGCAAATATGGCGACCTCTATATCCGCACGCTCGCCGCGGCCGAACTGGCCGATATAGCAGCATGCAGCCTCGATGCCGCCTATGGCCAGGGCGAGGCGTTGACCCTGGAGCAGCGCGGGCAGACGGCGATCGATCTCGCCACCGCCAATGTCTACGCCGGACAAGTCGGCCTCGACGCGTCGAGCGAGGTTTTCGAGGTGATGGGCGCCCGCTCAGCCACCAAGGCCAACGGCTACGACAGGTTCTGGCGCAACGTGCGCACGCACACGCTGCACAATCCGGCCGAATACAAGAAGCGCACGATCGGCACCTGGTTGCTGACCGGGGAATTCCCGGCCGGCGGACTGTACCGCTGAGGAGGCGAAAAAAATGGCCAGGCGCAAGGACAAGCTCAAGCTGGGAGCGTTTCTGCTCTTCACCGGTCACCATGTGGCGGCCTGGCGCCATCCAGCGGCAGGCGAGGGGACCAGCCTCGGCGACTACGTCGAACTTGCCCGGCTGGCGGAAGCGGCCAAATTCGACGCGATCTTCTTTGCCGATGGCGTCGCGGCGCGGCTGAGCAACCTCGAGGCCGCCAGCCGCAAGGCGCATAGCGGCGTCTATCCGTTCGAGCCGATCACGCTGCTGTCGGCACTGTCGGCTGTGACCAGGAACATCGGCCTCATCGCCACGGCGTCGACCAGTTTTTCCGATCCCTACAATCTGGCCCGCCAGTTCGCGTCGCTCGACCATTTGAGCGGCGGGCGCGCAGGCTGGAATCTGGTCACCTCTTCCGATCCGGAGGCTGCGTTCAATTTCGGCCACGACACGCATATCCAGCACGGCGAGCGCTACGACCGCGCCGAGGAATTCGCCGATGTCGTGCTCGGCCTGTGGGACAGTTGGGAGGATGACGCTTTCCCGCGCGACAGGGAGAGCGGACGCTATTTCGACAAGGACAAGCTCCACGTGCTGAACCACAAGGGCCAGCACTTCAAGGTGCGTGGTCCCCTGAACACGCCGCGAACGCCGCAAGGTCGTCCGGTCGTGGTCCAGGCCGGCGCGTCGGGTCCGGGCAAAGAGCTGGCGGCTCGTACCGCGGAAGCGATTTTCGCCGCGCAGATCACGCTCGACGAAGCCACCGCCTTCTATGCCGACGTCAAGGGCAGGCTCGGCAAATATGGCCGCTCGGAGGATGACCTGAAAGTCCTGCCAGGCATTTTCCCGGTCGTCGGCCGCACTGAAGCCGAGGCGCGGGGGAAGTTCGAACAGCTGCAGGATCTCATCCAGCCGGAAGTCGGCCTCGGTCTGGTCTCGGCGCTGGCCGGCGGCTTCGACCTCAGCGCCTATCCGCTCGACGGGCCGGTGCCGGATTTGCCGGAGACCAATGCCGGCAAGAGCCGGCAAGCGCTGGTGATCGATCTGGCGTGGCGCGAGAACCTGACGATCCGGCAGCTTTATCTGCGCATCGCCGGCGCCCGCGGCCACTGGCAGGTGGTCGGCACGCCGCAACAGATCGCCGACACCATGGAAGAGCGGTTCGAGAATTACGGCGCCGACGGCTTCAACATCATGGCGCCGATCATGCCCGGCGGCCTGAAGGATTTCATCGAGCTGGTGGTGCCGGAACTGCGCCGCCGTGGCCTGTTCCGCGACGAGTATGAGGGCAGCACCTTGCGCGACAATCTCGGCCTGAAGCGACCGGCAAACCGTTTTTCGCGGCATGCCGCGGCAGCTGCGGAATAGGCCGGCAATGGCGCGCGACACGCTCTTTCTCATCCTGCCGGGTTTCGCCGACCCAAAGCACCCCGGCCGAGCCTTCGTCTGTCCCTATTGCAACCAGGTCGAAGGGCTGCTCGCTGCCTTTCCCGATCTCGCCAGCAGACTGGACGTTGAACGCGTCCCGTTCGCAAGGCCGAGGGGCAAGGTGATCGACGCACTCGGCGAACGGCACCAGTCGCTGCCGGTGCTGATCATCGGCAGCGATCCGCCCGCCGACTTGCCGACCGCCAAGGGCAAGGTCTTCGCCGATGACACCAGGCGCATTCTTGCACTGCTTGCCGAGCGCCACGGCTTCCCGCAGCTGCATGAGTGAGACGATGACCTTCGATCCCGACACCTCCAATCCATGGATCGCCAAGGCGGTCGAGCTGCGCGACATCTTTGCCCGCGATGCGGTCGAGCGCGACCAGCTTGGCGGCAGGCCTACCGAACAGATCCGTCTGCTCAAGCAAAGCGGCCTGCTCACCATCGTGATCCCCAAGGAATTCGGCGGCGCCGGGGAACCCTATTCGACAGCGCTGAAGATCGGGCGCGAGTTCGCCAAGGTCGACGGCTCGATCGGCCATATCTACGGCTACCATTTCAGCGCGCTGATCGCCGCCAGGCTCAATTCGGACGAACCGCGCTCAGCCGATCTGCTACGGCGTTCGGCTGCCGGCGACTGGTTCTGGGGCAACACCGGCAACAGTTTTTCCAAAACGCTGTTCGGCCGCAAAGATGGCGAGTGGACGATCGTCAACGGTTTCAAACCCTTCGCCTCCGGCTCGCATGTCGCCGACTATCTTTCGACCTCGTGGGAAGACGAGGTCAGCGGCGAGAGGAAATTCGCGGCGATCCCCGCGAATCGCGAAGGCATCACCGTTCTCGACGACTGGGACGGCATCGGCCAGACGCAGACCGGCAGCGGCAAGGTCGCCTACAAGGACGTCAGGATCCACGACAGCGAGTTGGTGCGCGGTTGGGTCGACGCGTCGTTGCCAATCCGCACCATAGGCCCGCTGCAGCAGCAGAGCGTGTTGCTCAATGTCTTTGTCGGCACGGCCCAGGGCGCGCTGCTAGCGGCGCGAGATTATACGCTCAACAGTTCGCGGCCGTGGATGTATTCCGGCGTCGAGCGCCATATCGACGATCCATGGATCAAGCGGCAGTATGGCGAGCTCTGGGTCAAGACGCGGGCGGCGACGGCGCTGGCCGATCGCGCGGCGGCTGCGATCGATCATGCGATCGCGCGCGGCAAGGCGCTGACCGAGCAAGAACGCGGCGAGGCAGCGGTTGCCGTCGCCGCGGCCAATGTGCTGGCAGGCGATGTCGCGCTCGAAGTCACGACCGAGATATTCGAGGTGATGGGTGCCCGCTCCGCAGTGCGCAAATACGGCTTCGACCGCTTCTGGCGCAACGCACGCATTCACACCTTGCACAACCCTGCCGAATACAAGACCCGCACCGTCGGCACCTGGTATCTGACCGGCGCTTATCCCGAGCCCGGCGTCTTTCGATGAGCGGCCGGCAGCTCCATCTCAACGTCAACATCCTGCATGCCGGCTTCTCGCCGGCGGCATGGCGGATGGACGGCGTCGACCCCTATGCCGCCTTCACCGTCGACCACTATGTGCAGGTGGCGAAGATCGCAGAGCGCGCAAAGCTCGACGCCGTATTCCTTGCCGACCAGGCGGCGATATCGGACCGCATTGACTATCGTCCGATCACGTCGCTGGAGCCGACCATCGTGCTGGCGACGGTAGCCGCCGCAACCGAGCGCATCGGCCTGATCGCAACCGCTTCAACCAGCTTCAACGAGCCCTACAATATCGCCAGGCGCTTCGCGACGCTCGACCATGTCAGCGGCGGACGCATCGGCTGGAACATCGTCACCACGGCCGATCCCGCCTCGGCCCGCAATTTCGGCCTCAACGGTGCCATCGATCATGGCCGGCGCTACGAGCGGGCGGCGGAATTTGCTGACATCGTCAAGGCATTGTGGGACAGCTGGGAGGACGATGCCTTCATCGGCGACGTCGCCAGCGGGCGCTTCGTCGATGCCACCAAGGTTCACGCCATCGACCACAAGGGCGCACATTTCTCGGTGCACGGGCCGCACAATGTGCCGCGTTCGCCGCAAGGGCATCCGGTGGTCGTCCAGGCCGGCGGGTCCGATGACGGCAAGGACCTCGCCGCCCGCCACGCCGAAGCCGTGTTTTCCGCATCGCAATCTTTCGAGGAAGCGCTCGGCTATGCGCGGGAACTTAAGGCGCGTGCCGTCGCCTATGGCCGCACCGGCGGCGTGCCGCTCAACCTCGCCGGCCTAGCCACTATCATCGGCAGCACAGAGGGGGAAGCGGAGCGGCGGCAAGAAGAGCTGTGGGATCGCATTCCGCTCGACTACAGCCTTGGGCGGCTGTCCGGCGTGCTCGGCATCGATCGCGAGCGGCTGAAGCTCGATGAGAAGTTGCCGGAACGGATTCAACTGCCCCCCAACGGCGGCCACACCTTCTTCAAGGCCACGCTCGCGCTCGCCCGCAGCAATGATTTCACGGTTCGCCAGCTGATCCGGGCGCTGAACGGCAGCACTGGCCACCGCACCATCGTCGGCACGCCGGAGCAGATCGCCGACGATATCGAAAGATGGTTTGTCGCCGGCGCCGCCGACGGCTTCAACCTGATGCCGGACGTGCTGCCGACCGGACTGGAGGTCTTTGTCGATACGGTGGTGCCGATCCTGCGCCGGCGAGGGCTGTTCCGAACGGAATATGAAGGGCGCACGCTGCGCGACCATCTCGGCCTTATCAGGCCCGAAAGCCGCTTTGCACCGCAGCCGAGCAAGGCGCCAGGGCTGCTAGGGGCAGCCCTTTGAATGATCATCAAAATACGACGGAGCGGAAGGTCCTGCCATTGACCTCCATGCCCGGCCAAAATACAGGCCCGACAATGAGCGCTGACACCGAGTTTCTTTGGTACATCCCGAACCAGGTCGCTCCCGGTCACCGCGGCGAGCCGGCCGTCGAGAACCACAACAGCCTGGAGACGCTGACCAGCCACGCGAAGGCGCTTGAGGAATACGGCTGGAAGGGCGCGCTGATCGGTACCGGCTGGGGTCGGCCCGACACTTTTACTGTCGCGGCCTCGCTCGCCGCGCGGACCACCTCCTTCGAGCCGCTCATCGCGATCCGCCCGGGGTACTGGCGGCCGGCGCACTTCGCATCCGCCGTAGCCACGCTCGACCAGCTGACCGCCGGTCGCGTGCGTATCAACATAGTGTCAGGCAAGGACAACCTCGCTGCGTATGGCGACAGCGAAGGTGACCAGATACATCGCTATGCCCGTACCAGAGAGTTCATGCGCCTGGTTCGCAGACTTTGGACTGAAGAGAACGTGACCTTTGCGGGCGAGCACTTCCAGGTCACTGGCTCTACCGTGATGCCCCGCATCCATGTCCGTGGCGATCGTCGCCATCCCAAGCTCTACTTCGGCGGCGCGTCGGAGGCGGCGGAGCGGGTGTCGGCCAGCGAGGCGGATGTCCAGCTCTTCTGGGGCGAGCCGCTCGACGGCGTCCGGGAGCGGATCGAGCGGCTCAAAGCCTTGAGCAGGGAACTCGACCGAGACCTCCCGCCTCTGGAGTTCGGGTTGCGGGTCACCACGCTGGTCCGCGACACCGCTGGGCAGGCCTGGGCGGACGCAGAAGCGAAGGTCGACGAGATGGCCAAGGGCCAGGGAGCCGGCTGGAACGATCACGGTCAGGCGGTAGCGGTGGGCCAGCAGCGTCTGCTCGATCTGCACGCGCGCGGCGAGGTGCTGGACGACAATCTCTATACTGCGCCGGGCAAATATGGCGGCGGCGGCGCTGGCACCACCTGGCTGGTCGGCTCGGCCGCCGACGTCGCCCGCTCGCTCGGCAGATACCGGGATCTGGGCATCACGCATTTCGTGCTCTCGGACACGCCGTATCTTTCCGAGATCAAGCGGCAAGGCGATCAGTTGCTTCCGCTTTTGCGCAACGGGGCCTAAGCCGCGCTTCTTGAATGACCTGGGGTCGTCAGAACACCGGATAAGCCAGATTGCCAGTAGGGAAGACGATGTCACAGCCGGCCGCCTTCAGCATCCGCCCTTCCGACGCTGACCTGCGTGGTGAAGCGGCGCTACGGCGGCGTTATCGAGCGCCGCAAAGCGCGCATACCGGAACCTGGAACGAAGCCCTCGAGGCGATCCTTTCGCATCGCTCGGTCCGCAATTATCTCGCCAAGCCTCTTCCCGAAGGGACGCTGGAACTGATCGTCGCCGCCGCCCAGTCGGCGCCGACTTCTTCCAATCTCCAGGCGTGGAGCGTCATCGCGGTCGAGGATCCGGCGCGCAAGGCGCGGCTTGCCGAACTGGCGGCGATCAATCGCCATATCGAGCAGGCGCCGCTGCTGCTGGTCTGGCTGGCCGACCTGTCGCGGCTGCGCGCCATTGCCGAGGCAAACGGCCGGGTGGGCGAGGGGCTCGATTATCAGGAGAGCTTTCTGCTGGCCGTGATCGACGCCGCACTTGCCGCACAGAACGCCGTGGTGGCGACCGACGCGCTCGGGCTCGGCTCCTGCTACATCGGCGCGATGCGCAATCATCCGCAGGAGGTGGCGCGCGAACTCGGCCTCCCGCCGGAAACCGTGGCGGTGTTCGGCCTGACCGTCGGCTATCCCGATCTCCTGGCTGCGACTGACATCAAGCCCAGACTGCCGCAGGCTGCGGTGCTGCACCGCGAGCGCTATCGATCAGAGCCCGATCCGGACGATCTTGCAGCCTATAACCAGAGGCTTCGTTCATTCCAGCAGGAGCAGGCGATGCCTGTGGTCGACTGGACAGAGTTGGTTTCGAACCGTATCGGCAGCAAAGCAGCGCTGAAAGGCCGTGATCGCCTGGGCGAAGTGCTCAAAGCGCTGGGCTTCAAGCTCAAATAGGCGCGCGCCTGCTCGCGAGACCGCGGCGAGGCTATTCGGCCGCGATAATGGCGATGCGCGCCGGAAGCGCCGCCGGCGGTGGGACGTCGAGAGCGCCGAGCTGGCGCGCCTCGGCCTTCAGCCAGCCATGAAAGCGCTCGACCGTCTCCAGCTTCGCCTTGTGCGGCGTCGTCGCAAAATAATAGGAAAACTCGACCGGCTGCGGTGAGCCGAATGGACTGACCAGACGCCCCGCGGCGAGGTCAGGCTCGGCCAGCCGGAATTTGCCGAGACCGATGCCCTTGCCGGCAGCAGCTGCGTCGAGCACCAGTGACGATTGGCTAAGCCGTATACCGCCCTCGACAAAGCGGCCGGACAGGCCGTTGGATCTCAGCCAGCCCTTCCAGTCAGGGCAGCTTGGATCGCGTTCCGGACCGTCCTCATGCAGGATCGGTGCGTCACGCAGCCCCTCCGGCCCGCGATAGAGACCGTGCATGCGAGCAAATTCCGGGCTGCAGACGGGCAGCACCGCTTCCGAAAACAGCCGTTCCGTCAGCAGGCCGCTATAGGCGCCCGACCCGTAGCGGATGACGCAGTCGACGTCTTCGCTGGCAAAATCGGCAAGCCTGGTCGATGCGTCGACCAGCACTTCTAGGCCGGGTACCGCGTCGCGCAGTGCGTCGAGGCGCGGGATCAGCCATTTGCTGGCGAAGGAGGGCGCGACCGACACTTTGATCGGCGCATCCTCCTCGTCGCCGGAAATCCGCGCGACCGACTCGACAACGACGTCGAAAGCCTCGGTGAGGCCGGGCATCAGCGCCTGGCCGGCCGACGTCAGCAGAAGCTCGCCACGGTTGCGATGGAACAGCGGTTGACCGAGGTGATCCTCGAGCAGGCGGATCTGCTGGCCGATGGCGGCAGGCGTCACATGGAGTTCTTCGGCCGCCCGCGTAAAGCTCAGGTGGCGGGCGGTTGCGACAAAAGCGCGAAGCGACGTCAGCGGCGGAAGCCTCGCCAGCGTCGGCCGCAGCTTCCTTGATTTTGCGCGAATGAGATCGACCATGGAGCGCATTCAACACGTTCAGGCCGGGCGCGACGAGGGCGGGCTTTGCGCCAAAGTGCCCGGTGGAAAATTTCGTTTGCCGCAGCGTCGCGGCAGCGGGAACGGAAATCTAAAAAATCGTAATGTCTACAATTCTTGTAGAAATAAGATCGGAGCGCTGATTTGGGCGTCGAGCAGCTTTGCCAGATCCTGGAATGAAACGGTCGTGCGAAGCGGTGCTTTCGGCAGACGATAGAAAATCATTCTTCCGGTTTTGCGGCGTGGCAGGGATCATCGCGTCGAGGCGCCGGAGTGTGTTCGGCCGCCGGATGCCATCGTAGCCGTTTTCCGGAGCTCAAGGCCATGTCTGTCAATCGTCGTCATTTCAACCAGCTGCTGTTGCTTGGCGGTGCGAGCTTCGCATTGCCCGGGGTTTCCTTCGCTGCCGAAGGAACGCCGGTCCAGGGTGGCACGCTCAACTGGGCCTACTATCCCGACCCCACGTCGCTGATTGCCATCAACACCTCGTCGGGCACCGGCCAGGCGATCGGTCCCAAGGTGAATGAAGGTCTGCTTGATTTCGCCTATGACCTCAGCCCGAAACCGCTGCTGGCGACGGAGTGGTCGATCAGCGATGACGGCCTGCGCTACACCTTCAAGCTGCGCGAGGGCGTCAAATGGCATGACGGCAAGGACTTCACGTCGGAAGACGTTGCCTTCACCATCTTCCGGCTGAAGGAGGCGCATCCGCGCGGCCGCATCACCTACCAAAACGTGACCGTGGTCGAGACGCCCGATCCGCACACCGCCATCATCGTGCTTTCAAAGCCGGCGCCCTATCTGATCACGGCACTGAGCAGCTCGGAATCACCGATTGTGCCGAAGCACGTCTACGAAACGTTCAAGCCGGCGGAACAGCCGAAGCTCGAACAGACGATCGGCACCGGTCCCTTCATTCTCAAGGAATGGGTGCCCGGCAGCCATCTGATCTTCGACCGCAATCCGGATTATTGGGACGCGCCTCGGCCCTACCTCGACCGCATCGTCCTGCACGTCATCCTCGACCCGGCCGCGCGTTCGGCGGCTCTTGAAACCGGCGAGATCGATATCGGCGCCAATCCCGTGCCGCTGGCCGACATCGAACGGCTGAAGGCAAACCCCGCTCTGGTCGTCGACACCAACACCTACGCCTATTCCGGCCCACAGCAGCAATTGTTCTTCAATTACGAGAACGAAATCCTGACCAAGCGCGATGTGCGCCTTGCCATCGCCCACGCAATCGACCTGCAGAAGCTGGTCGACATCGCGCTCTACGGTTATGCGCAGGTATCGCCGAGCCCGATCAGCACGGCGCTGCCCAAATGGTATGACCCCAGCATCAAGGCGCGCGAGCCCGATACCAAACTGGCGGAGAAGCTGCTCGACGACGCCGGCTATCCGCGTGGCGCCGATGGGACGCGCTTCAAGCTCCGGCTTGCCTACAACGCGTTCCTGCCGGCGTCCTATGCCGATTTCATCAAGCAGTCGTTGGCGACGGTCGGCGTCGATGCCGAGATCCTCAAGCTTGACCTGTCGACGTTCCTGAAGACCGTCTACACCGACCGCGCCTGGGACTTGGTGGTCGAGTCGCTGTCGAACACCTTCGATCCGACGCTCGGCGTCCAGCGCGCCTACTGGTCGAAGAACTTCAAGATCGGCCTCGTCTTCTCCAACGCTAGCCACTACGCAAACCCCGAGGTCGACCAGATCCTCGAAGCCGCGGCAATCGAGCCCGACGAGACCAAGCGGCGCGAGCTCTGGTACAAATTCCAGCACATCATCCATGACGACGTGGTGTCGGTCGATCTGGTCGCCGCCGGCGCCCAGATCGTCGCCAACAACAAGGTCCGGGATTTTGCGCCCGGCGCTCAGGGGATCAACAACAGCTTCGCGCAGATATGGCTCGCGCCAAACGCCTAAGCGTTCTGCAAGCCCTCTGGTTGGGACCGGCGCGTGAAAACGACGATCCCGACTTTTCTCCATCAAAGATAAATCGCGCAATTCGGAGTACCGACCATGACCATCAATCGACGCCTGTTCAATCAGTTCCTGCTGCTGGCCGGCGCGAGTGCTGGACTTCCCGCCGGGGCATTCGCAGAAGACGCAAAGCCGGTGGCCGGAGGCACGCTCAACTTCGTCTACTATCCCGAGCCCAACCAGATCGTTTCCATCAACACCAGCGCTGGCGGACCGGCCACCATCGGTCCGAAGATTTTCGACGGCCTGCTCGCCTACGACTACGATCTCAATCCGCGACCGCAACTGGCCACCGAATGGTCGATCAGCGACGACGGGCTCGAATACGTCTTCAAGCTACGCCAGGGGGTGAAGTTCAGCGATGGCCATGATTTGACCTCCGAGGACATGGCCTTTTCTATCTCCCGGCTGCGCGAAGCGCATCCGCGCGGGCGCATCACCTTCCAGAACGTCACCGACATCGACACGTCGGACCCGCATATCGTGAAGATCAAATTGTCGAAGCCATCCGCCGCCCTGATTTCGGGGCTGGCCGCGACGGAATCGCCTGTCGTGCCCAAACACATTTACGAGAAGCTGAAGCCGGCCGACGATCCGTCCTTCGAGCAGATCATCGGCAGCGGGCCGTTCGTGCTGAAGGAATGGGTAAAGGGCAGCCACATCCTCGTCGAAAAGAATCCGACCTATTGGGATGCGCCTAAACCCTATCTCGACCGGATCATTTTCCGCTTCATCACCGATCCGGGCGCGCGCGCCGCGGCGCTCGAAACGGGCGAGGTCGACATCGGACCGAACCCGGTGGCCTTCGCCGATCTGGAGCGTTTCAAGGCGCTGCCGCAATTCGTCGTCGACAGCACGGTCTTCGCCTATAGCGGCCCGCTGCACCAACTGATCATCAACCTCGAAAACCCGATCCTGAAGGAGAAGAAGGTCCGTCAGGCAATCGCGCACGCGATCGACCTCGACGCGATCAATGCAATCGTGTTTTACGGCTATGGCCAAGTCTCGCCGACGCCGATCAGCGTCGTCAACAAGAAGTATTTCGATCCCGATGTGAAGGCCGCGACGTTCGATACGGTGCTCTCGGAAAAACTGCTCGACGAGGCCGGTTTCAAGCGTGGGGCTGACGGCGTACGCTTCAAGCTCAGGCTCACCAACAATCCCTACAACCCGTGGGGCTATGCCGACTTCCTCAAGCAGGCATTGGCCAAGATCGGCATCGATGCCGAGATCGAAAAATTCGACTTCGGCACCTATGTCAAAACCATCTACACCGACCGCACTTGGGACCTGTCGACGGAATCCTGCGGCAACATCTTCGATCCGAGCGCCGGCGCACAGCGGCTCTACTGGTCGAAGAACATCAAGAAAGGGCTGCCGTTCTCCAACGGCGCGCACTATGAGAACCCGGAGGTTGACCGGTTGCTGGAAGCCGCATCGGTCGAGCTAGACGAGGCCAAGCGCAAGCAGCTCTTCTTCAAGTTCCAGGAGATCATCGCCGACGAGTTGCCGATCATCAATCTGATCGCGCCACCGACCATCATCATCGCCCGCAAAACCGTCAAGAACTACGCGCCTGGCGCCGAAGGCCTGTCAGCGAATTTCGCCGACGCCTATCTCGACCCGAACGCCTAAATCTGCCGGGCAATCATGAGAGAAGGGCCGCATAGAGCTGCGGCCGTTTTCGTTTCTTCCATTTCGCAAAGCTGGTAACTTCAGGCCAAAGCACGCAGCCTTGGGCTGGCGCCGACCAGAAGGCCGGCAAGGGCTATGGCCTGCGCTAGTTGTTCGCCGATCGAGCTCGATTCCCAGGCGACGCCGCGCAGCGGATGGCCGATGGCGAACAGATTGCCATGGGTCTTGCCGTTACCGGCAATCACTTGGCCGCCATGCGTCGCGTCGATGCCGAAGCCGGTCGCATGGGGCCTGACGATGCCGTTCTCAAGCAGGCTGCGGACGAATGGATCGGCGATCCGCCGCCAATCATGCTCCTGATGGCCGCGGCAGTTGACGACGCCGTCGAAGCGCAACCGTTCGACCGCGCCGGTATCACGCCAGCGGATTTCAGCGACGATGCCGTTTGCCTGCGGATGGAGTGCCAGCACCCGTCCCGCTCGACCCGTCCAACGGCCTTGGCTTCGCGCCAGTGCCACGCGCTCAAAGCTCGGTGGCGCCGCGCGGTGCGCGGTGACATCCCAGAAGGCGCGCAGATGGCGTGCGAACTTCAAGCGCTCCTTGTCGGTGGCGCCTTGCCACAAGGCCAGGATCCACGGCCGGATCGTCAGCGGCAGCCCTTGCCAGTCCAGGCCGGTGGGTTCGATTGCCCGGCGTTCGGCCTTGACCAGTGCGAGAAGCGCCCTGGTGGTTTTCGGCAGCGGCCGCCCGGCGAGGAAATCGCGCCACGCTTCCGCGTTGCGCCGAGGTTCGACGATCTGTCCGCGCCGCGACACGACGCGATAACCGCCCTTGAAGCCGCGCGCTTCCATGCTGGCGACGACGTCGACCATGCTGAGGCTGGAGCCGATCAGCAGCAGTTCCTTGCTGCCGGCGAGCCGATCGAGCGCCGCCGAATCCCAGGGATTGGCGACATAACGGGGATCGCTGACGATGGCTGCTTCCGTGGTGGACGGCTGGCTCTGGAACACCCCGGTTGCCAGTACCGCCTCATCCGCCAGCAATTGCTGGCTATCGCTGGTGCCGACGCATACCCCGGACGGACCGGTCAGCATGTCGACGGCGGATGCCTTGATGTGGCGCAGCGAAGAACGCGGATCTGCTTCTCTGATCGCTCTCGTCAGTTCCGACTGGACATAGCTGCCGAACAGCCAGCGCGGCGGGCTTGAGTCCGGGACATCCTCGGGCGGTGTCCAGCCGTGCTCCGGCCCATTCGCCATAAGCCAGCGAACGAGGTGATCGGGATCGTCCGGATGCAGCGAGAAGATGCGCGCCGCGCCGTTGACGAGGTGTTGTGGATCGACGGTGCTATAGGCAACGCCGCGACCAAGCTCGGCCCGGCGCTCGATGATGGTGATTGCCAGCGGCTCAGTTGAACGGTCGAGCAGCTTGATCGCGGTAACCGCGCCGGCAAAGCCGCCGCCAACGATGATGATTGAACGAGGGATCGAGCGTAGCGGGGAGGAAGGGGTATGAAGCATCAAGAACCTTTGCGACGCCGGTGGTCGTGGCTCCAGCCCATCGCCCCGGCAACGATCATCGTGCTTTCCCGTAACCCGATGTCAAAAAACAATAATTGCCAGCTGACGAAAGGCATTCTTTCACTCAGCGGGTTTGGCAGGCGCTAGATAGGAACGCCCTTTGCGACCAGCCCGAGAACCGCTGATGACTGAAAATCGAAAGATAAGGCTTGGAGCCTTTGTTCGCGGATCGGGCCATCATGTCGCTGCCTGGCGCCATCCCGATGTGCCTGCCAATCCGGGCCTGAGCTTCAAGCACTATGCGGACGCCGCGCGCACTGCCGAGCGTGGCCTGTTCGACATGGTGTTTCTGGCCGACAGTCTCAGCGCGCGCAATGGCGAGCAGCCGATCGACACCTTCGAGCGCACCGGCCATGTCGTGCATTTCGAGCCGCTGACGCTTTTGTCGGCGCTCTCGACCATCACGCAAGGGATCGGGCTCGTTGCGACCGCCTCGACCACCTATTGGGAGCCGTTCCACTTGGCGCGGCTGTTCGCTTCGATCGATCATCTCAGCGGCGGCAGGACAGGCTGGAATGTCGTCACCTCAGCCGATGCGCCGGCGGCGGCGAATTTCAGCCTCGACCAGCATCCCGTTCATGCCGACCGTTACGCCCGCGCCGAGGAATTCGTCGCTGTCGCGCAGAAGCTTTGGGACAGCTGGGACGACGATGCCTTCGTCGCCGACAAGGCTTCGGGGATCGCCATCGACCGGCGCGGCATCCACGCCCCGGACCATGCCGGCCGGCATTTCCGCGTCAAGGGACCGCTCAACGTCGCTCGCCCACCGCAGGGCCATCCCGTCATCGTCCAGGCGGGCTCGTCCGATGCCGGCCAGCACTTGGCGGCGCGGACGGCGGAGGTGGTTTTCACCGCCCACCCGACCATCGAATCGGCGCGCGGCTTTTACGGCGAACTGAAAGGCCGGCTGGGCTCGTTTGGCCGCTCCGCCGACAGCTTGAAGATCATGCCCGGTGTCTTCCCGGTCGTCGCACCGACGCGCACGGAGGCCGAGGACAAGTTCGATGCGATCCAGCGCCTGGTCGATCCTGTGGTTGGTGTGGCGCTGGTTTCAGGATTGCTCGGCGGTGTCGATCTTTCCGGCCATTCACTCGACGGACCGTTGCCGGAACTGGGCAGTTCCGATGCCGTGAAGAGCCGCCTGAAAGTCGTTTCCGAATTGGCCGCGAGCCGGAACCTGACCATCCGCCAATTGTATCTCGCCGTTGCCGGCGCGCGCGGCCATTTCCAGATCGTCGGCACGCCAAAGGATGTGGCCGACATGATGGAGGAGTGGTTCGCCGGTGGCGCGGCGGACGGCTTCAACGTCATGCCGCCGATCCTGCCGACGGGCCTCACCGATTTTGTCGACCTCGTCATTCCGGAGCTGCAGCGGCGGCGTCTGTTCCGGACTGCTTACGAAGGCGGGACGTTGCGCGAGAACCTCGGCCTTGCGCGTCCGATCCGTGGCGCCGCTGAACAGCAAGAGAGGAAAGCATCATGAGCGACAGGACGATCGATTCGAAAATGTTTCGCCAATGGCTGGCGGATGGCGAAGAACTGGCGGTGCTAGACATTCGCGACAGCGCGACTGTCGGATACGCATCGCCGCTGTTCGCCACCAACCTGCCCGCGGCTCAGGTCGAGGCCGAGATCGACCGCTTCATCCCGCGCAAATCGGTGCGCACCGTGCTGGCGGACGACGGCAGCGGCGTTGCCGAGCAACTTATCGAACGACTGGTGGGGTATGGCCGTACCCAGCTGTTTTCGCTGAACGGTGGAATTCCGGAATGGACGCAAAGCGGCGTTGAAGACCTGCCGACCTTCGATACGCCGGGCGTCGATTTTTCGCTGGCGATCCGCGACGAGAAGGGGACCCCGGTCGTCAGCGTTGAAGAGCTCGCGGTGCTCAGAGGCCGAGGCGCCGACGTGGTGGTGCTCGACAGCCGCACGGTGGCGGAGTTCGAAAAGGACCATGTGCCGGGCGCCATCAGCGTGCCGGGCGCCGAGCTGGTGCTACGCTTCGCCGACCTGGTGCGTTCACCGGAGACGCAGGTTGTCGTCTCCTGCGCCGGCCTGCCGCGCGCCATCATCGGGGCGCAGACACTGATCGATGCCGGCGTGCCCAACCGGGTCGCCTATCTGCACGACGGCACCAGGGCATGGCGCGAGGCCGGTCTTGCACTCGAAACCGGCAAGACCGCAATCTATGGTCCGGCAAGCGAGGATGCCAAGCGTTTCGCCGGGGAGCACATCGCAAAGCTTGCCGAAGGCGACAGCTTTCCCCGCATCAATGCGGCCACGGCCGCAAACTGGGCGAAGGACGAAACGCGGACGACCTACCTGCTTGACGTGCGCACGCCCGACGAGTTCGCCGAAGCGCATATTCCGGGGTCGATCGCGTCTGAGGGCGGGCAGTTGCTCGGTGTCGCCTATCGCACCATCGCCGTGCGCGGCGCCCGCGTCGTGCTGATCGACGATCTGCTCGGTGTCCGCGCGGCGACGACGGCGCATTGGCTGCAGCGGCGCGGCTTCGAGATCGCGATCCTCTTGTACGACTTCCAGTCGACCAGCCTGGTGGAAGCGGCGTAGGGCAGGAGCACTGTCAGGCGATTTTTTCGGGGGCCACTATTCGGCGGCTTCCGATTGGCGGCGACGGCCCGCCAGCACGTTCTTCTGCATCGCCGTCAGCGAAGACCGCACGGCTTTGGCGCCGTGCTCCAGCATCTTGGCCTCATACTCCGACAGCGCCTGGAGAAGCGGCTTGTCGCCGCGTTTGGCGGCCACCAGCTCCGGCACCAGCAGTCCGGCGTCGTAGATCGCGGTGTTGCCGCCAAGCGCGCGAAAATAGGTCATGGCGTGGATGGCATCGCCAAGCAGCGTCACCGGTTTCGTCGGCCAGGGATCGACAGGCTCGGAGCTGTGGACATGAAGCAGCGCCACCGTCGATGGGTCGGTGTAGCGGATGAGGTTGAGGATTTCCGGGTTCCAGTGGGCGATCTTCGAGATCAGCAGGTCGATCAGTTCTGAACCGGAGAGCTTTGCCAGCGCGTCGTCCGTGGCAAGTTCGTTCTTTTCATAGGCGGTGTTCCACCAGACATAGCTGGTGGTGTTGTTGAAATGGAAACCGGAAAAATCCTTGTGGGTGGCGTCGTCCAGCCCGATCAGTCCATGCTTTCGGAAGGCGTCGACATTGACCCTGTGGCTGGTGACCATAAGCCCATGACCTTCGGTTGGCCTGACGCCGGCATTGTAGTCGAGTAGCACCGGCGAGATCTGGTGAAGGGCTGCGGCATGCAGCGTCATCTTGCCGGCCAGCCGCCTGACGCCGGTGTCGAAGCTCCTGGCATGCGGCGCCAGTTGCTGGCGCACGCGCGAGCGGGCGCCGTCGGCACCGACCAGCACATCGGCATGGATTGTCGAGCCATCCTCGAAATGCGCTACGACCGAACCATCCGGCTGCTCGTCGTAGCGGGAGAAGACCTTGCCGTAGCGCACGATGCCGTCGAGGCCGGACAACAGCACCTGGCGCAGCGTGATACGGCTTACCGATTTTTCGATATGCGTGTCGTCGGCCTCGCCCGGCGCGTTGCCGCCGCCCCAGGCATCCTCGCCCAGGATGTTGAAATTCTCGTCGAGCAGGATGTTGCGATCCGGCGCCTGGCCGAGCGTGGCGACAAAAGCGTCGTAGAGTTCCGGCGGTAAATTGGCGATCAGCGAATCGATGCCGCGCTGGCGGATGCGCAGACGAAAACCCTGGACATAGTCGGTGCGGGCGCGGTCCTTCTCGAAGACCGCGACACTGATGCTGTTCTTCTTCAGGCCTTGCGCCAGTGTCAGGCCGCCGGGGCCTCCGCCGATAATGGCGACTTCGACATGTTCTGTTGTCATGGCGCTCAACCGACCGCCACGAGCCTGGGCTTGCCAGCGGCAATAGCCGGTGTCTCGGCCAACTGCCGGGCGGTATGGCGGCTGAGCGTCGCCTTGGCGGCGATCGTGCGGATCATGTGGTTCTGCGGTGCGTGGGAACGGGCGGTCAGCGCATCACGGTGGTGGCGCTCAAGCTGGAAATCTCTGTTAAGGCCTGGATTGCCGGCAACCTCCAGCGCCAGCGAGGTGACGGCAACGGCATTGTCGATGACGACATGCCTGACCGTCATGCCGTCGGTGCCCACAGGCCGGCCGGCGTCGACATCTTCGGCGAGTGAACGCAGCAGCCGCGCGCTGCTCGCAAGCCGAACCTCTATGTCGCCCAGCCCTGACTGGATGTGCGGCACGGTCGACAGCGGCGCACCAAGACTTGCCGGCGCGTGCGTGCTGACAAAGGAGACCAGCCGGTCACGGGCAGCACGGGCGGCACCGTGGTAGACAGCGCCGATCAGCGAAAAGAAGAACGCCGTCGCGCTTTCCTCGCGCCTCAGCGGCTCGGATGCCGGCTGCGCCTCGGTGATGTCTTCGGCAGGAACCGCAACATTATCCAGAATGATGTCGTCGCTGGCCGTCGCCCGCATGCCGGCGGCGTTCCATGTCTTTTCGACGCGAAATCCAGGCGCGTCGGTCGGCACCAGGAATGAAGCCAGACGCGGCTGCGGCTCGTCGGTCAGCGCCAGCAAGTTCACCCATTTCAGAATAGGAATGCCGGTGACGTAGTTCTTGTGGCCGGATATCCGCCAGACGTTGCCGTCCCGCCGGGCAATGGTTTCGGGCGGCTTGCCATGAGCTGGCGAGCCGATCCGGGGCTCGGCCTGGGCGGCGTTGATCAGGGCAGGGCCAAGACGCCCGGCCTCGACAATCCGCTGAACCAGATGGCGCGGCCATTTTCCGGATTTCCGCATCGCATACTGGCTGTTGTAGTGCATGGCCAGCACCAGCGCTGTCGACGGCTCGCCACGACCGATCTCGGCGATCACCGCCTGTGCTTCCGTCAGCCCGCCACCGAAGCCGCCATGTTCGCGCGCCGTGACCAGGCCAAGCAGCCCCGCCTGGTGAAGCCGGTCGAAATTGGCGAATGGGAATTCCCCGGTCGCGTCGTGATGCGCGGCGGTCAGCGCGAAGTCGTCGGCGAGGCCGGCCACTTTCTCGAGGAGTTGCGGAAACTCGGCAATTGTCGACATCATGACGTTGGCTTTCTCTCAGGCGGCGGCCCGAATGTTCACCAGATCGAGCGGCCGGCGATCGACCCAGTGCTCGACGTCGAAATCGCCGGCGAGGAAGCCCCAGTCGCGCAGGAAACTCTTATAGTGGGAAACCGCTGCGACGAGCTCAGGCTGCAGTCCGAGGCCGAGATGCTTATGGACATCCGGACCATTGGCGGCCAGCACCTGTTCCTCGGTGGCCCCGGCTTCGCGGGCAACAAAGCGCTGCGTCTCTTCCGGATGCGCCTCGGCCCAGGCACTGGCGCGCAGGATGGTCTCGATCAGTCGCGCGACCAGATCGGGGCGTTGTTCCGCCAGCAGTTCATCGACGGTCAGCACGCGCGGCGAACCGGAATTGATGCGGATGTTCGGGTCGGGGTGGAAGCCGAATTCCACGACCTGGATGGCGCCGATCAGATTGGCGACATTGATGCCGGCCGTGCCCTTGACATAGATGGCGTCGACCTCGCCCCGGATCAGGGCTGCGGCTTCCTCGCCATAGGCCTGCTTGCGCTTGAGGCCGAACAGCGACGGTCCTTCCTGGCTGTCGAGCACGCTGTCGGCCAGCGCTATGTCGACGATCTCGACGTCGCCATAGCCAAGGCCCTCGAGCGAGAGCGCCGAGACCAGTCCCTTCAACGCCGTCGCTCGCATGAAGTCGACGATTCCCTCGGGGCGCCGGGCGATGCCGAAGCGACGGCCTTTCAGGTCCTGGATTGTCCTGATGCCGGAACCGGGCAGGGCGATGATTGCCTGGAATTCGTCGGTCCAGGTGATGCCGACGAGACGCGTCTTGCGCCCTTCGGACCGCGCGCGGATCGGCGGCACGTTGCCGCCGTGGCGGAACGACCAGTCGAGCGTGTGGTTGAAATGGCTCTGGCGGATGTCGCGATTGGGCGAATCGATGATCGACTTCAATTCAATCCCCTCCTTGCGAAAGGTCTCGTCGAGAAGCCCGAGCTGTGCGGCGAGCCCGACAGGCGTCGGCACCGGGCAGCGTGTGTACCAGATTTCGGAGATCGCAGTCGCGGTCATGATGGCTCCTTAGGTGTTGCGCAGGCCGGCCTGCTTCATCAGCGGCAGGATGTTCTCGCCGAAGAATTCGAGGTCAGGCTTGAAATCGAAGAAGGACAGCTGCAGGCCGTCAATGCCGGCGTCCTTCAACTTGACGAACCGGTCGACGATCTGTTCGGGCGTGCCGATGAGATAAATGTTGCCGCCGACCTTGGCGTAGGGATCGTCGCGGCCCTGGCGTCCTTTCCAGGCCTGGGCATCGCTGTTGAAGGTCTGGAAGCCTTTCGGCGTGCGGCTGTCGGCATGGGCGACGATCTCATCGGCGACCGCCCAGGCCTCCTTCTCGGTCGGCCTGCTGATGACCAGCGGGTTGAGCAGCGTGCGCACGGTGCGGCCGACGCCGAGGGCTGCGTCCTTCACCTTCTTCGTATGCGCCGGCAGCGCTTCCAGCGCGCTGGCGATGTCGGAGCCGGCCGGGCTGGTGACGAAGACGATGTCGGAATAACGGCCGGCAAAGGAAATGCCGGCGTCGGAGCCGGTGGCATTGACCAGGATCGGCCGTCCATAATTCGGCTTGGGCGTGACGAAGCCGCCATTGAGCTTCCAGCTCGATTCTCCGGAGAATGAGAAATTCTCGTCGTCCTGCCACAGTCGCTGCAGCACTTCGACGAACTCGGCGGCGAGTTCATAGCGGCGGTCGTGCTCGATACGGTTCCAGCCGAACATTTCATGTTCGACGGCGCGATGGCCGGTGACGACGTTGATGCCCCAGCGGCCGCCGGAGATGTGGTCGAGTGTGGCGCCGAATTTCGCCAGATGCAGCGGGTGCCACGGGCCGTAGAGAACATGCATGGTCGAGATCAGCATGATCTTCTTGGTGATCGCGGCCATGGCCGCGACGGAGACGAAACTGTCCAGCGCCTGGCCGTTGAAGACACCGCCATAACCGCCCTTGGGCAGCCACTGGCTGAGCGCGAAGACGAGGTCGAAGCCAAGCTCCTCGGCCTTCAACGTCAGGTCGCGATTGTAGTCGAAGCGCCAGTCGGTCGAGCGCGGCAAGGTCGAGTTGGTCCAGCCACCGGCCTGGATCGGCAAGAATAGCCCGAGCAGCACCGGCTGCTGAAGCGCTTTCGACAGCGGGCTGTCCGGATAGTCGGTCGGCGCCTTGAAGAAGGGCGTGCCGACGATGGAACCAGGCTTGTGGGCGAGCGTCATGGCGAACTTTCGCGGGTGGAGGAAGGGAACCCGTGCGAAGGACCGCGCACGGGTCAGGGCTCAGGCGACGATATGGGCGGTTGCGAGGGAGCCGGCATTGCCCTCGGCGCCCACCGTGTGACCGGCTATGCGCCTGTTGTAGAGGGTGATTTCCGGTTGGCTGACGATGCCGATATCGGGCAGGTCCTCGACAAGGATCTGCTGGATCGCGGCCCATTGCTCGAAGCGCTTTTCGTGGTCGACCTCGACGGCGGCCGCTTCAAGAAGTTCGTCGACCTTGGCATTGCTGTATTTCGAACCGTTGGAGAACGGCACGCCGGGTTTGAAATTTTTCGACCAGTAGAGGCGCTGTACGCCTACCGTCGGGTCGAACAGATTGCTCATGCCGTTGAAGGTGAAGTCGAAGTCGCGGTCGGTGTAGATGCGCTTGGTGTAGGTGGCGAAATCCTGGCTGCGCACGGTGACCTCGATCCCGACCGCGGCCAATGCCTGCTTGATGTAATCGGCGCCGCGCTTGTAGGTTTCGCCGCTCGGGACATAGTCGTGGACAAGCTTGAGCCGGGTACCGTTGGCGTCGCGCGGCAAGCCTGCTTCATCGAGCAGTTTATCGGCGGCGGCCGTGTCGACCGGATAGGTCTTCAGGTCGGCGACGAACCACTTCTTCAGATTGGGGTTGATCGGGCCTGGAATGGTTTCGCCATAGCCATAGTTGATCGTCTCGCGGATGACGTTGCGGTCGATGACATGGGCGAAGGCACGGCGGACGCGAACATCCTGGAAATAGGCTTTCTCCAGGTTGAATTCGACCCGGCTGATGCCATTGGAATATTGGTAGCCCTGCTTCTCGAAGCCGATATGCGGCAGCGTCTCAAAACGCTGCAAATCGCTGTACGGAATCGGCGTTGCCGGCGCCAGATCGATCTCGCCGGTCTCCAGCGCCAGCGCGCGCGCCGAAGCGTCCGGGATGAAGCGCACGATCAACCGGTCGAGATAGGGGCGCGGTGCGTCCCAGTAGTCAGGATTGCGTTCGTAAACGATGTGGCTGCCGCGCACCCATTCTTTGAAGACGAACGGGCCGGTGCCGACCGGAGCGACGTTGACCGGATTTTCGGCTGCCTTTGTGCCGTCATAGAGGTGCTTCGGCACGATTGGCGTTTCGGCCGCAGCCAGGGCCGTGATCAAGTAAGGCGCCGGCCTCGACAGAACCAGCGCTACGGTCAGCGGATCCGGCGTCTGGATGTCTACAAGGTTGAGGAAGGTGTTGCGGCCGCGCGGATGAACCTCTCTGATCGTGGTGATCGAATAGGCGACGTCGGCGGCGGTGAACGGCTGGCCATCATGCCACTTCACGCCTTCGCGCAGCTTGAAGGTGTATTGCAGCCCATCGCCACTGACTGACCATTGTCTGGCCAGGGATGGGCGCGGCGTGAGATCGAAATCATAGGTCAGCAGGCCCTCGGTGGTCTTTGCCGAGACGTAGACCGAATTGAATGCCGTGTGGGCGATGGTCGTCAGCACAGGCGGCTCAGCCGAGAGCACCAGCGTCGCCGTTCCACCCTGTTTCGGCTCGGCGGCGTAGGCGCTGCGCGATGCAGGCAACAGGGTCGCTCCGAGCGCGGCCGCCGAGATGCCGAGGAACCTGCGGCGGTTCGGACTGAGGAAATGAGACATAGCGTCCTGGTCCTTTTTTGCTGCCGGACCCGATCGGCCGATCGTCGGCCGCCAGGCTAAAAATCCGTCGTTCCAAGAGCGGGCCCGTTTGCGAAAAGATTTGGCCGACCTGCTCCCGCGCTTAAGATTTCATACTTCAAACAGCTAAGTTTGTAGTATGAAATAAAATTCTATTCTGCAATGAAGCCATTTGCAGGATAAAATTTCTTAAATCAGGTTTGACAATGTCTATAAATCTTGTCAACTAAAAAGCGCGGAACTTTCCGGGAAACAGCAAACCCGCATCGTCAGCCACAGCCGGGATAGCGAAAACGATGTCGACCCTGACGCGCATTGGCAGAACCTTCCGGCGCACCGCCATCCAGGCGGTGCCGACCGTTCTGGGCATCGTCATCCTGAACTTCTTCCTGCTGCAGCTCGCGCCCGGCGATGCCGCCGATGTCATGGCCGGCGAGGCTGGCTCGGCCACTGTCGAAACGATGGCGGCGCTTCGCCAGCGCTTCGGGTTCGACAATCCGCTTCTCGTCCAGCTGTTCAACTATCTCTACAATCTGGCGCATTTCAGCCTCGGCTTTTCGCCGCGCTACGGCATGCCGGTCGCCGACCTGATCGGCCAGCGGCTGCCCGGCACGCTAGTGCTGATGGCGGTGGCTCTGGCCGTCGCCATTGTGCTCGGCCTCGCCCTTGGATCGGTGATGGCGGTGTTTGCCGGGCGCCTGCCGGATCGTGTGCTCTCCGTTATTTCGCTGCTGTTCTATTCAATCCCGGGTTTCTGGATCGGCTTGATGCTGATCGTGCTGTTTTCGGTCAAGCTCGGCTGGCTGCCGAGCGGCGGCTCGGGAACCATCGGCAGCAACCTGACCGGCCTTGCCGGGCTCTGGGACAGGGCGCGCTACATGATCCTGCCGGCACTGTCGCTGGCGCTGTTCTACGTGGCGATCTATGCGCGGCTGACACGAGCGGCGATGCTGGAGGTCCAGTCGCAGGACTACGTGCGCACCGCCGCAGCCAAGGGCCTGCCGCCGGCCATCATCACCATTCGCCATGTCCTGCGCAACGCGCTGATCCCCATTACCACCATGGCCGGCATGCATGTCGGCGGCATGCTCGGCGGCGCCGTGGTTGTCGAGACTGTCTATTCCTGGCCCGGCCTCGGGCGTCTCGCCTTCGAAGCGGTCATGGGCCGCGATTTCACCGTGCTGCTCGGCATCCTTCTGTTGTCGTCGCTGCTGGTGATCATCGCCAACGCGACCGTCGATCTTCTGCACGCCTGGCTCGATCCCCGCATCGGAGTACGCTGATGGCTTCCACCGATTTCGCCGCGGGCGATGCCCGTTCCCGCCGTCTCCATGCCGATGCCCGCGGGCCCGCGGCACCGCCTGAACCCGAGGCAAAGAGTTGGAGCAATCTCCACGCGCCCGACGCACGCTCCGCTTCGGCAGCGTCGGTGCCGATAGCCGCTGGCGGGCGTGCGCTGAAGGTTTTCCTGCGCAATCCCAACGCCATGTTCGGCGTTGTGTTCCTGTCACTGGTCGTGCTGGCCGCACTGCTGGCACCAGTCCTCTATCCGGCCGATCCGCTATCGATGGTGGCGCGGCCCTTCCTGTGGCCGGGCCAGAACCCAGCCTTCCCACTGGGCACGGACTCCATGGGCCGCGATGTGCTTTCGGGCATTCTGCATGGCGCACGGATTTCGCTGTTCGTCGGCCTGGTGGCGACCGCGCTCGGCCTCAGCTTCGGCATCCTGGTCGGCGCCGCCGCCGGCTACTTCGGCGGCTGGATCGACGACCTGCTGGTGCGCCTGATCGAGATCTTTCAGACCATACCGAGCTTCGTGCTGCTGGTCGTCATGGTGGCGATCGCGCAGCCGACCGCGCCTGTCGTGACAGTGGCGATCGCCGTCATCACCTGGCCGACGGTGGCGCGGTTGACCCGCGCCGAGTTCCGGGCCATCCGCGAGAAGGATTTCGTCATGGCCGCCCGCAGCCTCGGCTACGGCCATGTCCGCATTATCTTCCGCGAGATCCTGCCCAATGCGCTGCCGCCGTTGATCGTGACCTCGTCGGTGATGGTGGCGACCGCGATCCTGATGGAATCGGCGCTGTCCTTCATGGGCCTCGGCGATCCCAACGTCGTCAGCTGGGGCTCGATGATCGGAGCGGGCAGGGAATTGATCCGCACCGCTTGGTATCTGACAGCGCTTCCGGGACTGGCGATCGTCTTTACCGTGCTGGCGCTGAACCTGATCGGTGACGGCCTCAACGACGCGCTCAACCCGCGCTTCTCACAGGAGCGATAGAGATGGCGGCTCCTTTGCTCAGGATCGACAATCTGACGGTTCGCTTCCCGACCGCCGAGCCGGTCAGCCGGCTGAGCTTCGAGGTCGGTGAGGGCGAGACGCTGGCGATCGTTGGTGAATCAGGCTCCGGCAAGTCGCTGACCGCGCTCGCCCTGATGCAGCTTCTGCCGCGCTCGGCGAAAATACCCAATGGCAGGATCGAATTCGCCGGCAAGGATCTGCTTGGTCTCGACCAGAAGGCTATGCGGAGCCTGCGCGGACGCGAGATCGCCATGATCTTCCAGGAGCCGATGACGTCGCTCAATCCGGTGCTGACCATCGGCCGGCAGATCACCGAGGTGCTGACGCTGCACGAAGGCATACGCGGCAAGGCAGCGCGGAACCGTGCCATCGAGCTTCTCAATCTGGTTCGCATTCCCGATCCGCAGCGGCGCATCGATGACTATCCGCACCAGCTTTCCGGCGGCATGCGCCAGCGCATCATGATTGCCATCGCCGTCGCCTGCCGGCCGCGCCTGCTGATTGCCGACGAACCGACGACGGCGCTCGACGTGACCATCCAGGCGCAGGTGCTCGACCTGCTCGATACGCTGCGCCGCGAACTGTCGATGGCTGTCATGCTCATCACCCACGATCTTGGTGTCGTGGCACAATGGGCCGACAAGGTCGTCGTCATGTATGCCGGCCGCAAGGTTGAACAGGCGCTGCCGGACGCACTGTTCAGAACACCCCTTCACCCCTATACGCGCGGCCTGCTGGCGGCGTCGCCGCGGCTGAAGACCAATCTCCACTACCGCGACGCCAGGCTGACGGAGATTCCCGGCAGTATCGTCTCGGCCGCCGGCGAAAAGGGCTGCCCGTTCCGCCCGCGCTGCGCGGTGGCGCGCGACAGCTGCGCCCATTTCGTACCCGACCTCGTCGAGGTGAGCGAGGATCGTCTAGTCGCCTGCCCCTACAGCTTCATTCCGGAGGTTGCGCATGGCGCTGCTCTCGGTCTCTGACCTTTCCACCCATTTCCACGCCCAGGGCGGCACGCTGCGCGCCGTCGATGGCGTATCCCTCGAAGTCGGACGCGGCGAGACGGTTGGTCTCGTCGGCGAAAGCGGTTGCGGAAAATCGACGCTAGGCAAGACCATCATGCGGCTGGTCGACCCGACTAGCGGCAGGATCGAGTTCAACGGCACCGACATCACCGTTCTCGACACGCGCCGGCTGAAGGCGGCGCGCCGTAATATCCAGATGATCTTCCAGGATCCGTTCGCATCGCTCAATCCGCGCCACACGATCGGCGACATCCTGACAGCACCACTGAAGGTCCATGGCATCGGCAACACGGCCGAGCGGCGCACCATCGTCGAGGACATCATCGAGCGTGTCGGTCTGCCGAGGGATTCGCTTGGCCGCTACCCGCATGAATTTTCCGGCGGGCAACGCCAGCGCATCGGCATCGCCCGGGCGCTGATCCTCAATCCGGAACTGGTTGTGTGCGACGAGCCGGTGTCGGCGCTCGACCTTTCGATCCAGGCGCAGATTCTGAACCTGCTGGTCGACATGAAACGTCAGCTCGGCCTGTCCTATCTCTTCATTTCGCACGATCTATCAGTCGTTCGCTATTTCGCCGACCGGGTGCTGGTGATGTATCTCGGACGCATTGTCGAAAGCGCCGACAATGCGGCGCTGTGGACCTCGCCAAAGCATCCCTACACGCGCGCGCTGATGGATGCCGTGCCGGACCCGGCGCGCCGACGTCAGGCCGCGCCGATCCATGGCGATCTGCCAAGCCCGCAGAACATCCCCAGCGGCTGCCGTTTCCATACCCGCTGCCCGCTGGCGACCGATCTGTGCCGTTCGCAGGAACCGGCGTTCCGAGCGATCGCGCCGGGACACCATGTCGCCTGCCACTACGCCGAACCAACCATCAACTGAAATTCAACGGAGCAGAAAAATGTCCGACTACCGCTATCTTGGCCGCAGCGCCCTGAAGGTTTCGCCGCTCAGCCTGGGCACGATGATGTTCGGCGGGCCGACCGAGGAGACGGTCGCGCATCGCATCATCGACAAGGCGCGCGAGCAAGGCATCAACTTCATCGACACCGCCGACGTCTACCACAACGGCAAGTCCGAGGAAGTCGTCGGTCGCGGTATCAAGGTGACGCGCGATCATTGGGTCGTGGCGACCAAGTTCGTCAACTCGCATGACAAGGGGCCTAATCTCGGCGGCCATTCGCGCAAATGGGTGATCCAGACGGTCGAGAACAGCCTGCGGCGCCTGGGAACAGACTATATCGACCTGTTCTACTTCCACCGCGCCGTCTTCGATGCGCCGCTGGAAGAGCCGGTGCGGGCGATCGCCGACCTGATCCGCCAGGGCAAGCTGCGCTATTTCGGCGTCTCCAACTTTCGTGGCTGGCGCATCGCCGAAGTCGCGCATCTGGCCGATGAACTCGGCATCGACCGGCCGGTAGCCAGCCAGCCGCTCTATAACATCGTCAACCGCACCGCCGAGGCCGAACAGCTGCCGGCGGCCGCCTACTACGGTCTTGGCGTCG
>NZ_JAMYND010000011.1:0-187686 GCF_040318885.1 Mesorhizobium sp. M0998
GCACGAGTGCGGCAGACGTTCGAGAAGCGGTTCACGGTCGAGCGCATGTGCAGCGATTATCTGGCACTCTACCGAGCACTCACGAGCGGCACGGCAGACGCAGTTGCCCCCACAAACGAGCTCTCCAGAAATATCGCGATGGTGGCTGTGCCGGGCTGAGGAACCGACTGATCCACATACAGACCACGACGGCGGAGTCCGGGAGCGCCTGCGGGGTCTTGTCGCCGGGCGCGGCGATCGCGCCAGAAGCCTGTGATCAGCAGCAAGCCTTCCCGGGGCTGATGCTTTCGCGAGCGGCGGCGCACTGCCGCCCGGTCCGGATTGACGCGCGCTACTTTCGCTGCAAAGGTGCTTTAACGACTTGTTTACCATGCGTCGGTCAGGGGTGGGGGAATTTGGAACGCTTTCTGGGCGCGAACCGCCTTAATTGGGATGATCGGGCCGAACTGCACTCGACCGACACGACGGGCAGCTACCACATCGAGAATGTGCTGGCCGGCGGATCCAATCTCTATGAGCTGGAAACACGCGAGCTCGGCGATATCGCCGGCAAGGATATCGTCCACCTGCAGTGTCACATCGGTCTTGACACGATCAGCCTGAAGAATCTCGGCGCAGGCAGCGTGACCGGGCTCGACTTTTCACCGACGGCGATCGTGGCAGCGCGGGATTTTGCTGCGAAGGCAGGCACCGAAGTGCGCTTCGTGGAAGCGCCACTGTTCGAGGCGGTGGAAGCGCTCGGCCGGACCTTTGATATCGCTTACGTTACCTGGGGTTCGGTAAACTGGCTGGACGACGTGTTCCGTTGGGCGCGGGTGGTTGCCGATCTTCTGCGCCCCGGCGGCCGCCTCTACATGGCCGAGGGCCATCCATTGCTGTTTCAGTGCGATCGAAAGGCCGCGGCCCTGGAATTGAAGCACGACTGGCGAACGCCGATAGCTCGGCCGCTCGCCTGGAACGAGGAACTGACCTACACCGGCGATGATCGCATCTTGAAGCATCCTCGCTATTATGAATGGATCCACCCGATCAGTGACGTGGTGAATGCGCTGATTTCAGCTGGTCTGACGCTCGATTTTCTCAATGAGCATGACACGGTTTCGTGGCAGCACTTTTCATTTGCCGTGCGGGCCGGCAAGGATATGTACGGCTTGCCGGAGAACTCTCCCAAGATACCGATGGCTTATTCCATTGGCGCGACGAAGCGCAGCGTCGGCAAGATACCATACCTTGTGTCTCCCAAGGCGATTGAGGGGCACTAGTCCAGGTCAACGCTCCAGAGTACCCGGGTCGGAGCGTCGACTTGTGCAATCGCTCGCGCTCCTCGATCTTCCGAGCAAGCCAGGTCTAGCCGGCCTCTCTCTCGGTCCGCTTCCACAGACGAGCGCCTTGAGATGAGCAGATCTCCTCGCGAATGGTCGACAGACGCTGGATCGCCGGCGCCAGCGCATCTCAATCAGTGGGACCATGGCAGTGGAAGTCGGCAGCTGGCTCCAACCGCTCGGGCCTGCAATATCAGCAACGGTCGGAAGTGCAAAAGCTCTAAGGAGCGTGAAGGTCAAATTAAACATTGAAAGCTAATGTTCCTCATCGGGTCGACCCGAAAACCTGAAATGGCACTTGAGGAATCGCCTATTGGCTTTTTTCCGCGCTAGGTTCGGCGGCATCAAGGAGGTCGTCTTTTCGTCGGCAAATATTCCGGCGGCGATCGCGCTTGTCGTCATACTTATCAGCGCTGCGTTCGCGGAGCACCAGAACAAAGTCGTCTCGGACCAGGCCGTCCGTTCGGACGTGCTGACCAAGGTCAACCTCATCCGCGCCAAGCTCGAAGGCAATATCAACGGAAACCTTCAACTCGTGCGTGGATTGGTCTCCGCGGTCGTGACCGAGCCCTATATGGGACAGCAACGCTTCGCCTCACTCGCGAGCAATCTGTTTGGCGCCGACTCGCAATTGAACAATATTGCCGGCGCGCCCGATCTGGTCGTTTCCCTGATGTACCCGATGGAGGGTAACGAGCAGGCGATGGGCCTGGACTACCGCAAGAACGAACGACAGCGTGCGGCTGCGCTAAGGGCGCGAGACGAACGCAAGCTGGTGCTTGCCGGCCCCGTCGAGCTGAAGCAGGGAGGACAAGGCTTCATCGGCCGCTTTCCGGTTTTCGTGCGGAGCGCGGGCAATACGGAAAGGTTCTGGGGCATCATTTCCGCCGTTGTCGACGTGCAGCGTCTTTATCGGGCGAGCGGGCTGCTTGACGACGATCTCGGGATTGACATAGCGCTGATCGGCAGGGACGCTCTCGGCCAAAATGGAGACCAATTCTACGGTAGTGAGCGGATCAGCAAAAGCGATCCGGTGACAGCCGACGTTGTGCTCCCGTCCGGTTCGTGGCAAATCGCGGCCATTCCCAAAAATGGCTGGCCTTCGACGCCAAGCAACGCATGGTTGTTGCGCGCTATCATGGCGACGGCCGGAGCCTTGGTTGTGTTCCCTTTCCTGGTCACAGGCCGCCTGATTGGCGAAAGACAGCGCAATTATGCGGAATTGCGTCGATTGTCACGACGCTTGGAACTCGCCCTGGAAGCTTCGGCTATTGGGGTTTGGGAACACGATCTCGCGACCAACGAGCTTACGTGGGATGATCGCGTCAACGAAATATATGGCAAACCAACCGGCGAGCACCGGGGCTATCCAGACTGGGCGGGAGCAATCCACCCAGATGATTTGGCTGGCGCCAACGCGGACTTCGACAGGGCGGTGGCCAGCGGACGACCATATTTGTCGGAGTACCGGATTGTGCGTCAGGATGGCGAGATCCGTCATGTCCGGTCCAAGGCGATCGTTTACCGGGTCGCAAACGACACCCCAAAAATGATCGGCGCGGAATGGGACGTGACTGCCGACGTCCTGCTGAACAAGGATCTGGTTCGTGCAAAACAGCTGTCCGAGTCGAAAAATGCAGAACTCGAGTCAGCCAAAGCGCGCATAGAGCACATCGCGCTTCATGATTCGCTGACCGGCTTGCCCAACCGGCGTTACCTCGACCAGGTACTGGAACATTACGCGGCAAACGCCAGGCACTCAGGCGGGCACGCGGCACTGCTTCACATAGATCTGGATCGGTTCAAGCACATCAACGATACGCTGGGCCACGCCGCCGGTGACGCGATGTTGGTTCACGCGTCAACCGTGCTCAGGTCGAAGGTCGGCGACGAGGGATTCGTCGCCCGTATCGGGGGAGACGAATTCATCGTTCTGTGCGTGGTGCGCGACGATACCAAGCAGCTGGCGCTGCTCGCCGACCGCGTCATCAGCCAGATGCGCGAACCGGTCTACTATCAGGGTCATCGATGCCGTTTTGGTGTCAGCGTGGGAATCGCTGTCGATAACGGAAAAGATGTCGAAGCCAAACACCTGCTGGTGAACGCCGATATCGCGCTTTACCGAGCAAAGGGGCGGGGGCGCAATCGATACGAATTCTTCACCGACGCGATGCAAAGCGAAATCGTCGATACCAAGCGGATTGCCGACGAAATTCTCGGCGGCCTCGAGCGCAACGAGTTCATCCCGTTCTACCAGCCCCAATTTGACGCAAAGACGCTCGAAATCGTTGGGGTTGAGGCGCTGGCGAGGTGGAAACATCCAATAAAGGGTATTTTGGCGCCCGACGTCTTCCTGAGGATTGCAGAAGAACTGAACGTTGTCTCGATCATCGACCAAGCCATATTGAAGCAATCGCTTTCGGATTTCGAAGCGTGGTCCGCTGCAAAACTTCACATTCCGCGGGTGTCGGTCAATGTCTCGGCCAGGCGCCTTCAGGATGAGGAGCTCATCAAGAGCCTGCGAGAGCAAAATATCAAGAAGGGAACAGTTTCGTTTGAGCTTGTTGAGTCGATTTTCCTGGACGAGAACGACGACCTTGTCACGTGGAACATCGAGCAGATAAAAGAACTGGGGATTGACATCGAAATAGACGATTTTGGTACCGGTTACGCTTCAATGGTCAGTTTGCTGAAGTTGCAGCCGCGCCGGCTGAAGATAGATCGGCAGCTGGTCACCCCAATCGTCAAATCGCCGCAGAGAAGGCAGGTTGTCTCGTCGATCATTGAAATCGGCAAGTCGCTGGGTATCGAGGTCGTGGCGGAAGGCGTCGAGACGATGCAGCATGCACGGCTACTTAAGGGCCTGGGCTGCGACATATTGCAGGGTTATGCCTTCGGCCACGCGTTCGATTCCGAGGGACTTAAGACCTTTGTCCGATCGCGACGCCTGCGCACGGCCAGCTGAGCCTCGGCGCCAGAATTTATCGAGCCGACCGCCTTCACGTTGCGGTACATAGGCGTACAGCGGACAAAGCTGAAAACAACGCCAAACCTCAGATCAGCAGCAGCCCCTTCATGCTGGAGTGGCCTTTCCTGCCGATGATGATGTGGTCGTGAACGGCAATACCAAGCGGTTTGGCCGTCTCGATGATCAGCTTGGTCATCTCGATGTCGGCGCGCGACGGCGTCGGGTCTCCCGACGGATGGTTATGCGCCAGAATGATCGCCGTGGCGGAGAGCTCCAAGGCGCGCCTGACCACCTCGCGCGGATAGACCGGTGTGTGGTCGACGGTGCCGACCTGCTGGACTTCGTCGGCGATCAGCGCGTTTTTCTTGTCGAGGAACAGGATGCGGAACTGCTCGCGCTCCTCGAAGGCCATCACCGACCGGCAGTATTCGAGAACCTGCGTCCAGGTCGACAACAGCTCGCGGCCGGCGATCTCGCCGCGCGCCATGCGCTGCGCCGTTGCCGCAACCACCTTGAGGTCGAGCGCCACCGCCGGGCCGATGCCCTTCACCTCCTGCAGGCGCTCGACGGACGCACCGAGGACCTCGGCCAATGTACCGAAGCGTGCCAGCAATGCCTTGGCGACCGGCTTGGTGTCGGCGCGCGGGATCAGCCGGAACAAAAGAAGCTCGAGCAGTTCGTAGTCGGGGAGGGTGTTGGCACCGGCGGCGAAGCGCTCGCGCAGGCGGTCGCGATGGCCGAGATAATGCGGCTTGTCGGCGGCCACCGCCTTCGCGTGGGATCGCACTGGCCTTTCGGGAAAGAAGGCCCGCTCGTCGTCGTTGCCGTTCATGGCTGCCCCACCCAGCATTTGCCGGGCAAGGTAACGCCCGATCTGCCAGACACTAGGCCCGCAGGCCGGGGCGGTCGAGGTTTTTTGGCGACAGCGTGAAGATCTCGCAGCCGGTCTCGGTGACGCCGATCGTGTGCTCGTACTGCGCCGACAGCGAACGGTCGCGCGTCACCGCGGTCCAGCCGTCCGACAGCACTTTCACATGCGGCCGGCCGAGATTGATCATCGGCTCGACGGTGAAGATCATGCCCGGCCGCATCTCGACGCCTTCGCTGGCGCTGCCGTAATGCAGGATATTCGGCGCGTCGTGAAACAGCCGGCCAACCCCGTGGCCGCAGAAATCGCGCACCACCGAGCAACGCTCGGCTTCGGCATAGGTCTGGATGGCGGCGCCGATGGCGCCGGTTCGGGCGCCCGGCTTGATTGCCGCGATGCCGCGCATCAGGCACTCATACGTGACTTCGAGCAGCCGCTCCGCGGCACGCTTGATCGTGCCCACCGGATACATGCGCGAGGAGTCGCCATGCCAGCCGTCGAGGATATAGGTGACGTCGATATTGACGATGTCGCCATCCTTCAACGGCTTGTTGTCGGGTATGCCGTGACAGACGACGTGGTTGATCGAGGTGCAGGATGATTTCGTATAGCCACGGTAGTTGAGCGTCGCCGGAAGCGCGCCATGGTCCATCCCGAACTCGAAGACGAAGCGATCAATCGCTTCGGTGGTGACGCCGGGCGCCACAATCGGTACCAGTTCGTCGAGGCAGCGCGCGGTGAGATCGCAAGCCTTGCGCATGCCGACAAAACCTTCCTCGTCGTAAAGACGGATCTGGCCGGTGTTTCTGAGCGGTGCCGTGGCGGCGTCGAGATAGGTGACCATTTTATCCGTCTTGCAGGGATGCGGGGCTGGATGAGCCTCGGCGAGAGAAACCTTCCCAGATTTGGCACTGGAAAGCGCAAGGTTCAAGGACGAACTGCCGGCGACGGGCCGAAGACCGGCGATATTCACGCCTGGGGGCATTCTCCTTGCCTCTAGCGGCCCATACTTCGCTGGGTTCATTGACCACCGTAGTGACGACACATTTCTAGGCGAGAAGCGGCCCAAGCATTAAGCCGCCACGGCAATTTTTTGCGACGAACGGCGTTGCTGCGGGGGTGTCAGTTCGGGAGAGATCGAATGGACAGACTGCAATTCGAGGTGCCGGTGCGGATCGCGCCTGTGCCCGGCCAGCCGGTCGAGGAAATCTACAGTGTCGAGCAGGCGCTCGATTTCCTGCAAACATGGCCGGTTCGCCGGAAGGGACCAACCTACCAGGCCGCGTTCAATGCCTGTTTTGGCGCCACGGTGGACATCGTCGAGACCGAAGACGCATGGCGGGCCTTCATGGCCTTTTGCCGGGTGAGCGGCCTGCTTGCCAGGGACATGATGGTTCCGCGCAAGCGCGGCGGCGAGGCGAGGGGACTGCGGGCTTAGACAGCCTTCGACGAAGTCCTCAGTCGTCTTCGCCTCTTCTTGCCGACACCCCTATCAGAGTGGCGGGTCCAGCAGAGCTGGCGCAGCATCACGCTGGCGATAGACATATGCCAAGTTGAAATGCTGGTACGCCCAAGGGGAATCGAACCCCTGTTACCGCCGTGAAAGGGCGGTGTCCTGACCGCTAGACGATGGGCGCGCTCAGATGTGAGCGCTTATAGTTGCGTCACGACAAACCGGCAACCCGTCTGCCGCCGGCTGCGACAACTTTTTTCCTTTGGCTCCAAACCGCGTGTTTTTGCCGGCGAAGCTGGTTGCGGCAAAGTACAACGTCGCCGGGGAAGGGGCGTCGCGGCGCCGGAAAGAACCTAGCCGCGCCTGCGGCAGCGCCAGTTCCAGTCGCGCTCGGGGCCGACATCGACATGGACGGATTCGGTGTGGCAGTAGGTGCCGACGCCGCCGCGGCCCGGCATGGTGCGGATGTAGCTCGCCAGTTCCCACTTCGAGACGCCGGGGACCTGGATATCGGCGGCAGCGCAGTACATGTGCAGCGAATTCTTGGCGCCGTTGGCGCGGCGGTTGCGGGCCGGATCGCGATAGCCGGAGGTGACCGTCATCTTGCGGCCGTAGTGGCCTTCGATCGTCTTCAGCACGCGAACCAGCGACGGCTTCAAGCAGGCGACATCGACGCTTTCGTTCTGTTTCAGGAGGCCGTTGGGCGCCAGCCGGGCAAGGCCGGCGGCGGAGGCGACCTGGTAGGCGCCACCCGAACCTTCGTCTTCGTTGAGATCGACGTCACTCTCATCGTCGAGGCCGGATTTGCGCTTGATCTCGAACAGCGCCGTCTGTCGCACGCCGGGCAGCGCATCGGCCGTGAAGTGGCTGGTATCGCCCGTCGACACCAGCTGCACCGGCTTTTCAGCCGGATCGGCCGAAGCCAGGGTGACGGTGGGTTTTGCCGCAGGCGTCGCCTTGGCCTGCATGACCGTTGGCTGCCCGCCCGATCTGCTGTTGGCCGGCGAAGAAGGTGCCGCCGAAGCAGGCGTGGCGCTGAACAGTGAGGCCAGGAAGTTTTTCTTCGGTGCGTAGGCCTGTGGCTGCGGCATCTCGCCGGCGGTCACATAGACCGGGTTGTTCATCGCCGGCTCGGCGGCCTTGGCGTCGGGCTTCGATGCATCAGCACTGTTCTGCGCCACGGCCTGTTCAGCCGTCTGGGCGTTTGGTTGCAGCGGTTGCGGCGTGTGTCCCGCGATCGTCTCGGCTGCCGTGGGAACGGCGATCGGGAAGCCGGCGTCGAGCTTGGCCCCTGGCTTGGCCACCGGCACATAGGCGACCTGCTCGGGAAGGTTGGCGTCGCCGTCGGCATTCATCGTCATTTGTGTGCTTGTCATCTGCGACGATGATGCGGCCGTGCTGGCCTGGGGCGCACCGGCGGCCGTGCTGATTTCGGTAGCCGAGGTATTATAGCCTGGCATGCCGACCGACATGGTCGGGTCGCCGGCCGAGGTGCAGGACGCCAGGAGCACCGAGAAAAGCGCCGCCACAATGGCGCGGCTTTCTCCCTTCGCGAGGCGCGATCCTGCTGATCTCAAAACAAAATTCCCCCTCGATATCCGACCGGTTCGTCATTGGCGCGGCGTCGAAACGTCTCGTCGAAATGACCCTTGTTCCCCGAACCGGAAACGAGACCTGTGTCAAATCTGCAAGCCTCAAAGTAATTTGGCGGCTAGAGGATGAATCAAGGCTGCTCAGGGTTGACGGCACCATTTCGCCCGCTTTTGGCGGCGCGTCAACTCACCACACATTACAGATGGTTACACGCGCACCTTGACATAGGTGCCGGGGGCTTCGCCTAGAACTTGCATATGCTCGCCCGGTTTGCGGGCCGGTACGCGGGTATTGTCCTTGGCTTCGATCCAGCGTTGCCAGTGCGGCCACCAGGAACCGGGATGGTCGGTGGCCCCGGCGAGCCACTGGTCGAAGTCGCCGGCCGGCTTGCCGCCGGTCCAGTAGTGATATTTCTGCGCCGCCGGCGGATTGACGACCCCGGCGATGTGGCCGGAGCCGGCCATGACGTAATCGACCTCGCCGCCGAAATATTTCGAGCCGAGGAAGACCGACAGCGCCGGCGCGATATGGTCCTCCTTAGAGGCGAGGTTGTAGACCGGCATGGTAACGTCCTTCAGCGAAACCGTGCGGCCCGCCAGTTCCATCATGCCTTGCGAAAGCCTGTTCTCGAGATAGCAATTGCGCAAATAGAAAGAATGGTTGGCAGCGCCCATGCGGGTCGAATCGGCATTCCAGTAGAGCAGGTCGAAGGGCAGGGGATCCTTGCCGCGCATGTAGTTGTTGACGACATAGGGCCAGATCAGGTCGCCCGAGCGCAGCATGTTGAAGGCGGTCGCCATCTTGGTGCCGTCGAGATAGCCTTTCTCGTTCATCGCCTTTTCGACGGCCGCGACCTGCTCCTCGTCGACGAACACTTTTAGATCGCCGGCATAGGTGAAATCGACCTGGGTGGTGAAGAAGGTCGCCGATTTGATGCGGTGGTCGCCTTCCTGCGCCATCAAGGCCAGCGCTGCCGCCAACAGCGTGCCGCCGACGCAATAGCCGATGGCGTTGACTTGCCTTTCGCCGGTGGCCTTCTCGATCGTGTCGAGGCCGTATTGCAGGCCCTCCCTGATATAGGCCTCCCAGCTCTTGGCGCCGTGCCGCTCGTCCGGGTTGATCCAGGAGATGATGAAGACGGTGTGGCCTTGCTCGACTGCCCAGCGAATGAAGGATTTTTGCGGGTTGAGGTCGAGGATGTAGTATTTGTTGATCCATGGCGGGCAGATCAGCAGCGGCCGCTTGAGCACGGTGTCGGTAGTCGGTTCGTATTGCAGGATTTCGGCGACGTCGCTGCGGCCGACCACCTTACCCGGGGTGGCGGCGAGATTCTTGCCGATCTCGAAGGGCGAATAATCTGCCTGCCGCAGCTTCAGGTCACCCTTGCCCGCGGCGATGTCCTCGGCAAGCATCTTCATGCCGCGCACCAGGTTTTCGCCGTTGGAGGCGACAGTCTCGCGAAACAATTCCGGATTGGTCAGGATGAAATTCGACGGCGAGATGGCATTGGACACCTGCTTGACATAAAAGCCGGCCTTGTGGCGGGTGTGCTCGTCCAGGCCATCGGCGTGCTCGACCAGTTCGGCCGCCCAGCGCGAGGTGACCAGATACGCCTGTTTGAGGAAATCGAAGAAGGCGTTGCGGCCCCATTCCGGGTCCTGGAAACGCTTGTCACCGCGCTCGGGCTTGACCGCGTCCTCGGCGTCCTCGGCGCCGGCGCCGATGCGCTGGACGGCGTTGGCCCAGACGGTCATGTAGCCGGAAAACAGCCGCGTTTGCGCCTCCAGCGCGCGCTGCGGGTCGGAGAGCCAGTACTCGGTGAGCTTGGAGAACGTCTTCACCATGTCGACGACCGGCTCAGCGACATGATCGCGCACCTCGCCTTTTTCCCGCGGCTCGGCCCATGCCGAGGCGGCCTTGCCGGCCTGCTCGATCATGCGAGCCATGTTCAGCGCGAAGCGTTCCGGGTCCTTCACCAGATATTGCTCGACGGTCGAAGGTTGGTCATCTTCCGCTTTGCCCGAATCGGGTGTTTTGGCCATGGTTCGCGGGGTTCCTCCCGAAGCGTTTTGTTGACATATTACCATGGGATATCGAACAGGGTCCAATGTGCTCTAACCCGGCCGCCAGGAAAACAATATGACGATTAATATTGGCAAGAACGTTTTTTCCGGCACTGGTCGTTTTTGCCGCATGGCGCTCGTCCTGTTGGCGATGGCCGGTTGCACGAGCAGCAACATGGAAGGTGCGGCGCCCGCCACCGGCCTTGTCGGCGCGAAGGACACCGGTTCCTATCCGAACCTGAACATCCGGCCGCAGGTGGCGGCCGAACAATTCACCGACGAGGAAAAGAACGCCAAGCTCGCCCAACTGAAGGCCGAGGAACAGAGCCAGGCCGCCAAGGGCGGCGGCGTCAAGGTTGCGGACCAGGCAGCGCTGGACCAGCTGGCAAAAAAACACGGCGCCGAGGCGCTGAAGCAGATCGAAGGCAAATGCGACCCCGCTCTCGACCCTAGTTGCAAATAAGCTTATACGCGCGACCGCAACCTCACTGTCTGGAACTGCCATGGAAGAATTTCACAAGGTCCGCCGGCTTCCGCCCTATGTCTTCGAACAGGTCAACCGGCTGAAGGCCAGCGCCCGTTCGCGCGGCGCCGACATCATCGACCTTGGCATGGGCAATCCGGACCTGCCGACGCCCAAGGCCATCGTCGACAAACTCTGCGAGGTGGTACGCGATCCGCGCACGCACCGCTATTCGTCGTCGCGCGGCATTCCGGGCCTGCGTCGTGCCCAGGCCAACTACTATGCCCGCCGCTTCGGTGTGAAGCTCGACCCGGACAGCCAGGTGGTGGCGACGCTCGGCTCGAAGGAGGGCTTCGCCAATATGGCGCAGGCGATCACCGCCCCCGGCGACGTGATCCTTTGCCCTAATCCGACCTATCCGATCCATGCGTTCGGCTTCATCATGTCGGGCGGCGTCATCCGCTCGCTGCAGGTCGAGCCGGACGACGGCTTCATCCCGGCCCTGGAGCGCGGCATCCGCCATTCGATCCCGAAGCCGCTGGCACTGATCCTCAATTATCCGTCCAATCCGACGGCACTGGTCGCTTCGCTCGATTTCTACAAGGAGGTGGTGGCCTTCGCGAGGAAGAACGACATCATCATCCTGTCGGATCTTGCCTATTCGGAGATCTATTTCGACGGCAATCCGCCGCCTTCGGTGCTGCAGGTGCCGGGCGCCATAGACGTCGCCGTCGAGTTCACCTCGATGTCGAAGACCTTTTCGATGCCGGGTTGGCGCATGGGTTTTGCGGTCGGCAATGAACGGCTGATCTCGGCGCTGACGCGAGTGAAATCCTATCTCGACTACGGCGCCTTCACGCCGATCCAGGTGGCGGCGGCGCATGCACTCAACGGCGATGGCGCCGACATCGCGGAAGTGCGCGACGTCTACCGCAAACGCCGCGATGTCATGGTCGACGCTTTCAGCCGCGCCGGCTGGACCATTCCCGCACCGGCGGCATCGATGTTCGCCTGGGCGCCGATCCCGGAGCCGTTCAAGCACCTTGGCTCGCTTGAATTCTCCAAGCTCCTGATCGAGCACGCCGACGTCGCGGTGGCGCCGGGCGTCGGCTTCGGCGAGCATGGCGACGATCACGTGCGCATCGCGCTGGTCGAAAACGAGCACCGGATCCGGCAAGCGGCGCGCAACATCAAGCGCTTCCTGACGTCCAGCGCCAAGCAGCCAAACAATGTCGTGCCGCTCGCCGCGCATCGCTGATTTTCTACACATCAACCGACTGAATGGGGCGTCGCCGGACATGGCTGAAGCGTTGCGTGTTGGAATTGCCGGGCTCGGCACCGTCGGTGCGTCGGTGGCCCGCGTGCTACGCGACAAGGCGGCCGAACTGACGCGGCAGTGCGGGCGCGACATCGTCGTGTCGGCGGTTTCGGCCCGCGATCCCAAACGCGACCGCGGCGTTGATCTTGGCACAGCACAGTGGTTCGACGACGCCGTCAAGATGGCGCAGACCGCCGAGATCGATGTCTTCGTCGAGCTGATTGGCGGCGACGAAGGCCCGTCACGCTCGTCCGTCAAAGCGGCGCTCGAGGCCGGCCGCCACGTCGTCACCGCCAACAAGGCACTGCTTGCCAAGCACGGGGTGGCATTGGCCGAGATCGCCGAGAGGAAAGGCGTGCTGCTCAATTACGAGGCGGCGGTGGCCGGCGGCATTCCGGTCATCAAGACGATGCGCGAGGCGATGGCCGGCAATTCGGTGACCCGCGTTTTCGGCATCCTCAACGGTACCTGCAATTATATTTTGACGCGCATGGAAGCCGAGGGCCTGTCCTTTGATGCCTGCCTGAAGGATGCGCAACGGCTGGGCTATGCCGAAGCCGACCCGACCTTCGACATCGAGGGCCACGACACCGCGCACAAGCTGTCGATCCTGACCAGCCTTGCCTTCGGCACGAGGATCGCCGCCAACGATATCTATATGGAAGGCATCTCCAACATCAGCCAGGCCGACATCCGCGCGGCCGGCGATCTCGGCTACCGGATCAAGCTGCTTGGCGTCGCCCAACGCACCGAAAGCGGCATCGAGCAGCGCGTGCACCCGACCATGGTGCCGACGGCCTCGGTCATCGCGCAGGTACACGGCGTCACCAACGCGGTGGCGATAGAAACCGACATCCTCGGCGAATTGCTGCTTTCGGGCCCTGGCGCCGGCGGCAACGCCACCGCGTCGGCGGTGATCGGCGACATTGCCGACATCGCCAAGAGCCGGCCTGGCTTCCAGCATGGTCCGGTCTTCGGCCGGCCGGCAAAGGAATTGAAGCCTTACAAGAAGGCGCAGATGCGCAGCCATGCCGGCGGCTATTTCATCCGGCTGACCGTGCACGACCGCCTCGGCGTCTTCGCGGCAATAGCCAAGCGCATGGCCGACAACGACATTTCGCTGGAATCGATTGTCCAGCATGCCGCCGGGCCGGAAACCGAGGCACAGAAGACGGTCATCCTGGTGACCCACGAGACGACCGAGGCGGCGGTGCGCAAGGCCGTCGACGGCATCACCAGGGACAGCCTTCTGACCGACAAGCCGCAAGTCATCCGCATCGAGCGGGCCGGATAGCAGTCTCACATTTTGCGTTTAATCGATTGATATTGCTGCGCTTTCAAAAAGGTCCAACGCAGGTCTTGCTGTTGTCACGGGGCTTTGACACAAGAAGCGCGTCTCTGGCGGGAGGCTAAACTGCCAACGAGGATTGTCCATCGATGAATGTGGCCCAGAACATTGTCGCCGGCCTCGACCGGATACTGACCATGGAATTGGTGCGCGTCACCGAACGCGCCGCGGTCGCGGCCGCCAGATTGCGCGGACGCGGCGACGAGAAAGCCGCCGACCAGGTCGCGGTCGATGCCATGCGGCAGGAGCTCAACCGTCTTGCGATCAACGGCACGGTGGTGATCGGCGAAGGCGAGCGCGACGAGGCGCCGATGCTTTATATCGGCGAGGAGGTCGGTACCGGCCAAGGCCCGGCTGTCGACATCGCGCTTGATCCGCTCGAAGGCACGACGATCTGCGCCAAGAACCTGCCCAACGCACTGGCCGTTATCGCCATTGCCGAAAAAGGCAGCCTTTTGTTCGCGCCGGACGTCTATATGGACAAGATCGCGATCGGTCCGGGTTATGCCGACGGCATCATCGACATCGATGCCTCGCCGGCCGAAAACATCGCCAGCCTCGCCAGGGCCAAGGGCGTGCCGGTGGCGGAGATCACCGCCTGTATTCTCGACCGGCCACGCCATGGCGCGTTGATCGAAGCCGTGCGGGCGACCGGAGCCGCGATCCGTCTGATCGGCGACGGTGATGTCGCCGGGGTCATCCACACCACCGACCCGGACGAAACCGGCATCGACATTTATCTCGGCACCGGAGGCGCGCCCGAAGGCGTGCTCGCAGCTGCCGCCTTGCGCTGCACCGGCGGCCAGATGCAGGGCAGGTTGATCCTCGATACGCCGGAAAAGCTGGCGCGCGCCGCCAAGATGGGCATCTCCGACCCTAAACGGATCTACCACACGCAAGACATGGCACGCGGCGACGTGCTGTTTGCCGCGACCGGCGTTACCGACGGCAATATGCTGGCCGGCGTCAAGTTCGGCCGCAATTTCATCACCACGCACACGATCGTGCTGCGCTCGTCATCGCGGACCGTGCGCGAAATCAAAGCCAGGCATCAGGATCTGGAAAAGTTTTGATTTCGACTCAGTTAGCCGTTGCATATTGTGCGCAATGACAAATTGCAGACGGCGCGTCACGTGACGGGGGAAAGACGCTTTTTCCTCGATGTCAGGCAGTCGGCCACCGGCGTTTCCTGGGAACACCGGCTGACCGAGCGTCAGGACATGGCCGCGCTCGCCATCGCGCAAGGGTATGGCGTGCCTGACATCGTGGCACGTGTGCTGGCCGGGCGTGGTGTCACCGCCGAGCAGACCGAGCGGTTTCTGGATCCGACCATCCGCAATCTGCTGCCCGACCCGGCATCGCTGACCGACATGGACAGGGCCGCCGCTCGCATCGCCCAGGCGGTGATGGCCAGGGAAAAAGTGGCGATCTTTGGCGACTACGATGTCGACGGCGCCGCCTCGTCGGCGCTGCTCAAGCGCTTTCTCGCATATTTCTCGGTGGCGTCGGAGATCTACATACCGGACCGCATCTTCGAGGGTTACGGCCCCAATCCGGAAGCGATGCGCGAACTCGTCTCGCGCGGCGCGACGCTGATCGTCACCGTCGATTGTGGCACCAACAGTGCTGCTTCCATCGACGCCGCAAAGGCCGCCGGCGCCGACGTCGTGGTGCTCGATCACCATCAGGTCGGCGGGCCGCTGCCGGCGGCGGCTGCGGTCGTCAACCCAAATCGCGAGGACGACCTTTCCGGCCAAGGTCATCTTTGTGCCGCCGGCGTCGTCTTCCTTTGCCTGGTGCAGACCGCGAAGATCCTGCGCGGCCGCTTGCCGGATGCCGCACCGCCGGACCTGCTTGGCCTGCTCGACCTAGTGGCGCTGGGCACAGTCTGCGACGTGGTGCCGCTCACCGGCGTCAACCGCGCCTTCGTGGTCAAGGGGCTGCAGGTGGCGCGGCAGCAGAGAAACGAAGGGCTGGCGGCGTTGGCGCGGGTCTCGCGTATAGGCGAGCCGATCAGCACGTTCCATCTGGCCTTTCTGATCGGTCCGCGCATCAACGCCGGCGGGCGCATCGGCGACGCAGCACTTGGCAGCCGCCTGCTTGCAACCGACGACCCGCTCGAGGCCCGCACCATCGCCGAGACGCTGGATCGGCTCAACCAGGAACGGCAGTCGATGGAGCAGGAGATGCTGGCCGCCGCGCGCTCAGAGGCCGATGCCGAGCTTGCCGGCGGCAATGGTCCGGCCATCGTGGTGACAGCCAGCAGCAACTGGCATCCTGGCATTGTCGGCCTGCTTGCCTCGCGGCTCAAGGACCATGCAAGACGGCCGGCCTTTGCCATCGCCTTCAACGCCAATGGTGTCGGTACGGGGTCAGGCCGTTCGGTGTCGGGCTTCGACCTCGGCCGGCTGGTGCGCGAGGCTGCCGATGCCGGGCTTATCGTCAAGGGCGGCGGCCACGGAATGGCGGCCGGCATCACTGTCGAGCGGGCGAAGCTCGGCGAACTCAGGGCTTTCTTCGAAGAGCGCGCGGCGGTGGATGTGTTCCGCCTGCAAGGCGAGGAGAGCCTGGCGATCGACGGCGCGCTTGCCGCCGAGGGCGCGACGCTTGCGCTGCTCGATGCGCTTGAGAGGGCAGGGCCGTTCGGCGCCGGGCATGTTGCGCCGGTGTTCGCGCTGCCGCGCCACCGGCTTGTCGATGCGCGGGCGGTCGGCAGCAACCACATCCGCGCCGACCTGCAGTCGGAAAGCGGCGGCCGCATCCAGGCGATCGCCTTTCGCGCGGTCGACACGGCTCTTGGCGAATTCCTGTTCAAGAACAGGGGTAAGCCGGTGCATGTCGCCGGCTCGCTGTCGGGCAACCACTGGAACGGCAACCGCACGGTGCAGTTCCGCATCGTCGACGCGGCGCTTGCCTGAGAGCTCGCTGCCGCCCTGCCTAAGCGAGGACGGTCTGCAGCCGGGTCAGGTCGCCGATCTGCGCCATCGTTGCCTGGTAGCCGATACGGATCGCTTCGTCGGCGCGGTGGAATTCGGTCAGGCCGATATGGCTGAGCTTCGGCTGCAGCGATATGTCCGGCGGGTCGCCGGCCAGCCTGGCGCGCGAAATGCGGTCCTGGATGATGTTGAAGGCCTCGACCATGACGCCGGTAATGCCGAGCCGCGTCTCGCGCGACTGGCGTTCGGGATCGGCGTGGCCGGCCCTCGGCGCGTCTTTCTCGATGACCAGCTCGCCGGCATTGTGCTTGATCACCGCGGCGCGGCCGAACAGATCGTAGTGAAGGTTCACCGCAACCACGAGCGGCTGCTCGTAGGCACGGCAGACCGAGACCGGCACCGGATTGACCAGTGCGCCATCAACCAGCACACGCCCATTGCAGGCGACCGGCTCGAACACGCCGGGCAGCGCGTAGGAGGCGCGCATTGCGGTGCTCAACGAGCCGCTCGACAGCCAGATCTCATGGCCGGTGCGGATTTCCGAAGCGACGCAGACGAATGGTTTTGGCAGGTCCTCGAAGCGGATGCCGGCTATGTGCTCGCGCAGCCGCGCATCGAGCTTCATGCCACCGAACAGGCCGCTGCCGCGTAGATTGAGATCGAGAAGGCCAAAAATGCGCCGCCTGGTCAGGCTGCGCGCGAATTCTTCCAACTCGTCGAGCTTGCCGGCAACATAGCAGCCGCCGACCAGCGCGCCGATCGAGGTGCCGGCGATCATCGACACTTCGATGCCGGCTTCATCAAGCGCGCGCAGCACGCCGATATGCGCCCAGCCGCGCGCACAGCCGCCACCCAATGCCAGCGAAATCCCAGTTTTGCCCGGAGATTTGGTTTCGGATGCGCCCGCGGCCGAGGAGAGGCCATTGGCCTCCCGAACGTCAGGTCTGTTGCGCAATGACGCCCAGTCGAGCATCACAATCTCCCTTGTCCCACGGTCATCCTATAGGCGGGCCGTATCGAAATCATGAATATACGTGGCTGAAGTGCTGCGAATGGTTCATATTGATGGTGTATTGGGCTTTCGATAGGTTTTTTCCGCATCGAACAGCGGCTTGCTGCCGTCGCTGGCAAGCGTCCCTTTGCCATCGCTCAGCCCCACCGTCCGATAAAAGCATGAACGTCGGCCGGTGTGACAAGTTGCTTGGTGACCCAGCATTTTGACGCGCAACCATATCGCGTCCTGGTCACAATCCGTGAGCATCTCGACGACCTGCTGGACATTGCCCGAGGTTTCGCCCTTCTTCCACAGCGCGTTGCGCGAACGCGACCAGTAGTGCGCGATGCCGGTCTCGAGCGTCAGCGCCAGCGCCTCGGCATTCATATGCGCGACCATCAGCAGCACGCCGTCTTCGGCATCGGTGACCACGACAGTGACGAGGCCGGCAGCATCGAAGCGCGGTGAAAGGACCGCGCCTTCCTCGAGTGCCTTCTTGTCTGTTGGAGCTTTCGGGAATTCCAATGCCGACATTCGCCGGTCCTTATCTAGCGAAGCCGGCAGGCCGATCAGATCCTGCCGCCGCGCACCATGGTGACGAAGCGGACCTGCTCTTCGGGTGTGTCCTTGAAGACGCCGGTGAAGGTTGAGGTCAGCGTGGTGGAGCCCTGCTTGCGGATGCCGCGCATGGCCATGCACATATGCTCGGCCTCAAGCATAACGGCCACACCGCGCGGATTGAGCACGTCCTGGATGACGCCGGCAATCTGCGCGGTCATCGCTTCCTGGGTCTGCAAGCGATGGGCGAAGATGTCGACGACACGGGCTATCTTGGACAGGCCGACAACCTTGCCGTCAGGCAGATAGCCGACATGCGCCTTGCCGATGATCGGCACCATGTGATGCTCGCAATGCGAGTGGAAGGATATGTCCTTGACGAGAACGAGGTCGTCATAGCCGGCAACTTCCTCAAAGGTGCGGCCAAGTTCCTCGGCTGGGCACATATCATAACCGTTGAACATTTCGCTGAACGCCTTGGTGACGCGCTTCGGCGTGTCGATCAGGCCCTCGCGGTCAGGGTTGTCGCCGGTCCAGCGCAACAAGGTGCGCACAGCGGCTTCGACTTCGGCCTCGCTCGGCCGGTCGGTGACCGGCTTTTCCATATAGGCAGACCGCGGCATGAGTTTCTTGATAACGGCGTCCATAAAGGCGTCTCCCGTAGTTCCTCTCTCAGGAGGAACGAGTTGAACGGACCACGACCTTTCGGGTGTCAGAAACTCGCCCGGTTTCCAGCCCGTAAGTGGCGTGAACAGAATTGGGTATGACGAGGTTTGTGGTCGCCTTGTCGATACCCGACTACCGCCATTATATATGTTCGTGCCGAGCGAAAGGAAGACGCCAGAGCGGCAATGACTGTTCGCTGGGCGGCGACGGATTGGAAAAATATGATCGACGATGTCTACAATGCGAAAATTCTGGGTTTTGCCGGAAACATCGCACGGATCGGCCGGCTCGACCGGCCCGACGCAACCGCACGAGCACATTCCAAGCTGTGCGGCTCGACGGTGACCGTCGATCTGAAGATGGATGATGGCGTCGTCAGCGATTTCGCGCATGACGTGAAGGCCTGTGCGCTTGGCCAGGCGTCGTCGTCGATCATGGCGCAGCATGTCGTCGGCGCCAGCGCCGAAGAATTGCGCAGCGTGCGCGAGACGATGCTGAAGATGCTGAAGGAAAACGGCCCGCCGCCCGAAGGCCGCTTCGCCGACCTGAAATACCTGGAACCGGTGCGCGACTACAAGGCGCGCCACGCCTCGACCATGCTGACCTTCGACGCAGTGGTCGACGCCATCGGCCAGATCGAGAAGAAGCGGGCGGAAGAGGCGGCTTAAACCTTGGCGAGAAAACGCCGGCTTTCGGCGAATTCCGCCCGGACCCAGTCGGCAAAAGCCCTGGCTGGTTCGGAAAGGTCATTCAGCCTTCTGGCTACTAGCCAATAGGCGCCCGACGCGACGTCGATGTCGAAAGGCTTGATCAGCGCGCCGGACGCAAGTTCTTCGCCGATCTGCAAAAGATCGCCCAACGCGACACCATGTCCAAGCAAGGCTGCCTGCTTCGAAAGCGAAGCATCGGCCAGCATCGGACCGCGCGCAGGCACGGCATCAGCCGTCACGCCCGCCGCTTCGAACCAGCGTGCCCAAGCCTGACGGTTTTCTTCGTGCAGCAACGTATAGCGACCAAGGTCGATCGGCTTTTCCAGAGCTGGGCCGGATGCAAGAAGTGCCGGCGACAGAACTGGGGAATCGACGACCGCGGCAAGCTGTTCGGCTTCGCTGCGTGGCCATGAGGTGGCGTGCGCACTGAAACGCAGGGCAAGTTCGGGCTGATCGCTGCGAAACTCTATCAATCTCGGGTCGACCTCAAGGGAAACGTCGATGTCGGGTCGCAACTCGCGAAAGCGGTTGAGCCGCGGCACCAGCCATACGGATGCAAGCGATGGCTCGACGCTGACACGCACCACGGACTGCGTCGGGGCCGCCGTCAATTCCGAAAGCAGCCTGTCGATGCCCTCGAAACTTCTGACCAACTGGTCGAGCAGCCGCTGGCCGGTGTCGGTCAACTCGACGCGGCGATGATGGCGGAAGAACAAAGGTTGGCGCAGGAAGGTTTCGAGCTCGCGGATCTGTCGGCTGATCGCCGCCTGCGAAACATAAAGCTCCTCGGCCGCACGGCTGAAGCTCAGGTGACGACCGGCTGCTTCGAAGCTTCTCAGAGCCGTCAGGGGGAGGTGTCCGCGCTTCATTTGCATAACTCAGAGTTATCTGACGTTGACGTTATACTCGTTTGAAGAGCAAGGCCAGCGGCGCTCTAATCGGTGCTTAAGGAGTGCCGCCATGATCCAGTTTCTCAACATTCTGGGCGATGTGATGCGGATCGCGACGTTTCAATGGTACGACGAGAAACCGCATAGGGATTGGTGCGAGGAGAGGCCGCCGACCAGCGTCGCCGTATGCCGAAGGCCGACGGCCGACCGCTATCCGGTTCGCCCTACCAGGCCATGACGGGATTGCCGGAACGGCATTGCGTTCCTGGCCCGATGCGCACATCTATCGCGTAGGGAAACGCGATGTGGAGACTGCGGTGGTCGGCCAACATCGGCATGCGCACGGCGCCAGGCCGATTCGACAAGGACGCAACTGGTCCGGCCCGTGGCGCAAGACGCCGGGCCGCGTCTTCGGCACGTCGCTTGTCCGACTTTACCAGCTGACGCTGTCCGGCTTCGTCGGCAATTCCTGCCGGCATCTGCCGACCTGTTCCGAATACGCGTACGAAGCGATCGCCCGCCACGGGCTGTGGGCCGGCGGCTGGATGGGGTTTTTCCGGGTGCTGCGCTGCGGACCGTTCGGCACGCACGGCATCGACCGGGTGCCTGAGGCACTGGCTGATCGCTACCTCTGGTTCACGCCATGGCGGTACTGGCGGATCGGGAAAAAACGTGGCGACCTGGACAGTTGACCGCAACTGTGCGGTGCACAGAGGGGTTGCTTTTTACGATCTGGTAGGGTTAACCGCAGCTTGCGCTGACATAGCGCATTTGAGACAAAATCGAGACAAGACACCTCGCTAAGCCGCTCCTGACACCCTTCAGGAGAGATTACCAAATGCGCCGGATAGATCGTCGTCCCTTCATTTTCGCCGTGGTTCTCTACGTCCTGGCGTGGCTGATGGGTTTTCCGATCCGTGCGCAATCGGCGCCGCTCGGGGACGTCGAATGCACGCTGATCGTCGACGCCGCAAGCGGCGAGACGCTGTATCGCCAAGGGACCTGTGATCAGCGCTTCAGCCCCGCCTCGACATTCAAGGTTCCGCTGGCGCTGATCGGCTATGATGCTGGAATCCTGAGCGACGAGCATACGCCAAGCTGGGAGTACAAGGCGGAGTTCAATGCCCCGAAACGGGACCGCAAGACCGTCGACCCGACGATCTGGGAAAGGGATTCGGTCCTTTGGTCCTCACGCGAGATTACGCGCCGGCTCGGCAGCAAACAGTTTGCCGGCTATGTGTCCAGATTGGACTATGGCAACACCGAAGTCTCCGGCACTGCCGGCAAGAATGACGGCCTCACCCATTCCTGGGTGAATTCTTCGCTCAAGATATCGCCGGTCGAGCAGGTCGATTTCCTGCGCAAGCTGCTGGCGCGAAAACTGCCGGTTTCGGACAAGGCCCATGCGATGACCAGCGCGATTGTCCCGACCTTCCGGGCAGGCGGCTGGACGGTGCAGGGCAAGACCGGAACGACCAGGCTCGGCGACAGCGCCGACAAGCGCTCGCTTGGCTGGTTTGTCGGCTGGGCGCAGACCGATGCTCGCAAGATCGTCTTTGCCCGCCTGGTAGTCGATACGAAACGTTCCGACACGCCAAAGGGACTCAAGACGCGGGCGATGTTCCTGAAAGATCTGCCGAATCTCCTCAGGTGACCTACATCCGACTTTACGGCGCCGAAAACTGCCCATAAAAGACCGCTCGCCGCCGGACGCATCCGGCTCTTACTGATGCATCTCGTAGCCCCAAAACCGCTAAGCAGTCTTGGGCGACATGCATTTCACCACCCGCGCTCGTTTGCGGGACTGGATAGGAGAATCTTATGCTGAATTCCGTTTCCCTGACATTTCCCGATGGTTCCGTTCGCGATTACGACGCGGCGATGACCGGCGCCGGCCTGGCGGAATCGATCTCGAAGTCGCTGGCCAAGAAGGCCGTTGCCTATTCGATCGACGGCACGCTGCGCGATCTTTCCGACCCGATCGGCAGATCGGGCAAAGTCGAGATCATCACCCGCGAGGACCCGCGTGCGCTGGAGCTCATCCGCCACGATGCAGCCCATGTGCTGGCCGAAGCCGTGCAGGAACTTTGGCCGGGAACGCAGGTGACCATCGGGCCGGTGATCGAAAACGGGTTCTACTACGATTTTGCCCGCAACGAGCCGTTCACGCCCGACGATTTCCCGGTGATCGAGAAGAAGATGCGCGAGATCATTGCACGCAACAAGCCGTTCACCAAGGAGGTCTGGTCGCGCGAAAAGGCGAAAAGGATCTTTGCCGACAAGGGCGAGCGCTACAAGCTCGAGTTGATCGACGCCATCGCCGAGGACCAGGATCTCAAGATCTATGCACAGGGCGACTGGTTCGACCTCTGCCGCGGCCCGCATATGGCCGCGACCGGCCAGATCGGCAGCGCCTTCAAGCTGATGAAGGTCGCCGGCGCCTATTGGCGCGGCGACAGCAACAATCCGATGCTGACCCGCATCTACGGCACGGCCTGGGCCGATCAGGCGCAGCTCGAAGCCTATCAGACGATGCTGGAGGAGGCCGAGAAGCGCGACCACAGGAAGCTCGGCCGTGAGATGGACCTGTTCCACTTCCAGGAGGAGGGCCCCGGGGTCGTCTTCTGGCACGCCAAGGGCTGGAGGATGTTCCAGAACCTGGTCAATTACATGCGTCGCCGCCTCGACGAGCAGGGTTATCAGGAAGTCAACGCGCCGCAGGTGCTCGACAAGAGCCTGTGGGAGACGTCAGGCCACTGGGGCTGGTACCGGGACAACATGTTCAAGGTGACCGTTGCTGGCGACGACACCGACGACGACCGGGTGTTTGCGCTGAAGCCGATGAACTGCCCCGGTCACGTCCAAATCTTCAAGCACGGGCTGAAATCCTACCGCGATCTGCCGGTAAAACTTGCGGAATTCGGCAATGTGCATCGCTATGAGCCGTCCGGCGCGCTGCACGGGCTGATGCGCGTGCGCGGCTTTACCCAGGATGATGCGCACATCTTCTGCACCGAGGAACAGCTCGCCGACGAGTGCCTCAAGATCAACGATCTGATCCTCTCGACCTATGCCGATTTCGGCTTCGACGAAATCACCGTCAAGCTGGCGACCCGCCCCGAAAAACGGGTCGGCACCGACGCAATGTGGGATCATGCCGAGGGCGTGCTGCAGGACGTGCTCGACAAGATCGCGGCGCGGTCGGGCAACCGGATCAAGACGGGCGTCAATCCGGGCGAGGGCACGTTCTACGGGCCGAAGTTCGAATATGTGCTGAAGGACGCCATCGGCCGCGACTGGCAATGCGGCACCACGCAGGTTGATTTCAACCTGCCTGAACGGTTCGGCGCCTTCTACATCGGCTCGGATTCGGAAAAGAAGCAGCCGGTGATGGTGCATCGCGCCATCTGCGGCTCGATGGAGCGGTTTCTCGGCATCCTGATCGAGAATTATTCCGGCCATTTCCCGCTCTGGTTCGCGCCGCTGCAGGTGGTGGTTGCGACGATCACTTCCGATGCCGACGATTACGCCCAGAAGGTCGTTGCGCAGCTGAAGGCGGCGGGGCTGATCGCCGAAGCCGATCTGCGCAACGAGAAGATCAACTACAAGGTCCGCGAGCATTCGCTGGCCAAGGTGCCGGTCATCCTCGTCTGCGGCAAGCGCGAGGCCGAGGAAGAAACGGTCAATATCCGTCGTCTCGGGTCGCGTGACCAGGAATCACTCGGCCTCGCAGCCGCCGTGAGGCTGCTTGCCGACGAGGCGGTGACACCCGACCGCAAGCGCCGCGCGGCCTGAACCTATCGACGAGCAATGAATGGCGGTGGAGCGATCCACCGCCATTTTTATATTTTGTATGCCTGTCACGCCGCACGCCTATCTGGCAAATCGATCGACGTGCGCGTCGGCGACGCGCTGGCGCGACCCATGCACAAGGCAGCTTAGAGGGGCGCGTCTCAGTCGGCGCCTTCCTCGGAATCGATGGCCGAAGCCTCGGTGGCCAGAACCTCGATGTCCTGGTTGTGCCCAGCCACCACCGTAAAATCCTTCTGGTAGATGCGGTCGCGGTTCTTGGCGATGATGGTGTAGTCGCCCTCGGCCAGCACCATCGAGGCAAAGGCGCCGACGGTTTCCTTGATCGGATCGCCGGATTCGTTGAGCAGGGACCAGGAGGTGTCGGCGATCGCCTCGCCGCCTGGTTCGCGCACCAGCTTCATGGTCATCTCGGCGGCACGGTGCTCGACGGTCGCTTCGGTCAGCTTGCCGGCCTCGACGCGGATGTCGGAGCGGATGACCGCGTTCACCGCGCCATAGGTCGACACGACGTGGTAGGTGCCGGCATTGAGCCGCACGACGCTGTTCGGCTCGACATCGGGTATGATCAGGGCGCGATCGCCATCGGCCGCGGCGTGGCTCTCATAGATCGAGAAGCGCAGCTTCTTCGGCGGTATGCGTACCCCGCCGGACAGCACTGCATCGAGCTTGAGGCCACCGGCATCGAGCACGAGGCTCTCGCGCTTGGCTTCCTTGCCGACGGTGATGCGCTTGGTGGCGCCGGCCCGCCCGTAGGAGGCGTGGACCAGATACGAACCCGGCTCGAGCTGGAATATGGCGGTGCCGCCATGAGAGGAGGCGACCATCGTCAGCTTGCCGTCGCTGGCCGATTCGGGTTTGAAGACGCGCCAGACTATGCCGCGCGTGATGTCGGCGCCCTTGTCGGTCAATTGCGCCGACAGCGTGATCGCCCCGCTGCTGCCCAATGCCAGCGATGTCTCGCTTTTCGGAGGTGCATAGCCCGAAATTCCGGGAAGCTTCAGCTCGCCAAGGCCGTCCACATCCTGGGCGACGGCAAGCGAAACCGGCACCATCAACAGTGCGGCAGCGAGCCATATCAGGAAAAGACGCAATGTCCCCTCAAACATGCCTTGCGTTGAAGCCCAAGGCGGTGGCAATTTCAAGGCTTAAGAGTCCGGTCGGCTTCTGCTACAGGGCTCTTTGTCCGGCGCGCCGCGCCAATGCCCAAGCCGCCCGATGTCCCGATGGTGCGCTTCAGCTCAAATTCCAGGAGACTTGCGCCCATGGCGTCGCCGATCATCGATTTTCTGCTGACCCGAAATTCCGCGCCGATCCCGGATTTGAAAGAACCGGCACCGGGCGATGCGGAGATCGCGACGATGATCGCCGCCGCCTCGCGGGTGCCGGACCACGGCCGGCTGGAGCCTTGGCGTTTCATCCTCTATCGCGGCGAGGCCCGCATCGAGATCGGCAAGAAGCTGGCAAAACTTGCCGAACAGCGCGAAGGGCCGCTGCCGGAAGGCCGGCGCAACCAGGAATTGGCGCGCTTTTCGCGGGCGCCGCTGGTCATCGGCGTGATTTCTATCCCTAGGGAAAATCCAAAGATCCCGCAATGGGAGATGTTCCTGTCCGGCGGCATGGCGGCGATGAACCTGATGCTTGCCGCCAATGCGCTGGGCTACGGCACCAACATGATCAGCAACTGGTATTCCGACGTGCCCGAGGGCAGGGCGATCCTCGGCCTGGCGCCGCATGAGCGGGTCGTCGGCTTCGTCCATATCGGCTTTTACCAGGGGCCAGCGCCGGAACGACCGCGGCCCGATCCGGCAAAGCTCTATGCCGACTATTCAGGGCCGTGGGTGGGATAATTCCGGCGCGGAACAGACCCCTAAGGATCAAGCTCCGATGCCTTGGCTCGCGCCAGGAGCCGCTCTGCGAGCTTGAGATGCGGCCGATCGTACATCTTGCCGTCGATGCCGACGACGCCTGGATTTCCTGCCGCCTCGAACGCCTCGACGATCGCCAGGGCGCTTTTCACCGCTTGCGCCGAAGGCGTGAAGGCGGCGTTGATGACCGGCACCTGCGCCGGATGGATCGCCATCTTGCCGGTGAAACCGTCGCGCTCGGCCTCGGCGCATTCGGCCTCGAAGCCGGCCATGTCGCGAAAATCCGGAAAGACGGTGTCGATTGCCGCGACTTCCGCGGCACTTGCGGCAAGCATGGTCATGGTGCGGGCGAGGCGGAACACATCCGTGTAGCGGCCGTTCCCGTCGCGCGTCGCGCGTGCGCCGATTGCCGCCGACAGATCTTCCGCCCCCCAAGTGACGCCGACAAGCCGCGCGCTTGCCTTGGCGTAGGTTGCAGCGGCCATTACGCCGGCTGCGGTTTCGGTGATGATCGGCAGGATCCTTATCGCGCCATCCGGCAGGCCGCTTTCGGCTTCGTGCACCCTGAGCTTGGCCGAGAGATGCTGGACATCCAGTCCGCTGTTCGACTTAGGCAGCATGATGCCGTCTGGTTTCACCGGCACGAGCGCCGCCAGATCGTCGTCGGTCAGTCCGGTCGAAAGATCGTTGACGCGAACATAGATCGCGGAGCTGGTCCGGTGCCTGTGCGCGGCGATGAAACGCGCCGCTGTGTCGCGTGCCAGACCTTTGTTCTGCTCGGCAATCGAATCCTCGAGGTCGACGATGACCACGTCGGCGCCTACGCCAAAGCCCTTCTCCAGCTTCTTTTCCGAATCGCCGGGAACGAAGAGCAGAGAACGCATCGGCTATGCCTTTTTCATCATCATGGCTTGCCTCGTGCATTTGGCAACCAGCACATCGTTCTGGTTATAGGCGCGGTGCTCGAACTCGACGATGCCGCGGTCCGGCTTCGACCTGGATTCACGCACCGAAACCACCGTGGTCTCGACGCGAATGGTGTCGCCATGGAAGACGGGATGTGGAAACACCGTCTCCTTCATGCCGAGATTGGCGATGGTGGTGCCGACGGTGATGTCGTTGACTGAAATGCCAATCATCAGGCCCAGTGTGAACAGCGAATTGACCAGCGGCTTGCCCCATTCGCTCTTCGCCGCGAAGTCGAAGTCGATGTGCAGCGGCTGCGGGTTCAACGTCATCACCGAAAACAACATGTTGTCGCTTTCGGTCACGGTTTTGCGCAGCGTGTGCGTGAACACTTGGCCGACAGCGAACTCCTCAAGATAAAGCCCGGCCATGGTCGATCTCCTCCGCTGCTTCAGGGTTGATAGGCGTTGCATATCGCGCTCGCAAGCCAGTTAACGAACATGGTGAACCGTTCGTAAACCATTTGTGCCTACGGTCTCCACCAGGGTCAGAAGCGTTCTGGCAAGGGGCGTAAGCAGGCGACATGGTCGTTTCGCATTTCCTGAAATGGATCCATACGGCGAAGGTGTCGGAGCGTGCTGCGGCGGCAAGCGCGCTGGCTCGCGCCTATGTCGACTCGGAGCTGCCTTTCGAGGACCGCTGCGCTGCCGAGGCGGCGCTGACGTTGCTGCTCGATGACGTATCGTCGAAGGTGCGGGCGGCGATCGCCGACGCGCTTTCCATGAGCCATCATGCGCCGCCGCAGATCGTCAGCGCGCTGGCCTCGGACCAGCCGGAAGTCGCAGCCTTGGTGCTGGCGCGCTCGCCGCTGCTCACCGATGCCGACCTGATCGATCGGGTTGCCGGCGGCCAGAAGGCGACGCAGAAGGTGATCGCCGACCGGCCACGCGTCTCGATGTCGGTTGCGGCGGCGATCGCCGAGATCGGCGAGCCGGAAGCCTGCGCCACGCTGCTCGCCAACAGCGGCGCCGACATCGCATCCGTCAGCTTTCGCCGCATGGCCGAGCGGCACGGCCATCTGCCTCTGGTGCGCGAGGCGCTGATCGCCGACACCCGGCTGCCCGCCGATTGCCGGCATATGCTGCTGGTCAAGCTCGGGGAGATGCTCAAGGGGTCGCCGCTGGTGCTGGCGCTGATGGGCGCCGCCAGGGCCGAGCGCGTCACGCGCGATGCTTGCATCAAGGCTTCGGTGACGCTGATCGAAGGCACGCGGACAGAGGAACATACCGCACTTGTCGAACATCTGCGCCTGCGCGGCGACCTGACCGCAAGCTTCGTCGTCCGCACCATTGCGCACGGCAAGGTCGACTTCTTTGGTTCGGCGCTGGTCGCGCTCAGCCAACAGTCCGAACAACGGGTGAGAGCACTGCTGGCCGGCGGCCATGACGTGGCTCTGCAGGCACTGTTCCGCAGCGCCGGGCTTGCCGCCGCCACCCACGCCATCATTCTGCGCGCGCTGAAGGTCTGGCGCGAGGTCGCCAACGGCAAACGCCTCGCCGGCGTCCAGGAAGTCAGTTGGCTGATGCTGAAGGAATTGGGCGGACACTCCGCAGAAGGCGATCTCGCCGGGCTGGTCAAATCGATCCATCTCGACGCGCTGCGCGAGAACGCACGCGGGCACGCGCTGGCGATCGCCGCTGCCTAAACCCGGTCCTTCGCGAAAAAATCCGGAAAATCCTCGATCGCGGCGGCAATGATGCGCAGCGAGGCGGCGATCTGCAGCATTTCGGCCGCGACGCTGCGCTCCGCGATGCCTGCTGCATACTGCCTGGCGACTGCGACGGTCGCCGTCTGCGGCTCGCCGGGACGCCTGAACAGCAGTTCGCGTGCCAGACCGCGCAGGAAATTGGCGATGGAAAGTGCTGTTTCAGGCGGGATCGCGGAACTTTGCTGCGCGTTGCGCAGCCGTAGGATTTCGAGGCCGACGGTAACCGCAGCTATGCCGCCGCCGAGAACCGCGTCGCCTTTCTTGCCGGCGTTCTGCAGCAGTGGCATCAACTGGTTGATCCGGTCGTAGGCAAGGCTTTCGAAGGCCGATCGCCGCGGCAGGCGGTCGTGCAGGCAAAGGCGTGCAAGATCTTCGCGCATGGTTTGCAGGATGCGGGTAACCCAAGGGTCGGCGGGCAGCACGACGGCGAAGACGCCGATCGCCAGAAGAATGCCGACAAGGACCGCTGCCGCATTGGCGAGGAACGGCTCCGGATCGTAGGTCATGACCTGATGTGGGCTGAGGAAGGCGAGGAAATTGATCGCAAAGGCCGTTGCCACGCCGACGTAACGCGGATTGGCCATGCCCAGTGCCGCTGGCACCAGGATCGGGACGACGAAAACCGCGAACCAGCCAAAGCCCGGCAGCGCTGGAAGTGCTATCTGCCCGACCACAAACGCGAACGGCAGGGCGAGCAACGTGCCCTCGAAGAAGTTCCATGCCGACCGGATCGGATCGGCGCGCGCGGCGAACAAGCTGGAGACAACGGCGACCAGAATGACCGTGCCGGTCGCGTCCGACCATTTCGTCGCCAGCCAGAAGCCGGCGACCAGGAGCGTGGCGATTGCTGCGCGCACGGCATTGCGCGATGCCGCACGGTAATCGCGGTGCACCACCAGCGCTGGCTGCCGCCGTTCGCGACTGGCACGAGACGGGGGAGAGCGGAGTGCATCCAGGCCGCGCAGCACTTGCTGCATTGCCCCGGCGAAGTCGGCGGCAATGGTTAGACGGGTGACAGTGCCAGCCCAGTCAATGTCTTGCCCGGCCGCGATGCCAGGCATCTGCCGTGCCTTGCCGGCGATTGCGTCGAGCCGCGCCACCCAGGGCGCCGTATCGTCCAGCGCGCCCGGCTTGGCTACCAGTTCGCCTACAACGGCCTGCAACTCGGCGCGAACGGGGATGAGGGCTGCATTCTTCGGAGCGGCATGGGCATGCAGCGCACGCGCCGCCGACAGGGCCGACAGAAGCTGGCCGATGGTACGCCGGACCGGATAGGCGCGGGTGGCGAGGCTCGGCCCCTCCAGCCTTGCGTAGGTGCGCATCTCGCCGAGCGTCTGGACGTCGCCGATCAGCTTGCGGTGCAGCCCGGCAAGCTTTTCCGCATCGCCGCCGGAAAAAGCGCCGTCCGCATAGGCTGCCAGGTCGAGAATGCTGCGTTTCAGTCTTGAGATGATGGCGTCGGCGGCCAGTTTCGGCAGGATCAGCCGGCTGGTCAGCGCAGCGCAGACGATACCAAGCACGATTTCCGCGCAGCGCGCCACGGCGAGATCGATGACGAGGTGCGGCTGGCCGAAAGCCGGCAGGCCGATGATCATCGCGGTGTAGCCGGCAAGCGCCGCGCCATAGGCTTCCGGATTGCGTAGCAGCGACGAGACCAGCGAGCAGATGCCGATCCAGACGGCAAGAACTGCAACCAGCAACCAGGGGTTAGCATCGAAAACAGTGGTAATGCCGATCGCCGCCAGCGCGCCGGCAAGCGTGCCGAGGAGACGATAAAACCCCTTCGCCAGCACCATGCCGGCGACCGGCTGTGCGACGATGAACACCGTCATCATCGCCCATTGCGGGTGGTCGAGCTTCAGCGCATAGGCGGCCAATATCGCGATGAGGCCGGCCGAAACGGTGCGCAGGGCAAAGATCCAGTCCGAACGCGTCGGCCGCGTCAGGCCAGCGATCCGCGTGCCGATATCGTCCTTCAGCCGCGCCCAGGTCAAGTGCTCGTCTCCAGCTCAGAAGGCCAAGCTAGCGGCGGGAGCTCAGATATCCAGCACTTCCGTCTCGGCGAATTCCGCGCGTTCCTGGATGAAGCGGAAACGGGCCTCGGGCTTGGTCCCCATCAATGCGTCGACCGCATCCTTGGTCGCCGCCTCGGCATCGATAACGTCGACCCTGAGCAGCGTGCGCTTTTTCGGGTCCATGGTGGTTTCCTTGAGCTGGGCAGCCATCATTTCGCCCAGCCCCTTGAAGCGGCCGATTTCGACCTTGCCGCGCCCGGCGAATTCGGTGCGCAGGAGTTCGTCCTTGTGCGCATCGTTGCGGGCATAGGCGACCTTGCCGCCTTGCCGGATCGAATAAAGCGGCGGCACCGCCAGATAGAGATGGCCGCCGCGGACCAGGCTCGGCATCTCCTGGTAGAAAAAGGTGATCAGCAGCGAGGCGATATGGGCGCCGTCGACGTCGGCATCGGTCATGATGATGACCCGGTCGTAACGCAGGTCCTCGTCGCGATATCTCGAGCGCGTGCCGCAGCCAAGCGCCTGGATGAGGTCGGATATCTGCTGGTTGGCGGCAAGCTTGTCGTTGCCGGCGCTGGCGACGTTGAGGATCTTGCCGCGCAGGGGCAGCACCGCCTGGCTGGCGCGGTCGCGCGCCTGCTTTGCCGAACCGCCGGCCGAATCGCCCTCGACGATGAACAGCTCGGCACCGGCGGCGGCATTCTGCGTGCAGTCGGCGAGCTTGCCGGGCAGCCGCAGTTTGCGCACCGCACTTTTGCGCGACACTTCCTTTTCCTGGCGGCGGCGCACCCGCTCGTCGGCGCGCGCGATCACCCATTCGAGCAGTTTCGAAGCTTCCTGCGGATTGTCGGCCAGCCAATGGTCGAACGGGTCGCGGATAGCGCTTTCGACGATGCGGATCGCCTCGATCGTCGCGAGCCTGTCCTTGGTCTGGCCGACGAATTCCGGTTCGCGGATGAACACCGACAGCATGCCTGCCGCCGAGATCATCACATCCTCGGAAGTGACGATCGAGGCGCGCTTGTTGCCGACCAGGTCGGCATAAGCGCGCAAGCCGCGCGTCAGGACGTTGCGGAAGCCGGCCTCATGCGTGCCGCCCTCCGCGGTCGGGATGGTGTTGCAATAGGAATTGATAAAACCGTCGCCGCCGAACCAGGTCACCGCCCATTCGAGCGAACCGTGACCGCCCTGCTTCTCGCTCTTGCCGGCAAACATTTCACGGGTCACCTGGAATTCGTCGCCGAGCGAGGCTTTCAGATAGTCCTTGAGGCCGCCCGGAAAATGGAATTCTGCCTTGGCCGGCGTCGTGTCCTTTTCCTTGATCAGCGAGGGATCGCAGGTCCAGCGGATTTCGACACCGCCGAACAGATAGGCCTTTGACCGCGCCATGCGGTAGAGCCGCGCCGGCTCGAAAGCAGCACCCTTGCCGAAAATCTGCTCGTCTGGATGGAAGCGGATCTTCGTGCCGCGGCGGTTGTGCACCTCGCCGAGCTGCTCCAGGCCGGTCACCGGAACGCCTCGCGAGAAGCGCTGGCGATAGAGCTTGCGCCCAATCGCGACCTCGACCTCGAGATGGTCGGACAGCGCGTTGACCACGGAAACGCCGACACCGTGCAGGCCGCCGGACGTCTCGTAAACCTTGCTGTCGAACTTGCCGCCTGAATGCAGCGTCGTCATGATGAGTTCGAGCGCCGGCTTCTTGAATTTCGGGTGCGGATCGACCGGAATGCCGCGGCCGTTGTCGGTTACGGACAGGTATCCGTCGGCGGAAAGCTCGACATCGATGAAGGTCGCATGGCCGGCGACCGCCTCGTCCATCGAATTGTCGATGACTTCGGCGAACAGATGGTGCATCGCCTTGTCGTCGGTGCCGCCAATGTACATGCCCGGGCGCCGTCGCACCGGTTCCAGCCCCTCCAGCACTTCGATGTCGGCGGCACTATAGCTCTCGCTGGCGTCGCGGGGCGCCGGCCGCTTCGCCGCCTGCACCAGCGGGTCGGCCGGGCGCGCGGCGGCGCGAGCCGGTTGCGGCTGCTTGTCCAATTTGGCGAAAAGATCGTTATTGTCGTCCATGCCGGTCCTGGATTCCGATGCTGCGAATCACCACCCGATACTGCCACGCTTTTGGCGGGCAGGCGACGGAGGTTCCTGTTACGTTCGAGGATAGGGCCTCTTACTGCAAAACCATTCGACAGCCAAGCGGCGGAAATGGGGTCGAAGGTGGAGCATCGACGTTTTGTAAACCCTGTCCGAAGGTTACGCCGGAAGATTGGCTAAAAGGCGGTATTTGCGGACTGTCGCTGACCTAGAATGCAGCGGAACCCTCAAGAGGCTGTCGCTTAAGCATGTTGGATTACAGTTCGCTCCTGCTCGCGGCGGCGCTGTCGGGCACGTGCCTTAGCATCACCATGTTTGCCATCTGGTTCAGCGCGCCACAGGCACGCTTTGTGCTGACGGTGGCGTGTGGCATTCTCGTGCTCGTCGCACATGTGGTGTTGTTCTGGCATTACACCAGGGATCCAAGCGCCTGGCTTTGCCAGATCGTGCTTGCGCTGCTCAGCCTCGGCTTCCTGATCATCTGCCTGTCGGCCATGCAATACCTCGGCATAGGCGACTACAGGCGAGCCATCTTGCCGACCTTGGTTGCGATGGCCGTTTGCGCGGGCGCGACGTATCTCGGGTTTGATGGTGTCGGCTTTATTGTCACCTACGCGACGGTAACGGCGCTGCTCTCGCTCATCGGGGCGATGTTCTGGATTGAGGGTGGTCACGATCGCCGGATATTGCTGGTCGTCTCGTTCCTGAGCGGCGTCTGTGCCCTGTCGTTCGGACTTTGCGGCGCGGTCCTGCTGGTCACGGGCCAATGGGTGCTGGGTGTTGCGCCCGACAATTGGGCCGAGCGGGTGAATTCCGTCGTGGCCGTCGCCTGCATGACCGGGCTCGGCGCATTGACGCTCTCCCTGCACCATTTGCAGGCGCAGATCGAATTGAAGGCCGAGACGATGACCGATCCATTGACCGGGCTGATGAATCGGCGGGCGTTGACGGCACTCTACGGCGAGCGGGTCTTCGGTCCGTTCATGTCCGTTGCCATGTTCGACCTTGACCATTTCAAGAGGACGAACGACGTATTCGGTCACCCGGTCGGCGACCAGGTTCTGTGCCGCTTTGCCGCCGTCATCAGGAAATACGCCCGGACCGGCGTCGACGCCTTCCGTTTGGGCGGCGAGGAATTCGTGCTCGTCATATCGCGGATGACGGAAGAGAAGGCCTATGACATTGCGAGCAAGATCAGCGTCGCCTTCGGCACGGAAGTCGTGGCCACCCAACTCGGTCCGTTGCGAAGCACAGTCAGCGGCGGCATCGGCTTTGGCGGAACAAACGGCACCGGTCTCGACGATGTGCTGGCCGAAGCCGACGCAGCACTCTATGCGGCAAAGCGCGCCGGGCGAAATCGCGTCGTCGTTCGGGACCGGGCGAGCAAGGCCGACGGGCCGGCCTTGCGTTCTGCCTGATTGAGGTTTCTATCTGCTTGTTAGACCCGTGATCTTGTCCGAAAACCGGATTCCACTTTTCGGGATCATGATCTATTCCGCCGCACCCAGATATTCCGACAGCGGCGGGCAGGAGCAGACGAGGTTGCGGTCGCCGGCGACATTGTCGATGCGTGACACCGGCGGCCAGTATTTTGCCGCCGTGTCGGCATCGCCGGCGGGGTAGGCCGCCTCCAGGCGCGAATAGGGATGGGTCCACTGGCCGGCCAACGCCTCGGCGGCGGTGTGCGGCGCATTGACTAGAGGATTGTCGGCCAACGGCCATTCGCCCTTCGCCACCTTGGCTGCCTCGCCGGCTATGGCGATCATGGCCTCGCAGAAACGATCCAGCTCGCGCTTGGGCTCGGACTCGGTCGGCTCGACCATCAGCGTGCCGGCGACCGGGAACGACATGGTCGGCGCGTGGAAGCCATAGTCGATCAGCCGCTTGGCGATATCGTCGACGCTGATGCCGGCGCTGTCCTTGAGCACGCGGGTGTCGAGGATGCATTCATGCGCGACGCGTCCGTTGCGCCCTTTGTAAAGCAGGGGGAAATGCTCGCCAAGCCGCGTCGCCACATAGTTGGCGGAGATGATCGCCGTCTCGGTCGCCTGCTTCAGGCCGGAAGCGCCCATCATGCGGATATACATCCAGGTGATCGGCAGGATGGAGGCACTGCCGAACGGTGCCGCCGCCACGGCATGGGCCGAGCCTTCGGTGACGTGGCCGGGCAGATATGGCTTCAAATGCGCCTTGACGCCGATCGGGCCGACGCCGGGGCCGCCGCCGCCATGCGGGATGCAGAAGGTCTTGTGCAGGTTCATGTGGCAGACATCGGCGCCGATATCGCCGGGACGGGCGAGGCCGACCAGCGCGTTGAGGTTGGCGCCGTCGAAATAGACCTGGCCGCCATGGCTGTGGACGAGGGCACAAAGGTCGCGCGCGCCCTCCTCGAATACGCCATGCGTCGAAGGATAGGTGAACATCAGCGCCGCAAGGTTGTGCGCATGCTCGGCCGCCTTGGCCTGCAGGTCGACCATGTCGATATTGCCGTCCTCGGTGCAGCGCACGACGACGACGCTCATGCCGGCCATGGCCGCGCTTGCCGGATTGGTGCCATGCGCCGAGGACGGGATCAGGCAGACGGTGCGATGGCCTTCGCCGCGTGAGCGGTGGTAGCCGCGAATGGCGAGCAGGCCGGCATATTCGCCCTGGCTGCCGGCATTGGGCTGCAGGGTCACCGCGTCGAAGCCGGTGATCTCCGCCAGCCAGCCTTCCAGCTCGTCGATCATGGCGCGATAGCCGGTCGAATGGTCAGCCGGGGCGAAGGGATGCAGGTTGGCGACATCAGGCCAGCTCACCGGCATCATTTCGGCGGCGGCGTTGAGCTTCATGGTGCAAGAGCCGAGCGGGATCATGGCGCGGTCAAGCGCCAGGTCCTTGTCGGCCAGCCGGCGCAGGAAGCGCATCATGTCGGTTTCCGAGTGGTTTTCGCGGAAGACGGGCTGGGTGAGAAACTCCTTGCCGCGCGGTTTTCCTGGCATGGAACTGCCGGCGGCAACGCCGGCCTTGGCGCCGAAAAGTGCTGCGATCGCCTCCAGATCGGCCTCGGTGGAGGTCTCGTCGAAGCTGATGCCGACATGGTCGGCGTCGATGACGCGCAGCAGCCGGCCGGTCTTTTCTGCGGCGGCGGCAATCGCGCCGGCTCTGCCCTTCACTTTCACGGTCACCGTGTCGAAATGGCTGTCGCCGACCACCGAAACGCCCGCTGCCTTGAGGCCGGCAGCCAGGCGGTTGGCCAGCGTGTGGACGCGGCCGGCAATCGCCTGCAGCCCGGCAGGGCCATGCCAGATCGCGTAGGCCGTCGCCATATTGGCGAGCAGCGCCTGTGCGGTGCAGATGTTGGACGTCGCCTTGTCGCGGCGGATATGCTGTTCGCGTGTCTGCAAAGCGAGGCGATAACCAGGACGGCCCTTGCTATCCGTCGACTGGCCAACGAGCCGGCCGGGCATCAGCCGCGTCAGCCTGTCGGAGACGGCGCAATAGGCGGCGTGCGGCCCGCCAAAGCCCATCGGCACGCCAAAACGCTGCATCGGGCCGACGGCGATGTCGGCGCCAAGCCTGGCCGGCGCATCGGTCAGCGTCAGGCCAAGCGGGTCGGCGATGAAGACGACCAGCGCGCCGGCAGCACGGGCCCTGTCGATCGCTGCCTTGTGGTCGCCGTAGACGCCGAATGTATCGGGCCAGGAGACCAGCAGGGCGGCGGTGTTGTCGTCGATCACCTCGCCGTCGACCTCGATGCCGAGCGGCTCGGCGCGGGTGCGCACGACGTCCAGCGTCTGCGGGTGCGGCGTGCCGGCCAGTGCCACCTTGGTGCGCTTGTCGCGATGATGGCGCAGCGCGATGCCAACCGCTTCGGCCACCGCCGTCGCCTCGTCGAGCAGCGAGGCCGATGCCACCGGCAGGCCGGTCAGTTCCGTCACCAGTGTCTGGAAGTTGAACAGCATCTCCAGCCGGCCCTGACTGATCTCGGCTTGGTAAGGCGTGTAAGCCGTATACCAGGCCGGGTTCTCGAACAGGTTGCGCTGGATCACCGGCGGCACGTGGACGCCATTATACCCGGCACCGATGAAGCTCTTCTGCACCGTGTTCTTTGCCATCGTCGCCGCGAGCTCGGCCAGCGCTTCCGCTTCGGTTGCGGGCGCGGGCAGGGCCAGCGGCCGGTCGAGCCGGATCGACTTCGGCACTGCCTGGCTGATCAGGGTCTCGACCGAAGGAACGCCGATCGTCGCCAGCATGGCTCTGACGTCATGGAGGCCCGGGCCGATATGGCGAGCCGAGAAGGGGTAGGGTGCTGCGGTCATCTTCCTGGTCCTGCTATCAACCAATATGGGCTTTGTAAGCGGCTTCATCGAGGAGTCCGTCGAGTTGGCGCTCATTGGCCAGCTTCATCTTCCACAACCAGCCGTCGCCGGTTGCCGCCGAATTGACGAGTGAAGGATCCGATGACAGCGAGGTGTTGGCCTCGGTGATCTCGCCGTCGACCGGCGCGTAGACGTCCGATGCGGCCTTGACCGATTCGACCACCACGGCGGTGTCGCCCTTGGCCAGCTTCTTCCCCGGCTCCGGCAGTTCGACGAAGACGAGATCGCCGAGCTGCTGCTGCGCGTAATCGGTGATGCCGACCGTGGCGATGCCGCCCTCGACGCGCAGCCATTCGTGATCTTCGGTGAAATAGGTCTTTGCCATTGAAATCATCCTTTGCGGTAGCGATGGGGCGTGAAGGGCAAGGGGTGGATGTCGACCGGGATTTTCGTCCCGCGGACATCGGCGAACAGTTTTGCGCCGGATTTGGCAAGCGGCGTCTGGACGTAACCCATGGCGACCGGATGACCGGCCGAGGGGCCGAAGCCGCCTGAGGTGACATGGCCGGCAGGGTTGCCGTCAGCATCGAAAAGGGCAGCACCGGCGCGCACCGGCTGGCGGCCTTCCGGCTTCAGGCCGACGCGTTTTTGCGCCGGACCACGCTCCAGGATGGCGCGCAGCGCATCGGCGCCGATGAAGGCGCCAGAGGCGCGAACCTCCTTGGGGATGGCCCACATCAGCCCGGCGCTGGCCGGATCGATCTCCGGCGTGATGTCCAGCCCGTGCAGGCACAGTCCGGCTTCGAGCCGCAGGCTGTCGCGGGCGGCAAGGCCGACCCACATCACCCGCTCGTCCTCGAGCAGCCTGGCGACGAGGTTTCTTGCATCCGCTTCCGGCAGGCCGATCTCGAAGCCGTCTTCGCCGGTATAGCCGGACCGGCTCATGAACCATTTTTCGCGCGGCTCGATGCCGTGCATGAACACCAGCGAACCGGTCTCGATGCCGGCGCGGGAAAGGGCAGCCCACGCCTCGGGGCCCTGTATGGCCAGGAAGACGCGGTCGAGCGCATCCACTTTTACATCGAAATCGCCCTCTGCATCGAAATTTTTGGCCAGTGCGCGCAGATGCTTTTCGTCGGCGGCGGCGTTGCCGGCATTGGCGACCATCATGAAGCGCTCGGCGCCGAGCCTGGTGACGATCAGATCGTCCAGAATGCCGGCCGCCTCATTGAGGAAGAACGTGTATTTGGACTGGGAAACCTCAAGTGCGCCGGCATCGAACGGGCAGGCGCGGTTCAGAAGCGCTGCTGCCCCCGTACCGCTGATTTCGAACAGCTTCATGTGCGAGATGTCGAACAGGCCGGCATGCTCACGGCTGTGCAGGTGCTCCTTCATCACGCCGGCCGGATAGGTCAGCGGCATCGACCAGCCGGCGAAGGCGCCAAAGCGCGCACCAGCTGCCATGTGCAGATCTTCGAGGGGAAGGTGTTTGGTATCGTCGCCCGTCATGTCATCTCCAGAGTCGCACGCAAGCGGCCGCGAATGGCGACCAGTCCGTGCCCCTCTGTCTGAAGCCTGAGAGACTCGCGCCCCGTAACTCTGTCGGCAGCGCTTACACCTTCGGCGCGGGGGCAAGCCCCGACTTTCCAGAGTGTCTTTCCCGTCTACGGTTCTTTTGCCTGAGAGATTTCGGGCGATTTCCCCTTCGGCGGCAGCTCTCGCTGCTCTCTCCCACAAACAGGTAGGACTCGGTCAGGAGCCCTCGACTCGTCATCCATAGCCCGTGGACGACACCTTGTCACCTGCCGGCGACATTTTTACTGCCAAGTCTTCTGCGGGCCTTCTTTATAGGCAAGCCTTCGCTAACCACGCCGCTTGCCGGTTTCTCAAGACCTTGCCGATATACCGCATAAGGGCCGGCAATTACCGGCGGCGGCGGGGAAGAAAATGGGCGAATTGATCATGAGCGCGCCGGTGGCCGGGCTGACCTCGAAAAATCGGATCACGGCGGAAGACGTGGTCATGCTGCGCGGCGAAGTGTTCGGCGACGGCGTGGCAACGCGCGGCGAGGCCGAGGCGCTGTTTGCGCTGGATGCAACGGCGAGGGACAAATGCACGGAATGGCTCGAGTTTTTCGTCGAGGCGGTCACCGATTTCATCGTCCACCAGGAAAAGCCGGCGGGCTATGTTTCGCAGGACAATGCCGACTGGCTGATTCGGACGATTTCGCGCGACGGCATGGTCGACAGCCAGACCGAACTCGAGCTGCTGGTGCATGTGCTGGAAGTTGCCAAATCATCGCCGAGCACGCTTTCCAGCTATGCGCTGGAGCAGGTCGCTCATGCGGTCGTGGACGGCAAGGGGCCGCTGATGACCGGCGGCAGGCTTATCCCTGGGTCGATTGCCAAGGCTGAGGTCGAGCTGTTGCGCCGCATCCTTTACGCCTATGGCGGCGATGGCAACATCGCCATCAGCCGCGCCGAGGCCGAGGTGCTGTTCAAGATCAACGAGCGCACAGCGGCGGGCGACAACGATCCGTCCTGGAACGATCTGTTCGTCAAGGCGATCGCCAATTTCGTCATGTGTTCGGCCGGCTACGAACCGCCGGTGCGCGACGTGGCGCTGCGCCGGGATTCGTTCTTCGAACAGGCCGATCCGGAAATCGGCGGGTTCTTCAGCCGCATGGTATCGGGCGGCCTGTCCGGCATCATGGAAGCCTATCGCTCACCCGGCGATATCGAAGCCGAGTGGGAGTCCAAGAACAAGGCAGCCGAGGCTCTGGCCCGCCGCGCCGAGACGGTCGATGCCGGCGAGGCCAAATGGCTCGCTGAACACATAGGCGACCGGCCGCTGCAGGAGAACGAGCGCGCGCTGCTGACGCTAATCAAGCACGCCTCGCCGGAAATCCACCCGGCGCTGAAGCCGCTGATCGACAAGGTCGCATAAGCAGTCGCGCGACGCTATTGTTTGGCGGGCTCCGGCTTGGCACTGGTGTCGAAGCGCAACATCCATTTGAAGCTGCCGAACCAGTAGCGGCGCACGCCGCCTATGGTGCCGTCGGCGGTGCGCGCGCCGATCCAGTTGTTGACGTATTGGATGAGGCGGACATCGTCCGGGCGCATCGCAAACGCTTCCGGCGTCCGCAACAGCGGGCCGCCCACCATCGTCAACTTCGCGTCATAGAGCCTGGCGGCCATCTGCGGCGTCGGCGACGTCGCGACCATCGCCTGTGCGTCGCCGCCGATGATCGCGGCGAAAACATCTGAGGTATTGTCGAAAGACAGGATGGTCGCCTTGGGAAAAGCTTCCTTCGCGGCGGCTTCATCGGTGGAATTGGACAGCACGGCGATCTTATATCCCGGCGCCGCCACTGCCTTTCCCGGCCTTTTCCCAAGGCTGGCGATCGTCGCAACCATACGGATATCGGCGGTACCGGTCTGGTTGGAGAATACCACCTCGCGTGCGCGTTCCGGCGTGCTGGCGTAGCCCGCCGCGATCATATCGAAATCACCCTTGAGCAGTCTTGTCTTAAGGTCGTTCCAGGGCACCTCGACCAGCTTCAGGTCGACGCCGAGATCAGACGCCAGCGCACTGGTCAGGTCGACATCATAGCCGGCGAACTTCCCGTCGGCCTTCTTGAGGATCCATGGCGGGTTGAGCGCCACGCCGACCGTCAGTGTCTTCTGGTCGATGATGCGCTTGAGGCTGTCGTCCGCCCGGGCTGGCAGCAGCGACAAAGCCAACCACGCAGAAAGGGCAAGTATAGTTGTGGCGATCATCTTAGCGCGCATTAATATAACCTCGCTGAGCCCGTCCGGTTGTCAGATTTACACAGAGGTGCCATTCTGTCGATAGCGGACCCTCATGGAGAGTTGCGATGTCGGCACGGATGGCGGTTACCGGTTCGATGATGTTCCTGGTTTGCATCCTGGGCAATCCGGCGAAGCTTTCGCTGCTGCCGGCGGCAGCGCAGGCTGCGGGGGCAAAACGCGTGGTCTGCTCCAGCGCCGATTACCGCTATTCCTATTGCGGGATCGATACGCGCCGCGGCGTGCAGTTGACCTCCAGGCTGTCGAAGGCGCGTTGCGTATACGGTAGAAGCTGGGGCTATGACGCCGGCGGCATCTGGGTCGACAATGGTTGCTCGGCCGAATTCGCAGTCGCCAGCCCCAACCGCAATCCCTCTGCTGGCGACGTCGCCGCAGCCATTATCGTCGGCGGCGTGGTAGGTGCCATTCTCGACAACGGCAATTCGCATCGCCATCATTCCGATAATTACTATCCGAAGCCGCGCCCGCGCCGTTACGACCAATCGATCGATCCGACGCCGCAATTCGACAATCAGGGCAACCCCAACTTCGATACCCACGGCAACTACCAGGGACCGCACGGGCTGGGCAAGCTTGTCACCCCTGACGACAATCCTGACCTGAATCCGGCCCTGCGCAGCGACGGCGACGACAGCGACGACGACAGTTAGATGAAGCTCGGGTCAGGTTTCGGTCAGATGCCGCCGTACCAGTCGTAGCCATTGTCCTCCCAATAGCCGCCTCTGCCGCCGCCGATATTGGCGAAGCCGTCGACCAGCTCAATCTTGTAGAGGTATTTCGGCATCTTGTAGCCGAGCTGGCGCTCGACGCGGACGCGCAGCGGCGCGCCGTTTTCGACCGGCAACGGCTTGCCGTTGAGGCCATAGGCAAGGATCGTCTGCGGATGACGAGCATCGACCAGGTCGATCGAGCCGTAATATTTGATGTCGCCGGCCAGGCTGCGGTCGATCGTATCGAGGCAGTGGAACATGACGTAGCGCGCCTGCGGCTTGACCACTGCCTGGTCGAGCACCAGCGACAGCGGCGTGCCGGTCCATTTGGCAATGCAGCTCCAGCCTTCGACGCAGTCGTGACGGGTGATCTGGGTGCGGCTCGGCATGTTCATCAGCTGCTCGCGGCTCAGCGACAGCGGTTTTTCGACCAGGCCTGAAACCTCCAGCCGCCAGTCGGCGAAATCGCTGGCGAGCAGGCCCTTGTAGAAATCGTCGTCCGGTGCGGTGACACCGTTCGGCCGCTGCGGCTGGCGAATGTCGGCCTCGGTGAACTCCGGCGCCAGCGCATCAGCGCCGGCAAGCAGTCGCTGCGCCCGCCAGGTCAGGCCATTGGCGCTTTCGAGGAAGCTGCGCAGGCTGTCGCCGACGCCAAGCTGGCTGTCGAAGGCGTCGCAGCCCGACAGCATGATGCCGGAAAGGCCGAGGCTGGCCGAGGTCAGGAACTTTCTTCGGCTTATCTGTAGCTTGGGGCTGATCTCGAATTTCGCCATGTCAGGCACTCCTCTCTGGCGCTTTGTCGCCATGCGCCGGCGGGTCGGTTCGGTACCACCCGGTGATGATGGAGCGCAGCTCGTTGATCGGGCCGGCGGCGAGGATCATCAGGATGTGGATAATGAAGAAGGCGACGAGCAGCAGCATCACCGTGAAATGAATGGTGCGTGCCGTCTGTCGGCCGCCGAGCAGATCATTCAGGAACGGCAGCACCGAATCCATGCTCGGCGACATGGCAAGGCCGGTGATGATCATCAGCGGCAGCAGCACGAACAGCACGCCGCCATAGGCCATCTTCTGCAGCGTGTTGTAGTCGCGCGTGTGATGGAACCTGAGCTTGGCGTGCTCGACAATGTCTCGCGGCAGGCGCCTGAAATCATCGAGGCGCGGGGCAAGATCGCGGCGCAAATGGCCGTTGATCAGGCTGGCGACCAGCCAGACCAGCAGCGTGGTGGTCAGCACCCAGGCGAAGAAGAAATGAACAACGCGCGCGGTGCCGAGATCGTAATAGGAAGGGATCGTCGCCCAGGACGGGAAGGCACGGGAGGTCTCCTGGCCGGCCGGACCCGACCAGCCGAGCACGCCAGTGGTATCGAAGCGCTTGCCGAAGATTTCGGTATAGCCGCGCGGGCCAGTCGCCGTATTCTCGGCGCCAATGGCGAAGACGGTGTTGTTGTAGCCAAAACCCGACTCCTTGCCGATGTAGAGCTGTGGGCGGGCGTTAAATATTTGCAGACCGGAAAGCAGCATGAAGAACAGCGCGATCGCCCACAGCCAATGCGTCAGCCGCGTCCAGCGCGACTGGCGATAGATCAGCGTCGCATCCGTCGAAGCAGCGCTATCTGCCTCGGTGCTGGCTTCGCCTCTGGCAACTGATTCCATGTTTTCCGTGCCTCCCTGCCAAGCGGTTCCGCATGGCCTGTCAGATCTCTTCTCCTCCCAATACGTCGCCAGCCTAAGCGATGTTTCACCCGATCACGGATTTATTACGGACTGCCGAGGCTGACGGCGAGGTTGACCGCGGCTGCCACGATGACCGTGTTGAAGAAGAACGACAGGATCGAATGCACAAGCACGACACGGCGCATTTGCGAGGTCGTGATGTTGGTGTCGGCGGTTTGCGCCGTCATGCCGATCACCGTGGCGAAATAGAGGAAATCCGAGCCTTCCGGCCGCTTGCCGCCCGGGAAGTCGAGGCCGCCGACCGGAATTTTCTTTTTTGTGTCGCCATCCATCGCATCGCCATCCAACCAGTAGATATGCGCGTAGTGAAGTGCGGCCATCGCATGGATGGTCAACCAGCCAAGCGGGATAGACAGCAGCGCCACCATAAGCTCGACGGTGTCCGCGCTCTTCTCCCTGTTGATCAATTGAAACAACGACATGATGGCAATAGCGACGACAATCAGCGTGACCGCGAAGATGGCCAGTACCGGCAGGTCCGTGTCGCCTGCATTCTTGCGCAGATAGCTGCCGGTAAGCCGCGGCATATGGGCGATGACAAGGACGAGATAGGCGGCAAAGAACACATTGGCGCCGATCGAATAGGCAAGCGGCGCACGCCAGACCAGCGCGGCGCCAAAGGCTGCCACGCCGATGCAGGCCGACACCGCGAACGGCGTGTGGCGTCGCATGGGCATCTTGGTCGGGGTACCAGTCGCCATGGCCTTCAGTCCGCAGACGCGGATTTCAGCGCCCGCCGTAGGATGCGGTCAAGCTCGCCGAGGAACCGCGAGCGGTCCTGCGGCGCGAAGCTCGAATTGTAGCCCTTGCTTTCGCCGGTCTCGCGCAGATGCTGCTTGAGATCGCGCATTGCCACCGCCATGCCGATCGTTTCGGGCGTAAACGGGCGTCCGGTCGGACCAAGTACGTGGGCGCCAAGCGCCACCGCGCGCGCGGCAAGCGGGATATCGGCGGTCACCACGATATCGTTGGACCGGGCATTTTCGACTATCCAGTCGTCGGCGGCATCGGCGCCCTTGGAGACGACGACATTGCGGATCATCGGATCGCGCGACGGACGCAAGCCGCCATTGGAGACGAAGGTGACGACGATGCCGTGCCGCTCGGCGACTTTTTCGACCTCGGCCTTCACCGGGCAAGCGTCGGCATCGACGAGAATAGCAGGTGCGGGCATCGTTGTTCCAAATGTGAAAGAGCCGGGCGGCGTCGCCCGGCTCGATCGATGATAGTCGAGCGGCTACTAGGCCGGCAACGCGCCGGACCGCTTGGCCGTCCAGGTGGCGATATAGTCCATCAGTCCTGGATTGAGGCAATCATAAGGTTCGAGCCCGATCGACTTCAGCTGTGACCTTATGCCGTCCATGCGGCTCGGATCGACACCGGACTCGATGATCGAAGAGACAAAGGCGGTGAAGCCCGGCGGCGACCAGCCGTCTTCCTGGAAGCGTTCGGGATGGATGAAGGACAGCCCCTTGAAAGCGTGGTCGCGCTCGACCGGGCCGTGCATATGGACGCCGCAGCCGGTGCAGGCATGGCGCAGGATCAGCGCGCCCGGATCGACGATCTTCAGCTTGTCGCCGTTTTCGGTCACCGTCACGTCGTTTGTACCGGCAACCGCCACGACCGAGAACAGCGCGCCTTCCGGCTTCCAGCATTTGGTGCAGCCGCAGGCATGGTTGTGGGCGATCTGGCCCTTGACCTTGACCTTGACCGGGTTGCTGGTGCAGGCGCAGACCAGCGTGCCGCCGGCAAAATCGGCCTTTTCCCGTGGCAGTCCATTGTCGATTTTAGGATGCAGTTTTTCCGGCATTTTTGTCTCCTCCCTTGGTTCTATGCTGGTTCCGTTTCGATTACCGCTTCATTCTCCATACGGTGTTCTTGCTTGACGCGCTCTACCACCTTGAGCGCCTTACTCAGATATGTATCGCGCACGAGAAACGATATTTCTTCTCTGCCGCGGTCGATCTCATCGAGGTCGATGCGAACGCGGTTGTTATTCCTAAGCGCTACCCAAAGATGTTCGCCGAATTGCCAGCTCTGCATACTGAGCGACTCGCTGAAATTCGGATATCGGATCCGAACCCGGATCAGTACCTCCTTCAATAGACTACCACGCTCCTGATCGACTTGCCTTCATGCATCAGGTCAAAGCCCTTGTTGATGTCCTCGAGCTTCAGCGTGTGGGTGATCATCGGATCGATCTCGATCTTGCCGGCCATGTACCAGTCGACGATCTTCGGCACGTCGGTGCGGCCGCGCGCGCCGCCGAAGGCGGTGCCCATCCAGGTGCGGCCGGTGACCAGCTGGAACGGCCGCGTCGAGATCTCCTGGCCGGCGCCGGCAACGCCGATGATGACCGACTTGCCCCAGCCGCGATGCGACGCTTCCAGCGCCTGCCGCATGACCTTGGTGTTGCCGGTGCAGTCGAAGGTGTAGTCGGCGCCGCCGATCTGGTCGGCGCCGCGCTTGGTCATGTTGACGAGATGAGCCACGACATCGCCGTCGATCTCCTTCGGATTGACGAAATGCGTCATGCCGAATTTCTCGCCCCATTCCTTCTTGTCGTTGTTCAGGTCGACGCCGATGATCATGTCGGCGCCGGCAAGGCGCAGGCCCTGGATGACGTTGAGGCCGATGCCGCCGAGGCCGAACACGACCGCCGTCGCGCCTTGCTCGACCTTGGCCGTGTTGATCACAGCGCCGATGCCGGTGGTGACGCCGCAGCCGATGTAGCAGATCTTGTCGAACGGGGCGTCGGCATTGACCTTGGCCACCGCGATCTCGGGCAGCACGGTGAAGTTGGAAAAGGTCGAGCAGCCCATGTAGTGGAACAGCTTGTCCTTGCCGATCGAGAAGCGCGAGGTGCCGTCCGGCATCAAGCCCTGTCCCTGCGTGGCGCGGATGGCGGTGCACAGATTGGTCTTGCGCGACAGGCAGGACGGGCACTGCCGGCATTCCGGCGTGTAGAGCGGGATGACATGGTCGCCCTTCCTGACCGAGGAGACGCCCTTGCCGACGTCGACGACGATGCCGGCGCCCTCATGGCCGAGGATCGCCGGAAACAGGCCTTCCGGGTCGGCGCCCGACAGCGTGAACTCGTCAGTGTGGCAGATGCCGGTTGCCTTGATCTCGACCAGCACCTCGCCATCGCGGGGACCTTCGAGGTCGACCTCCATGATCTGCAGCGGCTTTCCGGCGGCAACGGCGACAGCGGCGCGCGTTTTCATCAGGCAATCCTCCCATGACAGTCTGCAATCCAGGTTAGATTTAACTTACCATTCAGCTCTGCGCTATGCACGAAGCGACGTTGTGACCCCGGATTTTCGTCAGCGCCCGCCGATTTGCATGCGGGATAGGCTCCGACTTTGCCTTGACCGGCCCCCTGAAGCCCATAAAACGGGAAGCCCGTAAAAGAAGGGCAGCCGAGGGACGAGGCCTGCATGTTCACAAAGATCCTGGTCGCCAACCGTGGCGAGATCGCCTGCCGCGTGATCAAGACGGCGCGCAAGATGGGCATCGCCACCGTCGCGGTCCATTCCGACGCCGACCGGGACGCCGTGCATGTCGAAATGGCCGACGAGGCGGTGCATATCGGGCCTTCGCCGGCTGCGCAAAGTTATCTGGTCGCGGAAAAGATCATCGCCGCCTGCAAGGCCACAGGAGCAGAGGCCGTGCATCCCGGCTACGGTTTCCTGTCCGAGCGGGCATCCTTCTGCGAAGCGCTGGAGCAGGAAGGCATCGTCTTCATCGGCCCGAAGCCGAAGGCCATCAAGGCGATGGGCGATAAGATCGAATCGAAGAAGTTCGCCAATGCGGCCAAGGTGTCGACGGTGCCCGGCTGGCTCGGCGTCGTCGAAAACGCCGCCCATGCCGAAAGAATAGCCGGCGAAATCGGCTATCCCGTGATGATCAAGGCTTCAGCCGGCGGCGGCGGCAAGGGCATGCGCATCGCCTGGAGCAAGGCAGAGGTGCGCGACGGCTTCGACCGGGCGCGGTCGGAGGCGAAAAGCTCGTTCGGCGATGACCGCGTCTTCATCGAAAAATTCATCGTCGATCCGCGCCATATCGAAATCCAGGTGCTCGCCGACGCGCATGGCAACACGCTCTATCTCGGCGAGCGCGAATGCTCGATCCAGCGCCGCAACCAGAAAGTCGTGGAGGAGGCGCCGTCGCCGTTCCTCGACGCCAAGACCCGCAAAGCCATGGGCGAGCAGTCGGTGGCGCTGGCCAAGGCCGTCGACTACCAGAGCGCCGGCACGGTCGAGTTCATCGTCGACAGCGACAAGAACTTCTATTTCCTGGAAATGAACACGCGGCTGCAGGTCGAGCATCCGGTGACGGAACTCGTCACCGGCATCGACCTGGTCGAGCAGATGATCCGCGTGGCGGCCGGCGAAAAGCTCGCCATCAAGCAGAGCGACGTCAAGCTGAACGGCTGGGCGGTGGAAAGCCGCCTCTATGCCGAAGATCCGTATCGCAACTTTCTGCCGTCGATCGGCAGGCTGACGAAATACCGGCCGCCGGAAGAGGGAAAATTCGGCGAAATCGTCATCCGCAACGATACCGGCGTTACCGAAGGCTCGGAAATCTCGATGTTCTACGACCCGATGGTCGCCAAGCTGTGCACCTGGGCGCCGACACGGCTGGCGGCAATCGACGCGATGTCGGAAGCGCTGGACAGTTTCGTCGTCGACGGCATCGAGCACAACGTACCGTTCCTGGCGGCGCTGATGCAGCATCCGCGCTGGCGGGAAGGGCGGCTATCGACGGCGTTCATCGCCGAGGAATATCCCGACGGCTTCGCGCCCATTGTGCCGAACAGCGAAGAAAACGCGGTGCTGGCCGCGATCGCAACCGCGGTCGAACTGCTGCGCCGCGACCGGCTCGACCGGCTGGGCGGGCGGCTGGCGCCGCATTCGGGCGCCTTGAAACGCGATTGGGTGGTGAAGATCGGCCGGGATTATCTTTCGGTTGCCATCGTCGAAGGCATGATTTCCATTCCGATGGAGCTCGACCTCACAATCGACGGCGGCAAACCGCTGACGGTGGCATCCGACTGGCGGCCGGGCGATCTCATCTGGCGCGGCACGGTCGGCGGCCGCAAGGTCGCGGCGCAAGTCAGGCCGGTGCTGAACGGGTTCCGCATCGCCTGGAAAGGCATCTCGGTGACAGCCCGCACCATGCTGCCGCGCACCGCCGAACTCGAAAGGCTGATGCCGGAAAAAGTGGCGCCGGATACCTCGAAGATGCTGCTATGCCCGATGCCCGGCCTCGTCGTGTCGATTGCCGTTGCCGAGGGGCAGGAGGTCAAGGCCGGCGAGACGCTGGCCGTGGTCGAGGCGATGAAGATGGAAAACGTGCTGCGCGCCGAGCGCGACCTCATCGTCTCGAAGCTCAACGCCAAGCCCGGCGACAGCCTTGCCGTCGATGCTGTGATCATGGAATTCGCGTGAGGTTGGACCCGCCCTCGACGCTCTGTCTGAAGTTGGCGGGACAGCGCGCCCCTCTGTCCTGCCGGACATCTCCCCCTCAAGTGTCCCTAAAGTGGGGAGATTGGCAGCTTCGGGGCCCAGCTCGCTCCTGCAACGTTGGAAATTGGCGAAAGCCGAGATGATGGCCAATCTCCCCCCTCATGGGGGAGATGTCCGGCAGGACAGAGGGGGGCGCGAAGGAACGCGACCTGCAATCCTCTGGATACGCCCTCGGGAGACGGACAACTCGAATTTTTCCCCGTCGCGCCGTATTTTGTTCTTGCTTTGTGCCGGCAGCTATGCTATTAATTTGGCTATGGTGCTAATTGGCTCCAACGACCCGCCCGCCGAGGCGGGTTTTGTTTGTAGCCTGAGGTTGGCGGGACAGCGCCCCTCTCTGTCCTGCCGGACATCTCCCCCACAAGGGGGGAAATTGGCAGCTTCGGCGGTTGCTCTAAACCTCCAAAGCTCTAATCACTAGCGCTGGACTCGTGCTACCCGGCGCTCGACAATACAACTTCATCGACTGAGTCCTTTCAGGCGGCGCGAAAAAACCATGGCGGATGAAAGACTTCCACGCGATCCCTTGCTGCGCGAGGCCTATGCAAAGGCGTCGCGGGCGGAGGCGGCGGCGCGTCGGTTCATTCATCTGCGCGTGCATTCGGCCTATTCGCTGCTCGAAGGTGCCTTGCAGCTCGGCAAGATCGTCGGCCATGCGGTGCAGGACGAATGCCCGGCAATCGCCGTCACCGACACCAACAATCTGTTCGGCGCGCTGGAATTCGCCCAGAAGGCGGTAAAGGATGGCATCCAGCCGATCATCGGCTGCCAGATCGACCTCGCCTTTTCCGGCGAGGCGAGCGACAGCCAGCGCGACCGCAGGCGGCAAGGACCGGAGATGCGGCCGGTCGTCCTGATCGCCGCAACCGAGGCCGGCTACGGCAATCTGGTCAGGCTGGTCAGCCGCGTCTATCTCGAGACACCGCCCGGCGAAGCGGTGCATCTGACGAGCGAGATGCTGCAGGGCCACACCGACGGATTGATCTGCCTTACGGGCGGGCCGCGCGGTCCGATAGGCACTGCATTGAAACAGGATCGCCGCGAACTCGCCGAGACCCGGCTCTCGGCGCTCAAGAGCCTGTTCGGCGACCGGCTCTATGTCGAGCTTGAGCGCGTGTCCGGCTATGACCGCGCCATCGAGCAGTTGTCGGTCGATCTCGCCTACCGCCACGATCTGCCGCTGGTTGCCACCAACGAGGCGTTTTTCTTCTCTCGTGAAGACTATGAGGCGCATGACGCCCTGATCGCCATCGCCGAAGGTTCCGTGGTTGCGGCCGACAATCGCCGCCGCCTTTCGCCCGACCACTTCCTGAGAGGCCAGGCCGATATGGCGAGGCTGTTCGCCGACCTGCCGGAAGCAATCGACAACACCGTCGAGATCGCGCTGCGCTGCTCGTATTACCCGAAGACCCGCAATCCGATTCTGCCGCGCTTTGCCGGCCGCGATGTCGCCGACGCCGATGCTGCGGTCAAGGCGGAGGCGCAGGAGCTTGCCAGGCAGGCGCATGAAGGGCTAGAGGCGCGGCTGGCGGCGCACGGGCCGACGCCCGGCTATACCGTCGAGCAATATCGCGAAAGGCTGGATTTCGAGCTCGGCGTCATCGAGAAGATGAAATATCCGGGCTATTTCCTGATCGTTGCCGACTTCATCAAATGGGCCAAGGCACAAGGGATTCCGGTCGGCCCGGGCCGCGGATCGGGCGCCGGCTCGCTGGTCGCCTATGCCACGACCATCACCGACATCGACCCACTGCGTTTTTCGCTGCTGTTCGAGCGCTTCCTCAATCCCGACCGCGTGTCTATGCCCGACTTCGACATCGACTTCTGCCAGGACCGGCGCGAGGAAGTCATCCGCTACGTCCAGCAGAAATACGGCCGCGACCAGGTTGGCCAGATCATCACCTTCGGCACGTTGCAGGCGCGCGCGGTGCTGCGCGACGTCGGCCGCGTGCTGCAGATGCCTTACGGGCAGGTCGACAAGCTGAGCAAGATGGTGCCGTCGAACCCGGCCAATCCGGTCAAGCTCGCCGACGCCATCGCCAACGAGCCGCGCTTTGCCGAAGAGGCGGAGCGTGAGCCGATCGTGCAGACGCTGCTCGATACGGCGCAGAAACTGGAAGGTCTTTATCGGCACGCCTCGACGCACGCCGCCGGCATCGTCATCGGCGACCGGCCGCTGTCGGAGCTGGTGCCGATGTACCGCGATCCGCGCTCGGACATGCCGGTCACGCAGTTCAACATGAAATATGTCGAGCAGGCCGGGCTGGTGAAATTCGACTTCCTTGGCCTGAAGACGCTGACGGTGCTGGACAGGGCCGTCAAGCTGATCCGCCGCCGCGGCATCGAGATCGATCTTGCCCACATTCCGCTCGACGACCCCGAAACCTACGCCATGCTGTCGCGCGGCGAGGTGGTCGGCGTGTTCCAGGTGGAAAGTGCCGGCATGCGCAAGGCGCTGATCGGCATGCGGCCCGACTGTATCGAGGACATTATCGCGCTGGTCGCGCTCTACCGGCCGGGGCCGATGGAGAACATACCGACCTACAACGCCAGAAAGCACGGCGAGGAGGAGATGGCGTCGATCCACCCGAAGATCGACCATCTCGTCAAGGAGACGCAAGGCGTCATCGTCTACCAGGAACAGGTGATGCAGATCGCGCAGGAGCTCTCCGGCTATTCGCTGGGCGAAGCCGATCTGCTGCGCCGCGCCATGGGCAAGAAGATCCGCGCCGAGATGGACAAGCAGCGCGAGCGCTTTGTTTCGGGCGCGGTCGAGCGCGGCGTCGGCAAGCCGCAAGCCGACTTCATCTTCGACCTGCTGGCAAAGTTTGCCGACTACGGTTTCAACAAATCGCATGCCGCCGCCTATGCCGTCGTCTCCTACCAGACCGCCTATCTGAAGGCGCATTACCCCGTCGAATTCCTGGCGGCATCGATGACGCTCGACATGGGCAATACGGACAAGCTCGCCGATTTCCGCCAGGATGCGCTGCGCCTCGGCATCGAGGTGGTGGCGCCGTCGGTCATGACGTCGTTCCGGGATTTCGAGGTCGGCGAGAACCGCATCTTCTATTCGCTGGCCGCGCTCAAGGGCGTCGGCGATGCGGCGGTCGAGCACATCGTCGCCACGCGCGGCGAAAAACCCTTCAAGAGCCTCGCCGATTTCTGTGAAAGGGTCGATCCGAAGATCGTCGGCAAGCGCGTCTTCGAAAGCCTGATCATGGCCGGCGCGCTCGACTGCTTCGGTCATGACCGCGCGGCGATGATGGCCGGCGTCGAGCGGATGATGGGGCTGGCGTCGCTGGCGCAGCAGAATGCCGTCACCGGCCAGCATGACATCTTTGGCGCCTCGCTCGGCGCACAGTCGCAGGCGCTCAACTTGCCGGCGACCGATCCCTGGCTCGCCGCCGACCGCCTGCACCGTGAATTCCAGGTGGTCGGGTTCTATCTCTCGGCGCATCCGCTCGACGAATACAAGGCGGCGCTGCAGAAAATGCGGGTGCAGACCTGGGGCGAGTTTTCGGCCGCCGTCAAACGCGGTGCTGCCGCCGGCCGGCTCGCCGGCACGGTGACCACCAAGCAGGAGCGCAAGACGCGCACCGGCAACAAGATGGGCGTCGTGCAGTTCTCCGACACCTCCGGCCAGTATGAAGCGGTGCTGTTTTCCGAGGGGCTGGCGCAATACCGCGACCTGCTCGAACCCGGCCGCTCGGTGGTGATCACCGTTTCGGCCGAGGACAGGCCTGAAGGCGTCAATCTGCGCATCCAGACCGTGCAGTCGTTGGAGGAAGAGGCAAGCCGTATCCAGAAAGCGTTGCGCATCTTCGTCAGAAATGACGCACCGGCATCGACAATCCAATCGCAGCTTGGCCAGCGTGGCGACAGTCAGGTGAGCATCATCGTCATCAAGGAAGGCGGCGAGGGCGAGGTCGAGATCGAGTTGCCCAACCGCTACCGCGTATCGCCGCAGATCGCGTCGGCGATGCGGGCGGTGCCGGGCGTGGTCGAGGTGGAACTGGTCTAACAGTTAGCGCACGCTTATGAAGCGGCGATCTCCGCCGGTTGCGGTGCTCTCCGCTGCAGGTTGAGCAGATTTCCCATGAGGATCAGCAGGGCGCCACCGGCGGTGAAGGCGTCGATCTGCTCGTGATAGAGCAGCCATCCGATCACCGCCGACAGCGGCACGCGCAAAAAGTCCATTGGCGAGATGACCGTCGCATCGGCATAGACAAGTGCGCGGGCCATGCAGAAATGCGACGACATGCCGGTGAAGGCGATGAGCAGGATCCACGGCCAGAGCTCAAGCGGCGGGTTGCGCCATTCGTAAAGCGCCGGGACGAGGCCAAGCAGCGACTGGATGATCAACATCCAGAAGATGATGCGCACGACGCTGTCCGTCCGCGTCAGCGACTTGACGAGGACCACCGAGACGCCGAAGCAGACCGCGGCTCCCAGCACGATGACATGTCCCGGATTGACCGCGCCGACGCCCGGACGCACGATGATCACAACGCCGATCAGCCCGAGCACGATCGCCGCCAGCCGTGGCCGGGACAGCCTTTCGCCGAGGAAAGCGACGGCCAGCAAAGCGGTCCAGATCGGCGTCGTGAATTCGATCGAGATCAGTACCGCAAGCGGGATCAGCGTCAGGGCGTAGAGCCAGGCAGCCTGGCCGGTATAGTGGACGACGTTGCGGGCGATATGAGCCAGCGGGCGTCCGGTGCGCATCGCCGCAAAACCGCCTGACATCATGACCAGCGGCAACAGGATGAAAAAGCCGATCACCGAGCGCAGCTCGAGCACCTGGAAGACGTTTAGTTCGGCCGTCGTGGCACGGCCGGCCACCGACATCGCCAGGAACGAGGCGATCGACAGCGCCATCCAGAACGCGGCCTTGGGGATCGAGGGTGCGGGTGCCATGCGGCTATGTCGCAAGCCGGAGCGCTCATCGCAACCGCTAGCCGACGCATTCGACTGGGCCAGCCGCGCAGCGTTGCAAACAGTGATGTTGAAGCCGGAACCCGCCGCTGAGGGGAGCGTTGGTCCCTCAGTGTTTGCGTGCTGTGTTTTGGATACCAACGAGGAGCGGTCCGATGAAATCACTTGCACGATTTGTACTTGCCGGCTGCCTGACGGCCGGGGCCGGGGCAGCGCATGCCGACGATCCGGATTTTCTTCGCTCATTCCAGGGGAATTTCGCCGGCAAAGGCATCGTCAAGGTGACCACCGATGCGCCGACGGTGAATGTCTCCTGTCATTTCAATTCCGACGCAACGTCGAGCTCGCTGTCGCTCGACGGCAGCTGCCGCGGTCTTATCGTGGTAACGCGCGCCATCAGCGCCGATCTCAAATCGAGCGGGACGAAATACACCGGCACCTATGTCGGATCGCGCACCGGGCCGGCGCAATTGAGCGGCAGCCGCTCCGGCAACGCAATCAATCTCGGCATCCGTTGGGCCAAGGAGGTCAATGGCGATCGCAAGGCGCAAATGACGGTCGAGAAGAACGGCGAGAATGGCATGCGGCTGATCGTCGTCGATACCGATCCGAAAACCGGGAAGAGTGTGGTGACCACCCGGATCGATCTGCAGCGCACGTGACTGGGGCAAGTTGATATTCAGGTGAGGCCGGCCTGCGAAAAGCGGTTTCCTGCGCATCCAGTGCTCACGTACTCACAAGTGCGCTCCGCTCCGGTTCTCGGAAACCACCCTTCTCGACTCGGCCTGACCTGAATCTCAAACATGCCGGTATCATTCCTCGACCGGTTCGGGCGGATGGGCATCGCGGCCCTTGCCGAAGGTATAGCCGGTTTCCACCGCCCTGCGGCCGAACTTGCCGCGCAGCGTGTCGATGGCGCCTTCGGCCATGGCGCGCTTGCGTGACTGGACGTCGACCAGGTCGGGCGGGTCCGCCCGGTCATCGTCGGAGAGATCGCTGACGCCAATGCCGAGCAGCCGGTATTTCGTGCCATCCGCTTCCTTGCGCAGCAGCTCGAGCCCGGTCTGAAAGATGCGGTCGGCCAGCCGGGTTGGATCGCCGAGCTGGCGATTGCGCGTGCGGATCCTGAAATCCTGCGTCTTCAGCTTGAGGACGACGGTGCGTCCGGCAATTCCGGATTTCTTCAGCCGGGCCGAGACTTTTTCCGACAGCGCCCTCAGCACCGAAACCAGTTCGTCGACGGAGGCGATGTCGGTATCGAAAGTGGTTTCCGCCGAGACGCTTTTCGCGTCCTGGTCGGGAACGACGCGACGGTCGTCCTCGCCGCGCGAAAGCCGGTAGAGCCGGTCGCCCATGACGCCGTAGCGGCGCATCAGATCGCCACGTTCCATACGCTGCAACTGGCCGATGGTGCGGATGCCGTCGCGCTCGAGCGTGGCGGCAAAGGCCTTGCCGACCCCCCAGATCAGCGTCACCGGCTGCTCGGCCAGGAAGCCGATAGCCTCGGCCTCGCCGATCACCGAAAAGCCGCGCGGCTTGCGGAAGTCCGATGCCACCTTGGCCAGGAACTTGCAGTAGGAAAGACCGGCCGAAACGGTGATGCCGATCTCCTTTTCCACGCCGAGTGCGAAGCGCGCCAGGACCACCGCAGGCGGCAGGCCATGCAGGCGCTCGGTGCCGGCGAGGTCGAGAAAGGCCTCGTCGATCGAGAGCGGCTCGACCAGCGGCGTCAGCGCCTGCATCATGGCGCGCACCTCACGGCCGACGCGGACGTATTTTTCCATGTCCGGCGGCAGGACCACCGCTTCCGGGCAGGCTTCGAGCGCCTTGAACATCGGCATTGCCGAGCGCACGCCGTGGATGCGGGCAATGTAGCATGCGGTGGAGACGACGCCGCGCTTGCCGCCGCCGATGATCAATGGCCGGTCCTTCAACGCCGGATTGTCGCGCTTTTCGACCGCCGCGTAGAACGCGTCGCAATCGATATGGGCAAGGCGCAGCCGGTAGAGCTCCGGATGGCGGGCGAGCCGTGGACTGCCGCAGCGCTCGCAACGGCGTGCCTCGCTGCGCTGAAAACTCAGGCAGTCGCGGCAAAAACCGTGTTCGGGATTGTTGACAGGGGCCGCCATCGCTGCGAACATAAAGAGAACAAATGCAATGGTACGTCAGGACGGATGCCACGACAAGGCGGTGGGCCGGGAGAGAGCTCATGAATACGACCATAGCGCCGCTAGTGCCCGAGCTTTGGGCGGATTTCGAAGATCTTTTCGGTAGGCAAGGCGCCTGCTACGGCTGCTGGTGCACACATTTCCGGCTGTCGCCCGCAGCGCGCCGCGCGAGCAACCGGGAGCGCAACAAGGACCACATCAAGGCGCGGATCGAGGCCGGGCCGCCGCCGGGCCTGTTGGCCTTCGAGGGTGGCCAGGCGGTCGGCTGGATGCAGATCGGCCCGCGTGCCGACGTGCCCGAATGGAACAACCAGGGCAGGGGGTCGGCGCCGATCGACCCCGCCGACGCCAGCGATCCGGGCGTCTGGGCGATCTCCTGCTTCTTCATCCGCACCAAAGCACGCGGCAAGGGCCTGTCGCACCGCCTGGTCCAAGGCGGCATCGAGTTCGCCCGCGAGAACGGCGCGCGGCTGATCGAGGCCTGCCCGATCGACCTGTCGAAGGATTCGCGCTCGATCGGGCTGTTCGTAGGCTCGTCGCGGGTCTTCGAGAAGGCCGGGTTCCAGCGATTGGTCGAACGTAAGCCAGGCCGACCGCTGGTGCGGCTGGTGCTTTAGCCGGATGCGCTTTTGGCCTACAGCCGGCGTCTTGCCGCTGTAACGCTGTTTCACTAATACAAGCAATGATTTGGCCCGAGACAACGGAGAATCGACGTGAAGCGTGTATTGCCACTTGTTCTCGCCGTCGCGTTTAGCGCGCCCGCTTTCGCCCAGACCGTCGACAGCCAAGGCGCGAAGAAGCTTACCGATGATCTGGCACATTATTTCGGCAGGCAGGGTTTCGATATCGGGCTGGTGAAAATCACTGCCGACGGCGATGCGTACAAACTCGCCGTCGATTTCAAGCCGCTCGTCGCTTTGCTGTCGAAACAGGATTCCTTCAAGTTCGACGTCACGCCTTACGACATGCGGGTCAAGCCGCGCCAGGACGGGCAGTGGGACGTGTCGGCGGATACGTCGCTGACCGGATCGTTCGATTTCAAGGGGCCTCAAGGGCCGCAGCACATCGACTTTTCGGTGTCGAACAACAAGTTCACCGGTGTGTATGATCCGGCCCTGGTGGCCTTCGTCAGCGCCACGGGGTCAATGGACGCTATGACGATGAAAACCCGGGAGCCGAAGCAAGAGGCCGATGTCTCTGCCGGTGCCGGCACCGCCACGCTAAATTCGACGAAATCGGCGAACGGCGGCATCGATTTCACTGTCGCGGAAAAGATCTTGAATTTTGCTGAAGTCCTCAAAATCAACGATCCCGAGCGAGGGTTGAATTTCCCGGTCACCCTCAATGCGCCGGAATTTTCGGTGCATGCAAACGGCAAGGGTGTTCGGACAAAGCCGTTGATGGATCTGCTTGCTTTTGCCGTCGCTAATGAAGACGAGGCGAAACTGAAAGTAAATCAGGCGGAACTTAAGTCACGTCTCCTTGCGGCGTTGCCTGTCTGGGAAAGAATCGACGGAACGTACGCCTTCAAGGATTTCGCAATTGAGAGCCCAGTCGGCAAGTGGGGTGCGAAGCAGTTGGATTTGGCTAGCGGCATGGATGGCGTCTCCCAGAACGGCAAGATCAACTATGGGATCAAGGCCTCCGGTCTGACGATCCCCCGGCAATTGCTGCCCGCCTGGACTGGTCCACTGGTGCCGACGGATATCGACCTCAACTTCGGCGGTGCCAATATCGATCTCGACACGATGGCGAAGAAGGCGATCGAAGCCTTTGATCTCAATAAGAATCCGCCGTTGCCGGGGGAATTCGGCAAGGCTTTGGTCGCCGATTTCAAGGCCAAGAAACCCAAAGTAATCCTCGGCCACTCGACCGTGAAGAATGGCGACGTCGAAGTCGCCATGGAAGGCGAGATGACTTTCCCGGGCGGCGAAAAGCCTGATGCGACCGTGACCGTCGCTGTGGCCGGCTACGACAGGATCGTCGATGCCTTGAAGGAAGGCGCCAAGAGCGATGAGCAGATGGCGCAGGCCTTCCCCTTTGCGCTGGCCGTCAAAGGTTTTGGCAAGACGCTGCCGGATGGCCGGCTGGAATGGGTGATCAACACCAAGGCCGATGGGTCCGTTGCGGTCAACGGCGCCATGCTGAAGGGGCCGGATGAAGTCCAGGACGACAGCGCCGGCCAGGATGACAACTCGGGCGATGATGGCGCGAATGGAACGGACAATTCGACCGGGGGCGAGGATTCGGACGGCGGCGACAATGGCGGGGCAGGACCGAAGCTGCAGCCCTGAGCGCTCCCATTAAAGCCCCAGAGCGCTCGCGATCTTCGGCGCGGCGTCGCGCCAGTCTTCGACGACTCTGACGCCGTCCGGCGGCGGCGGCAGGAAAGCGCGCAGCGAATTGTCGGCCATCAGATGGAAGAGATACGCATCGGCGACCGAGTTCTGCACCGACACACAATTGGACGGCTGATCGTCGACGAAAGCGACCGGGCGGCCCTTGTTGCCGCGCAATTTGGCCACCGCCGGTCCCTTGGCCATTTCGGTGGTCAAAAGCGGGTAGGGCAATCCGAGCGCGTCGAGATGCGCACGGCGCACCACGCGGTGCTTGTGCGGCATGGCGGTTAGCAGAACGATCTCGGCGCTGTCGCTAAGCGCTGCAAGAGCATCCTCGGCACCGTCGGTGATGCTTTGCCAATCGGCCTGGGCGTCAAAGAATTCCCCCAGAAGTGCCGTAACCTCGGGCTGTTCGATCAAACGGCCGCTCGCCGTTTCGGTGATGTTGCCGGTGAGGCGGAAGGAAGCCAGCGTCAGGCCGAAGCCGCGCGATTTGAGGAAATGCGGAAACGGCCGGATGAATTCGAGCACGACGTCGTCGACGTCGAGCACCAGCAGCGGCCGGTCGTCGGCGGCCAGCTCCTCGATCTGCCGCGCCGTCTCGGGATCGTCGCTCATACCGAATGCTCATGATTGTCGTCGCCGAGCGGCAGCGCCCGCAATGCCTTGCCGACTGCGGCGGGCGGCGTTCCGGTCTCCTCGGAAAAACGCATCAGCGTCGGCTCATGGGCAAGGATGAACTGCAGCACGCCGGCCAGGAATCCCGGCTCGCCCGCCGCCCGGCGGATGGAATGGGCTTCGATGCCGGTGATCGCCAGGAAGCGGGGCAGAAGTTCCGGATCGGCGGCGACGAAGCCCAACGCCTTTACGGCAATGGTTTCCGCTTCCTCGCGCATTGACGCTGCGTTTGCCATCGCTACCTTCCTTCATGGGCGGAATCGTTCTGTTTTCGCAGTAGTGGCAAGTGTCGCCGGCAGCAAGCCGCCGATCTGGAATCCGAACGCTTTTAGGGCGGCCGGTTTGCGTTTCGTCAATCATATTGCCGTATAGTGGGAACAGGTTTGGTGCGTGCCGACAAGGGGCGCATGACGGCACCCTTCGAGTGGAAGGTCAGCCGGGACGGGAAATCGATGCCAAAGAAGGTTATGATCGTCGAAGACAACGAGCTCAACATGAAGCTCTTTCGCGACCTCATCGAAGCGAGCGGCTACGAGACGGTGCGCACACGCAACGGCCTGGAAGCGCTGGATCTGGCGCGGCAGCACAGGCCGGACCTCATCCTGATGGACATCCAGCTGCCGGAAGTGTCGGGCCTCGAGGTCACCAAATGGCTGAAGGAGGACGATGATCTCCACGTCATCCCGGTCATCGCCGTCACCGCCTTCGCGATGAAGGGGGACGAGGAGCGCATTCGCCAGGGCGGCTGCGAGGCATATATCTCCAAGCCGATCTCGGTGCCGCGTTTCATCGAAACCATCAAATCCTACCTGGGCGATGCCTGATGTATCTTTCCAGCCGAGCCGGAGCTTTGTGAAATGACCGCGCGGATCCTCGTCGTCGACGACATCCCAGCCAATGTCAGGCTGCTGGAGGTTCGGCTGCTCGCCGAATATTTCGAGGTCCTGACCGCCACCAACGGGCCGGACGCGATCGAGATCTGCGAGAACGGCAAGGTCGACGTCGTGCTGCTCGACGTGATGATGCCCGACATGGACGGGTTCGAGGTCTGCCGGCGGCTGAAGGGCGACCCGGCGACATCGCACATCCCTGTCGTGATGATCACCGCGCTCGACCAGGTTTCGGACCGGGTGCGCGGCCTCGAGGCCGGCGCCGACGATTTTTTGACCAAGCCGGTCAACGATCTGCAGTTGATGACGCGCGTCAAGAGCCTGGTCAGGCTGAAATCGCTGACCGACGAGCTGCGGCTGCGCGCCTCGACGACACGCAATATCGGCATCGAGGAGCTTTTGAGCCGCAACTTCGCTACCGACGATGCGGTGCCGAAGGTGCTGCTGGTCGACGAGCGCAAATCCTCGTTCGAGCGCATCCAGAAGATGCTGCGCGGCAGTGCCGATCTCGACGTCGCCAACGATCCGCATGCAGGCTTCTTCCAGGCCGCCGAGCAGCCGTATGAATGCGTGATGATCTCGACGGCCTTCGCCGATTTCGACCCGCTGAGGCTCTGCTCGCAATTGCGCTCGCTCGATCGCACCCGTTTCCTGCCGATCATCCTGCTGGCGGACGAGGGCGAGGAGGGGCGTATCATCCGCGGCCTCGAACTCGGCATCAATGATTATCTGATGCGGCCGATCGACCAGCAGGAGCTGACCGCGCGGCTGCGTACGCAGGTGCGGCGCAAGCGCTACAACGACCAGCTTCGCGCCAGCGTCACCCAGACCATCGAGATGGCGGTGACCGATGCCCTGACCGGCCTGCACAACCGGCGCTATCTCGACAGCCATCTGCAGACGCTGTTCGACCGCGCCGTGGCACGGCGCCGGCCGCTGTCGGTGATGATCACCGATCTGGACCGCTTCAAGAGCATCAACGACGCGCATGGCCATGACGGCGGCGACGACGTGCTGCGCGAATTTGCGCGGCGGCTGCGCAAGAATGTGCGCGGCATCGACCTGGCCTGCCGCTTTGGCGGCGAGGAGTTCGTCGTGGTGATGCCGGACACCGACGGCGCGGTGGCCGAAAAGGTCGCCGAGCGCATTCGCGCCGAAATCGCCCAGCTGCCGTTTCCCGTCGGCGCCGAAGGCAAAGCCGTCGAAGTCACCGTCAGCGTCGGCGTGTCGTCGGTGCTGAAGGGGGTAGACACGGTCTCCGCGCTGATGAAACGCGCCGACCTTGCGCTCTACGAAGCCAAGAGCGGCGGCCGCAATCGCGTCGTCGCCAAGGCGGCTTAGCACCGAACACCAATTGCCGGGTCAACGCGACAAGGTTACGAATTTACCTTAATCCAAGCGATTTGCGAGGCTTGGTTAAGAAACGGTTGATTTCCATAAGTTGTTGCGCAAATGTGCAGCCCTTAGACGTAACCGGCACGAGGCTAGATCGCCGGTTCGACCCGAAGAATACCCCATGATGCTCAGGTCCGCCGCATCTCCTGGGTCCGTGGGGTCGGCCGGCCGGCGCTGGCACATAGTGGCCTCCTCGTACCGCTGCCAAACGCCGGCCGGCCCCCAATTTTCAGAACACATCAGGATTCTACGCCAAGACCCGGAAAACGCTTGGTTTTTGTCGCGGCAGCGACAGCGCCCTTTGAAATAGCCGGCTGGGCAGGGCGTATGCGCCCGCAGTCGATTGACAGGCCCCTGTCTTCTATGCAGAAATTGGTTGGACCATTGAGCCATTTGGTGACCCGTTGGCATGACCGAATTCGGCCTTTCCCCCATACAGGCAACTGCTCGTGACGACGCGGTGCTCAAGGCGCTGGCCGGCTTTGTGATGCGGGAAGCTCTCGGGCCCGGCCAGAGACTGCCGACCGAACGAATCCTTGCCGAGCGCCTCAAGGTGAGCCGCAACACCGTGCGCGAGGCGTTGACGCGGTGGGAAGGGCTCGGCCTGGTCGAACGGCGCCAAGGCAGCGGCACCTATCTCAAGGGAGTGGTCTCGCTGGACATGCTGCACATGCCGCTGACGCTGGCCGGCGGCAATGATTTCACCAGCCTGATGCAGACGCTGGAAATCCGCCGGGCGCTGGAAGCGGAAGCCGCCGCCCTGTGCGCCGTCCGCGCGGGCCAGGCAGATCTCGTCGAGATCGGGCGCAAGCTCGACATTATGGAGCAGGCCTTCCACACCCGCGCCGGGATGTCGGCGGAGGAGGACTGGGAATTCCACCAGTCGATCTACCGCAGTTCCGGCAATCCGCTGTTCGAGCAGATCATCGCCGCCATGCACGAACTGTTCCATCGTTTCTGGGAGCATCCGCTCGGCGTTCGTGATTTCGGCCACGCCAGCTTTCCTTACCACCGCACCATCTACGAACGCATTGCCGCGCACGATCCGGAGGGGGCCCGGGCCGAGGCGCTCAAGCTGATCGCCACCGTCGAGGACGATCTGAAGCGCGGCGCGGCCAAACTCGAACTTTCAGGCCAGAAATGAGCGATCATCCCGCCGGTTTCGAAAACGACTATCTCGCCGAGGCAGCGACGCTTCTCGCCCATGACGAGCCTTTCCCCGGCGGCGCGGTGGTCCCGCCGATCTACCAGACTTCGCTCTTCACCTTCGCCAACTATTCCGAGATGGCCGACACATTCGCCGGCAGGCGACGTCAGCCGATCTATTCGCGCGGCGACAACCCGACGGTCATGGAGTTCGAGGCGCGTGTCGCCGCTCTCGAAGGCGCGGAGGCCGCGCGCGGCTTTTCCAGCGGCATGGCGGCGATCAGCGCCACGGTGCTTGCTTTCGTCGGTGCCGGTGAGCGCATGGTTGTCGTGCGCAATTGCTACGGCGATGCCTACCGGCTGTTCGAACGGCTTTTGCCACGGCTCAACATCAAGGTCGACTACGTCGACGGTTCCGATCCGGACGCGGTCGCGGCAGCACTTCCCGGCGCCAAGCTGCTCTACCTGGAAAGCCCGACGTCGATGATGTTCGAGCTCCAGGACATAACCCAGCTGGCGCGGCTGGCCAAAGACCAGGGCATCATCACCTCGATCGACAATTCCTGGGCGACGCCGGTGTTCCAGAAGCCGATTTCGCACGGGGTCGACCTGGTGCTGCATTCGGCCTCGAAATATCTCGGCGGCCACAGCGACACCGTCGCCGGTGTGGTGGCCGGTTCGGCCGCCCATATCCGACATATCAACGAGCAGACCTATTCCTACCTCGGCGGCAAACTTTCGCCTTTCGAGGCCTGGCTGTTGCTGCGTGGCCTGCGCACATTGCCGCTGCGGTTGCCGCACCACATGAAGAGCGGGCTGACCATCGCCGAACGGCTGAAAGCGCATGACCATGTCGAGCGGGTCAACCACCCGGCCTATTCCAACCATCCAGGCAAGGCGACGCTTGCCGGCTATGCCGGGCTGTTCTCGTTCGAAGTGACGGAAGACGTCGACATCCCGGCTTTCGTCGATGCGCTGAAACTCTTTCGCATCGGCGTCAGCTGGGGCGGCCATGAGAGCCTGGTCGTTCCGGCAAAGGCCTCGCTCGAGCAGACGCCGGGCCTGAATTCGATGGCGCGCTTCGGCGTCAGCCCACGAACCATCCGCTTCAGTGTCGGATTGGAAAGTGTCGAAGACCTGTGGGCGGATGTTGCCCAGGCCTTCGACAGAGCAAAAAGATAAAGGAGCCGTTCAAAATGGGAGTGCTGAACATGAAAAAACTGAGCATCCTTCTTGGTGCCGTCGCGGGTCTGGCGATTTCCGCCGGCAGCGTGCTGGCCGATTCCACGGTCAAGATGGTCGAGGTCATCACCAGTCCGCCGCGTACCGAATTCCTCAAGAAGCAGATCGCCGAATTCGAGGCGGCCAATCCGGGTGTCAAGGTCGAGCTGGTATCGCTGCCCTGGGGCCAGGCGTTCGAGAAGTTCCTCACCATGGTGCAGGCCGGCGACACGCCCGACATCGTCGAGATGCCGGAGCGCTGGATGGGCCTCTATGCGACCAACGGCCAGCTCGAGGATCTCGGGCCATACATGGCCAAATGGGATGATGCCAAAACGCTTGGCGAGCGTGCCAAGCAGTTCGGCTCGACGGTCGATAACAAGCAGTACATGATCCCTTACGGCTATTACCTGAACGCGCTGTTCTGGAACAAGAAGCTGTTCAAGGAGGCCGGTCTGGACGGTCCGCCGGCGACGCTCGATGAATTCGTCGAGGACTCCAAAAAAATCTCGGCGATACCGGGCAAATATGGCTACTGCCTGCGCGGCGGCCCGGGCGCCTTCAACGGCATGCATATGTTCATGAACATCGCCGCTGGCAAGGGCGGCTATTTCAACGAGGACGGCACCTCGACCATCAACGAGGAAGGCTCGGTCAAAGGCCTGCAGATGCTCGCCGACATGTACAAGAACGGCCTGGCGCCGAAAGATGCGGTGAGCTGGGGTTTCAACGAGACCGTCACCGGCTTCTATTCCGGCACTTGCGCCATGCTGAACCAGGATCCCGACGCGCTGCTCGGCATCGCCGACAAGATGAGCGCCGACGACTTCGCCGTGGCGCCGATGCCGGTCGGGCCGAGCGGCAAATCCTATCCGACGCTCGGTTATGCCGGCTGGGCGATGTTCGCCAATTCCCAGCACAAGGACGATGCCTGGAAGCTGATGGCGACGCTGTTGTCGCCCAAGGACAATCTGGAATGGGCAAAGGAAGTCGGCGTCATTCCAATCCACAACGGCGCCGACCAGGACGCTCACTTCAGGACCGAGCAGTTCAAGGGCTGGTTCGAGGAACTGAACAACGGCGACAAATACGAGATGGTGACGCCGCCGACTCACCTGGAAAACCTTGGCAATTTCGTAGACCAGGTGGCGATCAAGAATTTTCAGGAAGTGCTACTTGGTCAGAAGGCGGCCAAGGACGTGGCCGACGAATGGGCCAAGTTCCTGACCAAGGAACAGCAGGACTGGCTGGCCAAGAACAAGAAATAGCTTTTCTTCCTTCTCCCGTTCACGGGGAGAAGGTGTCACGACGTGACGGATGAGGGGCGGCGCCAACCCGACTTGGCTCGCGCTGCTTCTCATCTGCCTGCCCGTCCTCCGCAGCAGGTGCGCTGCAGCTGCGGAGGGTGGACCGGCATCTCCCCGTAAACGGGGAAGGCGCTGTCGCCAGCCCGTGCTTACCCAGGAGACGATCCAGTACCAATGACCTATGCCGTGTCCGAAATCCGATCCGCCGGGAGGCCGCGAAAGAGGCGGCTATCCCATGCCGCGATCGAGCCTTGGCTCTATCTCAGCCCGGCGATCGCGCTGCTGGTCGTCGTGCTGCTGGTGCCGCTGGTTATCGGTGTCGGCTACTCGTTCCGCAAATTCTCCGCTTTCAAATCCGAATATGTCGGGCTTGGGCAATATCAGGCGATGCTGTCGGATCCCGTGCTCGGGCAGGCGCTTGTCAACACGCTGTGGTGGACGGCAGCCAGCCTGTTCTTCCAATTTTTCCTTGGACTTGGCCTGGCGCTGCTGCTCGACACCCCGTTCCGGGGCAGAAAGATCGTGCAGGCCGTGGTGTTCCTGCCTTGGGCGGTACCGTCCTTCCTCTCTGGCCTGACCTGGGCCTGGCTGTTCAACCCGATCATCGGGCCGCTGCCGCATTGGCTCTACGCCTTGGGGCTGAAAGCCGAGCCAACCAACGTGCTCTCCGATCCCTCGACAGCCATGTGGGGGCCGATCGTCGCCAATGTCTGGTTCGGCATTCCCTTTTTTGCCATCACGCTTTTGGCGGCGTTGAAGTCGATCCCGTCAGAACTGCATGAGGCGGCGGCGATCGACGGCGCCTCGCCGTGGCAGCGCTTCACCAAGGTGACGCTGCCGTTCCTGGCGCCGACCATCGTCATTACCGTCATGCTGCGCACGATATGGATCGCCACATTCGCCGACCTGATCTTCGTCATGACCGAAGGCGGGCCTGCCGGTTCGACCGCCACAGTGCCGGTCTATATCTATGTCAGCGCGTTCAAGTCGCTGGACAAAGGCTATGCCTCCGCAGTGGCGGTCCTGCTGCTTGTGCTGCTCATCGTCTATGCGATTGCGCTTATCGGCATCCGCCGTTCGCTGGTGAGGCACGTCTGATGATTGCCGGACGCTCCGCTTCCTCGCGCGTCCTCGGCGGTATCGGCCTTTACGGCGGCATCGGTGCCTATATGGCCTTCGCGTTGTTCCCGATCTTCTGGACGTTGAAGATCTCGGTTACGCCGGAGCGGCTGCTCTATTCCGAAGGCATCACTTTCTGGCCGTCGCAAGCGACGCTGCAGAACTTCGTCACCGTGCTCGAAGCCACCGATTTTCCACGCTATTTCCTGAACAGCGTTATCGTTTCGGTGTCGACGGCAGCCTTCGTAACGGTCATTGCCACGCTGGCCGGCTACGCCATGTCGCGATTTTCCTTCCGCGGCAAGGCGACCCTGGCCATCCTGCTTTTGCTCACCCAGACTTTTCCGCTGGTGATGGTCATTCCGCCGATCTACCGCATCATGGGACAGATCGGCCTCATCAACAGCCTAACCGGCCTCGTCATCATCTACACCGCATTCAATACGGCCTTTGCGACCTTCCTGATGCAATCTTTCTTCGACGGCATCCCGCGAGACCTGGAAGAGGCAGCCATGATCGACGGCTGCACGCGCCTGCAGGCGATGCGCAAGGTGATCGTGCCGCTGACGCTGCCCGGCATGGGCGCGACGCTCGGCTTCGTCTTTACCGCCGCCTGGAGCGAGTTGCTGTTTGCGCTGATGCTGATTTCCAGCGACGACCAGAAGACCTTCGCGGTCGGCCTGCTCACCTATATCGGCAAATTCGCGGTCGACTGGGGACAGATGATGGCGGCTTCCATCCTGGCGCTGATCCCGGTCTGCGTCTTCTTTGCCTTCCTGCAACGCTACCTCGTCACCGGCCTTACCGCCGGCGCTGTCAAGGGATAGATCGATGGCCTCCGTTACACTTGACAAAGTCCGCAAAGACTATGGAGCGGTGCGCGTTCTGCACGCAGTCGATCTCGAAATCGCCGACGGCGAGTTCGTCGTTCTGGTCGGCCCGTCCGGCTGCGGGAAGTCGACACTGCTGCGTATGATCGCCGGGCTGGAGGAGGTCTCCGACGGCGAAATCCATATTGGTGAGCGCCTGGTCAACGATATGGCGCCAAAGGACCGCGACATTGCCATGGTATTCCAGTCCTACGCGCTCTATCCGCACATGGACGTGTCGAAGAACATGGGCTTCAGCCTGATGCTGAGGAAGGCCGGGAAGCCGGTGATCGATGCAAGGGTGGACGGGGCCGCCAAGCGGCTCGGGCTCGATGCGCTTCTGCAGCGCCTGCCTCGGCAATTGTCCGGCGGCCAGCGTCAGCGCGTCGCCATGGGCCGTGCCATCGTACGCGACCCGAAGGTCTTTCTCTTCGACGAGCCGCTTTCGAACCTCGATGCCAAGCTGCGCGTTCACATGCGTGCCGAGATCAAGGCGCTGCACCAGCAATTGAAGACCACTTCAGTCTATGTCACCCACGACCAGACCGAAGCGATGACAATGGCCGACCGCATTGTCGTCATGCATGACGGCCTCGTCCAGCAGGTCGGTGTGCCGCTCGATCTGTACGACCGGCCGGTCAACATGTTCGTCGCCGGGTTCATCGGCTCGCCCGGCATGAATTTTCTGTCTGCCGTGGTTGAAAAGGGCGCCAAGCCGGATGCCATCCTGGCCGACGGCCAGAAGCTGAGGCTGCCGGACGGCCTGCCGCTCAGGGATGGCGATGCGATCACCGTCGGCTTGCGGCCCGAGCATATCCGGCTCGCCGACAATGGCGCGCTGAAGGGCGAGGTGGGTGTCGTGGAGCCGCTCGGCCTGTCCACCCAGTTCTATGCCAGGCTTGCCGGCCAGCAGGTCTGCGTGTTTGCCATGGGCCGGGCCAGCGTGAAGCCGGGTGAGGCCGTGCGCCTGTCGGCTGATCCGGCATCGCTCCATCTGTTCGATCCGGCAAGCGGCGATCGCATCGGCTAACCCTGCATCCCGAAATGAAAAACGCCGCCCGGAAGGCGGCGTTTCGGTACTGCGAGAAAAAACCCGATTACTTGATCTTGGTTTCCTTGAATTCGACGTGCTTCTTGGCGACCGGGTCGTATTTGCGGAACGACAGCTTGTCCGTCTTGGTGCGGCTGTTTTTGCTGGTCACGTAGAAGAAACCGGTGTCGGCGGTCGACAGAAGCTTGATCTTGATGTTTGCGGCTTTGGCCATGATGTTCGTCCGTTAATGTTCGTGGAGTTTTGGCCGCTGGAGCACGGGAAACACCCGGACGCGGGAAACTTGCCGCGACACATAAAGAACGCGCCCGGAAAGTCAACCCTTGTCCAGGTTCTGTGCCGTAAGCAGATGAGTTGTCCGGATTAGGTAGCACATGAGTTGTCCGGGTTTATTGCCAGCCGATGGAGGCTGGGGACGAAGCGGACATTGATGTGCTACCAAAACCGACAATTTGATTGGGTGCCGACAGCCGCGGGAGGCTCCTGTGTGCCTCCGGCCGTCCTCTGGGTGGCGTCTCAGTTTGAATGCTGGCTATGAGTATCGAGCGATGGACGGCTGATCGATCACCCAAAGCCAGTTCCCGTCACCTTGCCGGCGAGCGATTTCCGCAGTAACGGTGCCGTCGGCAAGGCGCGTGGAAGTGAGCGCCAAATCCCTGTTGATGATAGCCGGACGCTGATCTCCGAGATCAAACTTCCGTCCCGCTGCCACCAACTTGGCGTAAAATCGGCGGATGGCATCTCTGCCGCAGGCCAACTGTCCGTTGCCGGTATCGAGGATGGCACCGGGTTCGTAAAGAGCAGCCATTCCTTCCGCGTCTCCCCCTTGCTCGCGAGAAACCAATAGCCGCGCCAGGTCCTGGGGATCGCTTGCCGGGTTGCGGTTTGCTTCATCATTCATCGGCAGGCTTCCTGACAGCCAGATTCAAACCGAGATACGACCAGGTTCCGGTCACTCCGCCGCGACGGTTTCCGGTTGCAACGCCGTCTTCCAGTCTCCCGTCGTGTTCCACCAGCGGTTCGGGTTGGCGCGGTCGTCGAGACCCTTGGAGCGGCTGGCAAGCAGTGGCTGAATGCGGATCACCGGTTCCTGATAGCTGTGAACCTGATAAATCGCTTCGACGACGCGTGCGGCGAGCTTCTGGTCATCGGGCAGTTCGAACGACACCTCGACAGTGCCCGACCGCCTGCGCAATTCCGTCTCGGCGCCGACGGCGGCACCTTCAAGCGGCCGGTAACGTTCGATGCCGTCCGCCGACTGAAAGGCATTGCTGTCATATTTGCCCATTCCGAGCGGTGCGATCGCGACCACCGCCTCCATGATGCGGTCGACATCAGCTGCCGGTGCCTGAAAGGTCACCAGCAGCAGCAATTCCATCCGCAGCGATTTCGTTTCAAAGCCACTATCGATCATCCGAGGTCTCCCTGCTTATGCACTTTGGGGGAGCATATACTCGAGCCCTCCTGACATGGTTGTGTCAGGAGTTGGTCAGCAGTGGGAGCGATGTCGGCAGCTGGGCCGACTCAGAGGATTTTGCGGAGCAGCCTGGTGCCGACCAGCACGATATAGCAGGCGAAGAACAGGCCGAGCGCCCAACCGAAGCCCGACGGCCCGAAAGCGTCCATGCCGATGCCGATCGCCTGCGGGCCAAGCACCATGCCGACGCCGTAGCAGAGCACGAAGGCGGCGTTGGCGGAGGCCAATTCGTGGCCGGAAAGCTGCGAGCCGAGATGCGCCAGGCCGATTGTGTACATGGCAGCGACCACACCGCCCCAGACGAACAGAAGCGCTGCCATCAAATGCCAGTTCTGCGCGAAGTACGGCATGAAGACCGTGCCGGCAAGCCCGACGGTGGCACAGGCCATCAGCAGATAGCGACGGTCGCTTACGCGGTCGCTGATCATGCCGATCGGGATCTGCAACAGCACGTTGCCAAGCCCGATCATGGTGAGCAAAAGGGCGGCGTCCGCCTCTGAGTAGCCGATGCGGCTACCGTAGACCGGGAACAGTGCAAAGCCGCCGGTCTCGACCGCGCCGAACACCAGCACGGCCGCGGTCGCCGTCGGCACCAGCCAGATGTAACGCAGGAAATTGCTGGTTTCGCCGTCCGAGACGATCGTCGGGCTCTCGTTGCGTGCCGCCAGGACCGGTATGGCAGCGAGCGTAACCAAGGCGATGGTAACGCCGAAGGGCAGGAAGCCACTGCTGCCGAGATGGGCGAACAGCCAAGGCCCGGCGGCAAAGCCGAGAGACAGCACGGTGGCATAGATGCCGAGGACCAGTCCGCGCCGGTGTGGCGGCGCCGAGGTGCTGATCCAGAATTCCGACAGGATGAACAGCACCGTCAGCGCGATATGCAGCAGCACGCGCAGCGGAAACCACATCCAGAAAGCTGGCGCGAAATGGAAACCGACAAAGGCCAGCGCCCCGGCGGCGATCATGGCAAGCATCGTCCAGGCGACCCCGAACCGCATGGCAAGCGGGGTGGCGAGCGGCGCGCCGGCGATAGAGGCGAGGCCGGCGACCGCGGTGTTGAGACCGATCATCGACGCGGAATGGCCACGCGTTTCCAGGATCACGCTGAGCAGCGGCATGCCAAGGCCGATGGCAATGCCGACGACGCTGATCGACGAGATCGCCGCGACCATCGGCAGCCAGTGTACGCGTTCCTTGCCCTGCGGCTGGGTATCGACTGTCATGGAATGCCTGGCTGCTCTAGAGAATTTCGCGGACGAAGCGATTGCGGACAAGCCGGTAGAACGGCACGGGACTGCCGGGGCTCAGCAGCGGATCCCAGGCGAGCCGCGTTTCCAGTTCCTCCAGGACGGTGCGCGTGATGTCTGGAATATCGGCTTGCCTGGCCTTGGCCAGCGGCAGCCAAACGACGTCCTCCAACTCGTTGGTCGGACCGCCACCCGGCCGTTCAACGGCGACATCGTCGCGCCATGCGGCGAGAAAGCGCGTATCGAAGCGGCGCACCCGGTTGGGCGGGGTGATGGCGCGTGCGACGAAGCGCAGCGCTTGCAGTGATGGGATGACGCCGTGTTCGACAAAGCCCTGCCAGTCGCGCCTGGCGGTTGCGAACACGCCTTTTTGACCGATCAGCAGGCCGGCCTCCTCATAGGTTTCGCGGATTGCCGACAAGGCAATGGCGCGGGCGCGAGCCGGGCTGGTGCGACCGATGCCAGCGGTCAATCTCGCTTCTTCCTCGGGATGAAGTGCGGTGGCTGTCGAGATGCGGCTGTCGGCCGGATCGGTGCGGCCGCCGGGAAACACGAATTTTCCCGGCATGAAGGCATGACCGGCGTGGCGGCGGCCCATCAGCACCAGGAATTCGTCGCCTTTGCGGTCAAGCAGGATCAGCGTCGCGGCGTCGCGCGGGCGTATAGGCTTGGCCTCGAGCGCGATCCGCTCAACCTTGTCGACTTCCGCCTTGGTCATAACGTCCATGCGGTCGACCTAGCGGAATCTTCTCCGATGCGAAAGTGGCGTCCAGCCATGCCGATTGCGCCAGCCTCGGTTTCAAGCCTCGGGATGCGACTCGATCAGATCTTCTTCACCGCCAAAGCCGTGCATATAAAACGCCCATTGCAGGCCGATGACAGCGCCCTTGACCGGCTGCAGCAGGACGACGGCCAGAATGATGGTCAATGGCACCCAGATGGCGATGTGCTGCCAGGTAGACAGCGTCGAGGTCGCCTCGACACCCATGAAGGCCCCGAGCACGATGTGGCCGACAATAACGACCACGAGATAGGCCGGCAGGTCGTCGGCGCGATGGTGGTGGAGCTCCTCGCCGCAATGATCGCATTTGTCGACGGTCTTGACGAAGGCGCGAAACAGCTTGCCCTCGCCGCAATGCGGGCAGCGGCCGAGCATGCCGCGCTTCATTGCTGTCCATAGCGGCCGGGCGGTCCGGCCCGAGTGATGTTCGCCACCGAAAATCCGTTCTTCCACCTGCAGTTCTGTTGGCATTACCGTCTCCTGCCGCGCGAGCCTGGACGCGATTGCGACGCCCGGGCGCGGCCTTTGGCCTTGTGGAACGACCGTTTGGAGCCGGGCAGCGGCTTGGGCTCGGTCAGCATCTCGAAACGCATCGCGCCGGCCATCGGCGCCACCTCGATCAGGCGAACCTCGACGCGATCAGCAAGCTGATAGCCCTTGCCGGTGCGTTCTCCGAAAAGCGATCGAGCAGTTTCGTCGTATATATAGTAGTCGCCGCCCAGGGTTGAAACCGGAATGAAGCCATCCGCGCCGTACTGCGGCAATTGGACAAACAGGCCCGATTTGGTGACGCCCGAGATGCGGGCGTCGAAACGGTCGTCGATGCGCTCGGCGAGATAGGCGGCGATCAGCCGGTCGACCGTGTCGCGCTCGGCGGCCATCGCGCGCCGCTCGGTCGCCGAAATCAGCGCCGAGACCTCTTCCAGCCGCTCCGCCTCGTCCTGCGTCAGGCCCCCCGGACCAAGGCCGAGTGCGGCAATCAGCCCACGATGCACGATCAGGTCGGCATAGCGACGGATCGGCGAGGTGAAATGCGCGTAGCGCTTCAGGTTGAGGCCGAAATGGCCTATATTGGCGGGCGAATATTCGGCCTGGCTCTGCGAGCGCAGCACCACTTCGTTGACCAGCCCCTCATTATCGGCGCCGCGCACGCGAGCGAGGATGCCGTTGAACTGGTTCGGCAGCATTTGCGCGCCGCGCGCCAGCGACAGGCCGAGCGTCTGCAGGAATTCACGCAGCGATTCCTGCTTGGCGAGCGAGGGCGCATCGTGGATGCGGTAGACCAGCGCCTGGCGCTTCGCCTCGAGTGTCTCGGCGGCGGCGACATTGGCCTGGATCATGAACTCTTCGATCAGTTTGTGCGCGTCGAGCCGCTCCGGCACGACGACCTTGTCGACGGTGCCGTCCTGCTTGAGCAGGATCTTGCGCTCGGGCAGATCGAGTTCGAGCGGCTGGCGGGTGTCGCGGCCGCGCTTCAGGATCGCGTAGGCGTCCCATAGCGGCTTCAGCACCGTATCGAGGATCGGGCCAGTCGTGTCGTCCGGTGCGCCGTCGATCGCCGCTTGCGCCTGCTGATAGGCGAGTTTCGCCGCAGACTTCATCATGACGCGATGGAAGGAATGTCTGAGTTTGTGGCCATCGGCCGAGAAAGTCATACGCACCGCTATCGCCGGACGATCCTGGCCCTCGCGCAGTGAACAGAGGTCGTTCGAGATGCGCTCCGGCAGCATCGGTACGACTCGGTCGGGAAAATAGACCGAATTGCCGCGCTTCAGCGCTTCGCGATCGAGCGCCGTGCCATAGCGCACGTATGCAGCGACATCGGCAATGGCGACGGTGACAATCACGCCGCCGGCGTTCTTCTCGTCGGTGTCAGGCATGGCGAACACCGCGTCGTCATGATCCTTGGCATCGGCCGGATCGATGGTGAGCAGCGGCAGCTCGCGCCAATCCTCGCGGCCGGCAAGCGTCGCCGGCTTGACCGCCTCCGCCTGGGCGATGACGTCGGCGGGGAAAATATGCGGAATGTCGTGTGCGTGGATGGCGATCATCGAGACCGCCTTTTCGCTGGTCAGCGACCCCAACACCGCCAGAACCTTGGCTCGCGGCAGCCCGTAGCGCGAGGCCCGTGCCGGCTCGACCTCGACCAGGTCGCCGTTCTTGGCGCCGTTCTGGAATTCCTTGTCGACGACCAGCTCCGGCTGACGCCTTTCCACCGGTTCGATGCGGAACGTGCCGTCCTTCAGCACACGGAAAACGCCGAGAACCGCATCGGTGCGCTTCTCGAATATCTTCATCACCCGGCCCGTATAGGCCGGACCCGCCGGATCGTCGGTCGGAAAGGTCTTGGCCAGCACGCGGTCGCCGATGCCCGGCGTCGGGCCATTGCCGCCGCGCGACACGCGGATCGCTATGACCGGAGGTTCGCCATTGCCAATCGCTTCGGTCGGGTGCGCCAGCAGCACACCGTCGGCGTCACGGCCGAAGATGTCGAGCACCGCGACGTGGGGCAGGGCGCCGACACGGGCAAGCCGCTTGCGCTCCTTGGTCAGCAGGCCTTCATCCTGCAGGTCGCGCAAGACGTCCTTCAGCCAGATACGGTCTTCGCCGCGCAGCGCAAACGCCTTGGCGATGTCGCGTTTTCCGGCGCGGTCCGGATTTTCGGCGATGTAACGCAGTATCTCGTCGCGTGAAGGCCGGTAATTGTCCCTGACCTTGGCACGGGTATCGGCGGTGCGCAGATCGCCGTGGCTTCTTCCGGAGACTTTGCGCGCCAACCCGTCCTATCCCTTTTTCCTGGCCGCCGGTTTTTTGGCCGCAGCCGGTTTCTTCGCAGGCGCGGCCGCTTTGCGGAAGGGCTTCCTGGCGCCGTTGCCGCCCTTGGCTTCCTTTTCCGCAATGAGCGCCACCGCATCCTCGATCGTCACCGATTGCGGATCCTTGCCCTTCGGCAGCGTCGCATTGACCTTGCCGAAATTCACATAAGGCCCGTATTTGCCGTCGCGCACGACTATCTTGCCGCCGCCGGCAGGATGCTCGCCTAGTTCCTTGAGCGCAGCGGCTGTGCCGCCATTGCGGCCGCCTTTGCCCTTCAATTGCTTCTCGGCGATCACCGAGACGGCGCGATTGAGGCCGATCGAGAACACGTCCTCGATGCTGTCGAGATTGGCGTAGGTGCCGTCATGCAGCACGAACGGCCCGTAGCGCCCCAGCCCGGCCGAAATCATCTTGCCGGATTCCGGATGCTTGCCGACGTCGCGCGGCAGCGACAACAAGGCGAGCGCCTTTTCGTGATCGATCGAATCGACCGTCCAGCCCTTGGGCAGGCTGGAGCGCTTGGCATCCTTGCCGTCGCCGCGCTGGATATAGGGGCCGAACCGGCCATTGCGCAGCGTGATCTCCTCGGCGGTATAGGGGTCCTTGCCGAGCACTTTGGTGCCGTCTTCACCACCGCCGTTCTCGCCATTGGGATTGGCGGCGTCGCCGAGCTGGCGGGTGAAGGAGCATTCGGGATAGTTCGAACAGCCGACGAAGGCGCCGAACTTGCCGAGCTTCAGCGACAGGTTGCCGGTACCGCATTTCGGACAGATGCGCGGGTTCGAACCGTCTTCCCGCGCGGGAAAGACCAGCGGCGCCAGTTCCTCGTTCAATGCATCGAGGACGTCGGTGACGCGCAACTCCTTGATGTCGGCGACGGCGCCGGAAAAATCCTTCCAGAAATCGCGCAGCACGTCCTTCCATGCGAGCTTGCCGTCGGAAATCTCATCGAGCTTTTCCTCCAGCGAAGCGGTGAAGTCGTACTCGACATAACGCTCGAAGAAGCTTTCGAGGAAGGCCGACAATAGCCGGCCCTTGGCCTGCGGCACCAGCTTGCGCTTGTCGATGGTGACATAGTCACGATCCTCGAGCGTCTTCAGGATCGCCGTATAAGTCGACGGCCGGCCGATGCCCAACTCTTCCAGCTTCTTGATCAGCGAAGCTTCCGAATAACGCGGCGGCGGCTCGGTGGTGTGCTGGGTGGCGTTGATCGCCTCGCGTGTGAGCTGCTCGCCGGCACGGATCTCGGGCAGGCGGCGGCTTTCCTCGTCTTCCGAATCTTCTTCCTTCTGCTCGATGTAAGCGGCAAGGAAGCCGTCGAAGCGAACAACGGAGCCTACAGCACGAAGCTCGGCGGTGCGCGGGCCGTTGATGGCCTCGACCTCGACCGTGGTGCGCTCTATCTCGGCCGGCTGCATCTGGCTGGCGATGGCGCGTTTCCAGATCATCTCGTAAAGCCGCGCCTGGTCAGCGTCGAGATACTGCCTGACGGAAGCCGGCGTGCGCATGAAATCGGTCGGACGGATCGCTTCGTGCGCCTCCTGGGCATTCTTGGCCTTGGCGGAATAGTAGCGCGGCTTTTCAGGCAGGTATTTAGGGCCGAATTCCTTGGCAATCGCATCGCGCGCGGCAGAGATCGCCTCCGGCGCCATCTGCACGCCGTCGGTTCGCATGTAGGTGATCAGGCCGGTGGTCTCACCGCCGATCTCCATGCCCTCATAGAGCCGCTGAGCCACCTGCATGGTGCGGTTGGCCGAAAAGCCGAGGCCTGATGAGGCTGCCTGCTGCAGCGTCGAGGTGGTGAAGGGCGGCCCGGGATTGCGCTTGGTCGGCTTGGCTTCGACCGACGCCGCCTTGAAGCTGGCGCCTTCGAGCATCGCTTTGATGTCGTCGGCCTGTGCCTTGTTGGAAATGTCGAGCTTTTGCAGCTTCTTGCGCTCGAAGGCGGTCAGCCGCGCCTCGAAATTATCCTTGCGCGGCGTACCGAGAATTGCGGCGACCTGCCAGTATTCCTCGCGGATGAAGCGCTCGATCTCGGATTCGCGGTCGCAGACCAGACGCAGCGCCACCGACTGGACGCGGCCGGCGGAGCGGGCGCCGGGCAGCTTGCGCCACAGCACGGGCGACAGCGTGAAGCCGACCAGATAGTCGAGCGCGCGGCGAGCGAGATAGGCATCGACCAGCGGCGCGTCGATCTGGCGCGGATTGGCCATCGCCTCCAGCACGGACGCCTTGGTGATGGCGTTGAAGACGACGCGGCTGACCGGCTTGTCCTTCAACGCGCGCTTTTGCTTCAGCACTTCCAGGACATGCCAGGAGATCGCTTCGCCCTCGCGGTCCGGATCGGTGGCGAGGATCAGCCCGTCGGCGTCCTTGACCGCCTTGGCGATATCGGCGAGACGCTTTCCAGACGCGGTGTCGACGGCCCAGGACATGGCAAAGTCCTCATCCGGACGCACCGAGCCATCCTTGGCCGGCAGATCGCGGACATGGCCGAACGAGGCCAGAACCTTGTAGTTCTTGCCGAGGTACTTGTTGATTGTCTTCGCCTTGGCCGGCGATTCGACGACGACGACGTCCATACGGTCTCATATCAGTTGTGATGCGGCAGAAGAATTCCGCTGCGCGCGACGAAATCTCGTTCAATGTGTCGCTCACATGGCCGCGCTTTTGCATCCGGTCAAGGCCAAGCAGTCAAAATGCGGCCCTGTACCGAATGCGCAACCCAACGGCGCGCCATGCGATTTCCGCAATCCTGGACAAGGGAAATGAGCAGCCTATCGCTGGACAAACCCGGCAATTGATCCTGGAGAACGGGACAAACTCTCCCGCGGATATAAGAGAAACATCGAGCACGCGCCAGCCCTGCTTGAACAGATGCTGTAAAGCGCGCAATCGGTAGCCCGGCATTTTGCTCGGACAGTCGCAAGGAAGTACCGTGCTGAAAAGCTGGCCGCCGGGGCGGTTGGGTCGAGTTCCCAGCGACCAGCCGTGTTACTGCCTGTTACAGTCGATTAGAAGCTCAAGGCCTAGTCGGCCTTGGCGATATGCCAGACGCCGCCGACACCCTCGCCGGTCACGTCGCCGGCCTTCTTGTCCTTGATGAACGTGTAGAGCGGCTTACCTTCGTAGGCCCACATCCTGGTGCCGTCGGTGCGGTCGACGATCGTCCACTCGCTCTCGGCCTTGGCGTTGGCGTCAGCCTTCAGCGGCGGCCAATTGGCGGCGCATTTGTCGTAGCAGTTCGACTTGCCCGCCTCGTCCTTGTCGTAGGTGTAGAGCGTCATGCCGCTGGCGTCGGTGTAGATCTTGGTGCCGCCGACCTCCGCTTCCTTCCACGCCTCAGCAGCGAAGGATGCGGCAGTGCCGAGCAAAAGCGCGGCCATGCCAATTGCGATCGTTTTCATGGACTTCTTCCTGGGTCATTTCGAAAAGCGTGCGGAACAACGCAGTTTCGTTTGATCAACGCTGCCTGGCTGCCCTTTCTTCCCGGGCGGGCGCCGACTTGCTACCCAATGTGATGGGGCCACGCGATGGTGATTGGCGGACGGCTGTTGTCGCGGCTATATGGCTGCGCAGTCATCGGGAGACGGAAATGGCATTGGACGTCGGCTATGTCAGTGCGATCGGGGCGGGAGCAATTTCCTTCCTGTCCCCCTGCGTGCTGCCGCTGGTGCCGCCTTACCTGTGCTATATGGCCGGCGTGTCGGTCGACGATTTCCGCGGCGAGGCCGGCATTACGGCAAAGGCCGGCGCGCGAGGCGCGCTGATTAATTCCTCAATCGCCTTCGTGCTCGGCTTCTCGACCGTCTTCGTCGCGCTCGGCGCCGGCGCCTCGACCATCGGCCATTTGCTGCGAGTCTGGCAGGAGCCGCTGGCAATGGCGGCAGGCGTGCTGATCATCCTGATGGGGCTGAATTTCCTCGGCGTACTGCGCATCCCTTTGCTTTCACGCGAGGCGCGCTTCCAGTCACAAGGCAAGCCGGCCAGCCTGATCGCCGCTTACGTCATGGGCCTGGCCTTCGCCTTTGGCTGGACGCCCTGTATCGGCCCGGTGCTGGGGCCGATCCTGACGCTTGCCGGCGGCCGCGAGACGGTGGGCGAGGGCGCGCTGCTGCTCGCCGCCTATTCGCTCGGCCTCGGTATTCCCTTCCTCGTTGCGGCGCTGTTTTCAGGCGCCTTCATGCGCTTTCTCGGGAAATTCCGCGTCCATCTCGGCCGCGTCGAAAAGGCCATCGGCGCGTTGCTGGTGGTCGCCGGCGTGTTTTTCCTGACCGGCGGCGTGCAGGCGGTATCCTATTGGTTGCTCGAGAATTTTCCGGTGCTGGGGCAATTGGGATAGGTTTGCCGCCCGACATGGGTCTGTTCAGCCTTCGAAATAGCCCGGCTGGTCGATATCAGCGATCAGCCCGGGTCCGCTCGGCTGCCACCCCAGCAGCGCCTGGGTCCGTTCGCTCGAGGTCGGGACATCCATCGCCGCGAACATAGCGAACCAGCCAAAATGATCGGCGGCTTCTTCCGCGGACTTGGCGACGACCGGCACGTTCAGGCGCCGGCCGATCACGCCGGCGATGTCCTTGAACGGCACGCCTTCTTCGGCGATCGCGTGATATCGCCCGCCATCGGCTCCATGCTCGAGCGCAAGCCGGTAGACGCGGGCGGCATCGAACCGATGCACGGCAGGCCAGCGATTGAGCCCTTCGCCGATATAGGCCGACACGCCCTTCTTGCGAGCGAGGTCGATGAGAATAGGAACAAAAGCGTGGTCGCCTTGGCCATGGACCGACGGAGGAAGGCGCACAACCGACGCGCGCACGCCGCGTGCCGCCAGCGCGGCGGCTGTCGCTTCGGAGGCGCGGGGATACGAAGCGGAAGATGGGACAGGCGCATCTTCCTCGGTCGCGATACGGCCCCGCGCCTGGAGCGCGGTCCCGGAGGTGACGAGCAGGGGCCGCTCGGAGCCTTCGAGTGCACCGCCCAAGGCCTCGATGGCGCGCCGGTCCATCTCGCAATTTTGCGCGAATTTCGAGAAGTCGTGGTTGAAGCCGGTATGGATCACTCCATCAGCTGCCGCTGCGCCCCTGCTGAGGCTTTCGAGGTCTTCGAGGTCACCTCGATGCACCTCGGCTCCGGTGGCTGCAAGCGACTTGGCCGACGCCGCCGAGCGGGCGAGGCCGAGCACCTGATGGCCGGCGCCGATGAGTTCTTGAACGACGGCAGAACCGACGAATCCGGTCGCTCCGGTAACGAAAACACGCATCACGACTTCTCCTGTCCGTTTCTGGCCACGACCATTTTCGCGGCTCAGTTGTGTCGTGATAGGCGCTTGAGAAAATACGATCTATGCGGTAAAGTCCGTATTATCTTCGCAATCGTCCGGAATGACCTGTGGATCCCCTTTCAGATGTGCTGTCGCTGCTGAAGCCGCGAAACTATATGTCGGCCGGTTTCGATGCTGGTGGTGAATGGTCGATCCAGTTCCCCGACCAGCAGCAAAGCATCAAGACCGGAGCGGTGGTCTCCGGCCGGTGCTGGCTGTCTGTGGAGGGCGTTGCTGACGCAGTGCGCCTTGAGACGGGAGACTGCTTCCTGCTGCCGAGTGGACGGCCTTTCCGCCTTGCAAGCGACATGAGCTTGACGCCTGTTGAAGCCGTCAAGATTTTTCCGCCTGCGCGAGCCGGCGGTGTCGTGACCCACAATGGCGGTGGTGATTTCTTTCTGGTCAGCAGCCGCTTCGCGCTTGGCGGCAATCATGCCGGCATGCTGTTGCGGATGCTGCCAGCCATTGTGCATATCCGCAAAGAGTCGGACCAGTCGGCGCTGCGCTGGTCTGTGGAGCGGATGATGCAGGAGCTGCGCGAGCCGCAGCCGGGCGGCTTTCTGATGATCCAGCACCTCGCCCACATGATGCTGGTTCAGGCGCTGCGGCTGCATCTTTCGGAAGGATTGAAAGGTGGCATCGGCTGGCTCTTTGCCCTCGCGGACAAACAGATCGGCGCGGCGATCAGCGCCATGCATGACGATCCGGCGCATGGCTGGACGCTACAGGAACTGGCGGAACGGGCCGGCATGTCGCGGTCGACCTTTGCGCTCAGATTCAAGGAGACGGTTGGCGCGTCGCCGATGGACTATTTGACGCGCTGGCGAATGCTGCTGGCTGGCGACCGGCTGACGAATTCCAGCGATCCCGTCGCCGTCATAGCGCTTTCGCTCGGCTACGAATCCGAAAGCGCCTTCAGCACAGCCTTCAAGCGGGTCATGAACTGTTCGCCACGGCAATACGGCCGTGGCCGAGCCCCCAGCTTCGCATCACGCAACGAGGCGGAAGCCGCCTGAGCCGATCGGCTTGAGCGTGTCGCGGGTTGGAGGTTCCACCGTCTCACCGGAATTTAACCGCATTGGTGCAGCATGGCGCCGGTGCTACTAACGCTTCAATTCCAGACCCCTTTCAACGGTTGCTGTCCCCATGAGCCAGAGATCCTGCCTGTCCATCATCCTCGCCGCCGGTGAAGGCACGCGCATGAAGAGTGCAGTGCCGAAAGTGCTGCACACAATCGCGGGCCTGCCGATGGTTGCCCATGTCGTCAAGGCGGCCGAAGCCGCCGGCAGAGGCGAATTGGCGCTGGTGATCGGCCATGGCGCCGATGAGATGCGCAAGGCTGCACTCAAGTTTGCGCCGAGGGCCGAGGCTTTCGTTCAGGAAAAACGTCTCGGCACCGCGCACGCCGTGCTTGCCGCACGTGCAGCAATATCAAAAGGTTATGACGATATCTTGGTGATGTTTGGCGACACGCCGTTGATCGATCCGGAAGCGCTCGCGGCGGCGAGGCTGAAGCTGGCGGAAGGTGCGGCCGTCGTCGTGGTCGGCTTCCGTACGGAAAATCCTTCGGGCTACGGCCGGCTTATCGAAAAGGCCGGCAAGCTCGTGGCCATCCGCGAGGAGAAGGACTGCTCGGACGAGGAGAAAAAGATCACCTTCTGCAATGGCGGGCTGATGGCGGTCGCCGGCAGGCACGCGCTGAAGCTGCTCGATCAAGTCGGCAGCAAGAACGCCAAGGGCGAGTATTATCTCACCGACATCGTCGAGATCGCCGCTGCCCAGGGACTTGATGTCGTCGCCACCGAAGCCAGTTTCGAGAACGCGCTCGGCATCAACAACCGTGCCGAGCTTGCCCAGGCGGAAGGTATCTGGCAGCAGCGCCGGCGGCGCGAGGCGATGCTTTCTGGCGTTACGCTGATCGCGCCCGAAACTGTGTTCTTCTCGCACGACACCGAGATCGGCGCCGATACGATCGTCGAACCCAATGTCTGGTTCGGGCCGGACGTGAAAATCGCGACGGGGGTCAAGATCCATGCCTTCAGCCATATCGAAGGCGCCACCATCGCGTCGGATTGCGATGTCGGGCCGTTCGCGCGGCTGCGGCCCGGGGCCGATCTGAGAACCAAGGCCAAGGTCGGCAATTTTTGCGAGGTCAAGCAGGCGATCGTCGAGGAGGGCGCGAAGGTCAACCATCTGACCTATATCGGCGATGCCCGCATCGGTGCCGGCGCCAATATCGGCGCCGGCACCATCACCTGCAATTATGACGGCTATTCGAAATTCTTCACCGATATCGGCGAGGGCGCCTTCATAGGCTCGAACTCTTCGCTGGTGGCGCCGGTGTCGATCGGCAAGGGCGGCTACATCGCCTCGGGCAGCGTCATTACCGAAAGCGTACCCGACGATGCGCTGGCTTTCGGCCGCGCCCGCCAGCGGACTCTACCCGGCAAGGGCAAGGAGTTGCGAGAGCGTTTTTCTCAGGCCGCGGCGGCCCGCAAAAAAGGGTAGACTAGCGGAACTCGGCGACAAGCTGGATTTCGCCAACGATTGCATCGTTGAAGGCCGACAGGTCTTCGGCCGGGATCCAGTATTCCAGATGCGCCCGGCTGCCGGCATGCTGGACGCTGTAACGGTCCAGAAAGCTGCGACGCACCTCGAAACGCGTCACGAAACCTGATCCGCTCGCGGGCACGTTCCAGTCTCGGGCGATCTGGGTGGCATAGGCCTCGCTGGTAACCGGATAGAAGATCGGCTGATCGGCAAGTCGAGGAGGAAAGGCGCGCATCCCTGCCCTCTGGATCAACTCCAGTTCGCGGGGACCAACCGGACGCCAAAGCGTCACCGTGTCAATTTCGTTCGTTCATAGCCGCATCATGTCTTTGACTGATTTCTGGAGCCGTTGAGCCGAGATAGGATACATAAGCGGAGAAACTGAGCAATTGCAGTAACCGGATTGCAAGTGCGCCCTGTCATGGTGCATCTGTGCAGGATAGTCCGGCTGATACCGGACGAAATGGAATGTGATTTTTCGCGACAGCCCGGCAGTCTCTAAATAGCGCCGGGTTTGAGGTCGGAATCGGGGGCAAGCGCCATGTGCGGTATCGTTGGAATTGTCGGTGACTCGCCGGTCGCGCCGCTTATCGTCGATGCGCTGAAAAGGCTCGAATATCGCGGCTATGACTCGGCCGGCGTCGCCACGATCGAGCACGGCAGGCTTGACCGCCGCCGCGCCGAGGGCAAGCTGGTCAATCTCGAGCGCCTGCTGAAGGACGAACCGCTCGACGGCATGATCGGCATCGGCCACACGCGCTGGGCCACGCATGGCGTTCCGAACGAGAGCAATGCGCATCCGCATTTTTCCGACGGCGTCGCCATCGTCCATAACGGCATCATCGAGAATTTCGCCGAATTGCGCGACGAGCTGATGCGCGACGGCTACAGCTTCGCCTCACAGACCGATACCGAAGTCGTCGCGCATCTGGTGGCGCGCGAACTGGCCAGGGGGCTGAAGCCGGTTGAGGCGGCGCACAAGGCGCTGAAGCGGCTGGAAGGCGCCTTTGCGCTCGCCATCATGTTCAAGGGCGACGAGGATCTGATCGTCGGCGCGCGCAATGGCCCGCCGCTCGCGGTCGGTCATGGCGACGGCCAGATGTTCCTTGGCTCCGACGCCATTGCGCTTGCCCCTTTCACCAATTCGATCACCTATCTGGAAGACGGCGACTGGGCGGTGGTGCGCCGCAACGAGGTCGATATCTTCGACATGGGCGGCAACAAGGTCGACCGCAAACGCCAACAGTCGCTCAGCACGAGCTTCATGGTCGACAAAGGCAACCGCCGCCATTTCATGGAAAAGGAGATCCATGAGCAGCCGGAAGTGATCTCGCACACGCTGGCGCATTATGTTGATTTCGTCGGCGGCGTCTCGAAGCCGCTCGACCTGCCGTTCGATTTCGCCAAGGTCGACCGGCTGGCGATCTCGGCCTGCGGCACCGCCTATCTCGCCGGGCTGATCAGCAAATACTGGTTCGAGCGCTATGCGCGGCTGCCGGTCGACATCGATGTCGCTTCGGAGTTCCGCTATCGCGAGATGCCGCTGTCGAAGAACGATGCCGCTTTCTTCATCTCGCAATCGGGTGAGACCGCCGACACGCTGGCGTCGCTGCGCTACTGCCGCAAGGCCGGCATGAAGATCGGCGCGGTCGTCAATGTGCGCGAATCGACCATGGCGCGCGAATCCGACGTCATCCTGCCGACATTGGCCGGCCCGGAGATCGGCGTCGCCTCGACCAAGGCGTTCACCTGCCAGCTTTCCGTGCTGGCCTCGCTGGCGGTGCGGGCCGGCGTGGCGCGCGGAACGATTTCGCAGGAGCAGGAGAAAACGCTGATACGCGAGCTGTCGGAAGCGCCGCGTTATGCCAACCAGGTGCTAAAGCTCGACGGGCAGATCGAAAAGATCGCGCGCGACCTCTCGCACTACAAGAACGTGCTTTATCTCGGCCGCGACACCAATTTTCCGCTGGCCCTGGAAGGCGCGCTGAAGCTCAAGGAAATTTCCTATATCCACGCCGAAGGCTATGCCGCCGGCGAGTTGAAACACGGCCCGATCGCGCTGATCGACGAGAACATGCCCGTCATCGTCATCGCCCCGCATGATCGTATCTTCGAAAAGACCGTCTCGAACATGCAGGAGGTGGCGGCGCGCGGCGGCAAGATCATCCTGATCACCGACAGCAAGGGCGCCGCGCACGCCACGGTGAAGACGATGGAGACGATCGTTTTGCCGGACGTGCCGGAAATCATCTCACCGATCATCTACGCACTGCCGATCCAGATGCTCGCCTATTTCACCGCCGTGTTCATGGGCACGGATGTCGACCAGCCGCGCAATCTGGCGAAATCGGTAACGGTGGAATGATCGGTTCCAAACGGCTACCGATAGGGTCCAAGTTGATCGTTTCGTTCAAAGGCAAAGCGGTGGAAGCGGTTGCCGAGGGGAAGGCACCGAAAGGTTTTCCACCGGATCTGGTTGCCCGTGGCGAACGTCGTCTTCGAGCGATCGAAAACGCCGGACAATTGAACGATCGCCACCCGGAAATCGCCTTGAAGCCCTGAAGGGAGCAGAGCTGGGCAGCATTCAATTCGTATCAACGACCAATGCCTGCTTCAAATGGACCAACGCTGGCGCCGAAGAGGTGGAGATCGTCGACTACCATTGAGCGGGCACTTGCCCTAAACCCTTGAGGTCTCTGAACCATGCTCAAGTTCGTACGTCCAATTCACCCCGGAGAGTTCCTGCGCGAGGAATATCTCGTCCCGCTCGGTATGAGTGCCGGTGCGCTGGCGAAGAAGCTCAATCTTCCTCGTACCCGTATCGAACGCATTGCCAAGGAAGAGATCGGCCTGACTCCTGATACCGCGCTTCGCCTCGCCAGGCTCTTCAACACCACGCCGGAATTCTGGATGAATTTTCAGCAGGCTTATGAACTTGAAACCGAGGCGAAGAAACTCGCACCGGAGCTCGAGAAGATCGAACCGCTGGAAGCCGCGGCATAGTTGATCTTTTAAAAACTTCGCCATTCCAAAGCGCCTTGGGGTTCAGTAGTGTCGCGCTGCAAACACACGCTGCGGTGAACCATGTCGGATGCTCTCAAGACCTCAGGCATGACCCGGCTGAGAAACTATTTCCTGACCGGCTTCGTCGTTTGCGCGCCGCTGGCGATTACCGCCTACATTGCCTGGTCGCTGATCGGTTGGGTCGATTCCTGGGTGAAACCCTACATTCCGGTACGCTACAATCCGGACACCTACCTGCCGTTTCCAGTGCCGGGTTTTGGGCTGATCGTTGCCTTGATCCTCATCACCTTCATCGGCTTTATGACCGCCAATATCGTTGGCCGCGCCATCGTCAATTTCGGCGAGCGCCTGCTTGGCCGCATGCCGCTGGTGCGCGGCATCTACCGTTCGCTGAAGCAGATTTTCGAGACCGTGCTGTCGAACAAGGGCGACATGTTCCGCCAGGTCGGGTTGGTCGAATATCCGCGCAAAGGGGTCTGGTCGCTGGTCTTCGTCGCCAGCGAGAAGGAAACCGAGATCAACCAGAAGCTCGACCGGGAAGGCGATCCGCTGATTGCCGTATTCATGCCATGTACGCCCAACCCGACGACGGGCTTTCTGATGTATGTGCCGAAATCCGACATTGTGCTGCTCGACATGACAATCGAGGACGGAGCCAAGCTGATCGTGTCGGCCGGCTTGGTGGCGCCGGCGGTCAAAATGGTGACGGTGAATGGCGAGCAGATCCACGGCGCGCTTGCCAATCCGCCGCTCGACACGATGCCTCAGCCGGCACGCAGGAGCCGCACGGCCTCGTCGCGGCCGAACAGATAGAGCAACAGGCGCAGCGCCGTGCCGCGTTCGGACTGCAATTCCGGATCGCGCGACAGGATCAGCCGCGCATCGTCGCGAGCGGCCTCGAGCAGGTCGGCATGCGCCTCGATGCGCGCCACCTGGAAGCCCGGCGTGCCGGACTGGCGGGTGCCGAGCAACTCGCCTTCGCCGCGCAGCTTCAGATCCTCTTCGGCGATACGGAAGCCGTCCTCGGTCTCGCGCATTACCGACAAACGGCGTTTTGCCGTCTCGCCGAGCGGATCCTTGTAGAGCAGCACGCACGATGAAGGCTTGTCGCCACGCCCGACCCGGCCGCGCAATTGGTGCAGTTGGGCGAGGCCAAAACGCTCGGCATGCTCGATGACCATGATCGTCGCGTCCGGCACATCGACGCCGACCTCGATGACGGTGGTGGCGATCAGGATACGGGTGTCGCCCTGCTTGAAGGCGCGCATCGCCTCGTCCTTGTCGGCGCCTTTCATGCGACCATGCACCAGGCCGACGCGGTCGCCGAACAGCGGCTTCAGCGAGGCAAAACGGTCCTCGGCCGACATCAGCTTGATCTCCTCGGATTCCTCGACCAGCGGACAGATCCAGTAGATTTTCTGGCCATCGGCGACGGCGTCGAGCATGCGTCCGATCAGTTCGTCGAGCCGTTCAAGCGGCAAGGTGACGGTGCGGATCGGCTGGCGGCCGGCCGGCTTTTCCGTCAGCTTCGACACATCCATGTCGCCGAATGCAGTCAGCACCAGCGTCCGCGGTATCGGCGTTGCCGTCATCACCAGCATGTCGGGCGCGTCGCCCTTGGCGGTAATGGCAAGGCGCTGGTGGACGCCGAAACGGTGCTGCTCGTCGACGACGGCGAACACGAGGTCACGGAACGTCACCGTTTCCTGGAACAGCGCATGGGTGCCGACGACGATGTCGATGTCACCATTGGCCAGTCCGGTCAGCGTGTCGGCACGCTCGCGGCCCTTTTCGCGACCTGTGAGGACGGCGACACGCAGGCCGGCCCGTTCCGCCAACGGCGCAATCGTTGCCAGATGCTGGCGCGCCAGGATTTCGGTCGGCGCCATCAATGCCGCCTGGCCGCCGGCCTCGACGGCACGCGCCATGGCAAGCAGCGCGACCACCGTCTTGCCGGAGCCGACATCGCCCTGCAAAAGGCGCAGCATGCGTTCGGGGTCACCGAGATCGGCGTTGATTTCGGCAAGCGCCATTTCCTGCGACATGGTCAGCGAATAGGGGAGTGCCACGCGCAGTTGTTCGACTATGCGGCCGTCGCCGACGAGTGGCCGGCCAGATAATCGGCGGACCTTGGCCCGCACCAGCGCCAGCGATACCTGGCCGGCCAAGAACTCGTCATAGGCAAGGCGCCGCCACGCTGCGCCGTCGACAGAGACGTCGATCGGGTCGGCAGGATTGTGGATGCGGTTGAGCGCATCGCTGAAAGCAGGAAAGGCATGGCGGCGCCGGAACTCACCGTCCTGCCATTCGGGTAGCACCGGCAGGCGGGCCAGCGCCTGGCCGATGGCCCGGCGCAGCACCTTGCCCGAGAGCCCGGCGGTCAGCGGATAGACCGGCTCGACCAGCGGCAGGTTTTCCGCGTCACCGGCAAGTGCGATATGGTCGGGGTGAACCATGGTCGGGCGGCCGTTGAACCATTCCATGCGGCCGGAGACGACGACATGCTCGCCTACGGGCATTGCTTTTTCGAGATAGGCGGCATGGGCATGGAAGAAGGTCAGCGCGATCTCGCCGGTGTCGTCATGGGCGTAGACCCGGTACGGGACCGACCTGTTGCCGCGTGGCGGCGGCTGGTGGCGGTCGATGCGGACGTCGAGCGTAACGATGGCGCCTTCCGCCGAGCCGGCGATGCCAGGCCGGTTGCGGCGGTCGATGACAGTATGCGGCAGCACGAACAAGAGATCCCCGGCGCGCGCGGCCCGGTCGCCGAGGTCGGCTGCTACGACTTTTTCGATCAGGGCGCCAACTTTTGGCCCGACCCCGGCAAGCGAGGTGATCGGGACAAACAGCGGATCGAGGAGGGAGGGACGCATGATGTCAGCTTATGTTGCGGCGACTGTAGCGCAAGGCTGACACCGCCTTCTATCCACGCTATATGCGCCGCCTGGGCAAGGATGTTGCAAGATGACCGGAACGAAACGATCAAGCGAGGGGCTCGATGCCCGCCGCCGCAAGCTTCTGTTTCGTTCGTGGCACCGCGGCATGCGCGAGATGGACCTTATACTCGGCAGCTTCGCCGATGCCGAGATCGGCGCCTTGACCGGCGACGAAATCGACCAATATGAGAGGCTCCTCGACATTCCCGACACCGAATTCCTGCCTCTCGTCACTGGCGAACGCCCGGTTCCGGCGGATATCGACTGTACCGTCCTGCAAAAAATCCTGGCTTCGCGCCGGGAGATGACCTTCTGAACAACGTGTAGCCATGAGCCTTATCCCTACGATCGGTCTGCCGAAAGGCCGCGCCGGCCAGTTCATCGTCGATGGCGTCGCCGACGGCTACGAAGCCTTTGCGCTGGTGCAGGCTGCGCACGAGATCGCCCCTGACAAGCCGGTGCTGTTCGTGGCGCGCGACGGCCAGCGTCTGCCGGCGATCGTCGAGGCGCTTGCCTTTGCCGCGCCGGGCCTGCCGGTGCTGGAACTGCCGGCCTGGGACTGCCTGCCTTACGACCGCGTCTCGCCCGGCGCCGACGCCGCCGCAAGGCGGCTCGATGCGCTGGCAGCGATGATCGCGCTGGCGAAGAAGCCGCACCGCGCCGTCATTCTCACCACCGCGAACGCCTTGCTTCAACGCATTCCGCCGGCGGAACTCGTCGAGGCGCAGACCTTTCACGCCAAGCCCGGCAACCAGATCGACATGAACGCGCTGGTGTCACGGCTGGAGACTTCCGGCTTCGAGCGGGTGCCGACGGTGCGCGGCATCGGCGAATTTGCCGTGCGCGGCGGCATTCTCGATCTCTTCGCGCCCGGCTGGACGGAGGCACTGCGCCTCGATTTCTTCGGCGATACGCTGGAATCGATCCGCGTCTTCGACACCGCAACCCAGCGCACCATCGGCCAACGCAAGTCGATGGCGCTGCAGGCGATGAGCGAGGTGGCGCTGACGCCGGAAACCATCAGCCGCTTCCGCCGCGCCTACATCGAAGCCTTTGGCGCGCCCTCGCGCGACGATGGGCTCTATGCGGCGGTCAGCGAGGGCAGGCGGTTTGCCGGCATGGAGCACTGGCTGCCGTTCTTCTATGAGCGGCTGGAAACCGTGTTCGATTACCTGCCGGATGCGCCCGTGGTGTTTGATCATCTGGCGCATGAGGCACTGGCCGAGCGCCACACTCTGATCCTCGATCATTACGAGGCGCGAAAAAAACAGGCCGACGGCGCCTTGAAGGATGCCGTGCCCTACAAGCCGGTGTCGCCGGATCAGCTTTATCTGTCGCCCGAGAACCTGATTGCCTCGCTTGGTCCGCGCGAAGCGATCGACTTCACCTCCTTCGACGCGCCCGATGCCGGTGCGAAAAAGGTGTTCCATGCCGGCTCGCGCCATGGCCGCAGCTTCGTCGAGGAACGCGCCGACCCTAACGCCAACGTCTTCGACGTCGTCGTCAAACACATTTCCGACGAGCGCGCTGCACGCCGCCGTGTCGTCGTCGCCGGCTGGACTGAAGGTTCGCTCGACCGGCTCGGCCAGATCCTGGTCGAGCATCACCTTGGCAATCTGGAGCCGGTGGCGACGCTTGCCGAAGCCGAAAGGCTTGAGCCAGGGCAGGCGGCCCTGGCCGTGCTGCCGCTCGAATCCGGCTTCGAGACCGAGAAACTGGTCGTCGTCGCCGAGCAGGACATTCTCGGCGACCGGCTGATCCGGCGCTCGAAGCGCAAGAAGCGCGCGTCCGACTTCATCGCCGAGGCTTCGGCATTGTCTTCAGGCGATATCGTCGTGCATGCCGACCATGGCATTGGCCGCTTCATCGGGCTGCGCACCATCGAGGCGGTCGGTGCGCCGCACGATTGCCTTGAAATCCACTATGCCGGCGACGATCGGCTGTTCTTGCCGGTGGAAAACATCGAGCTGCTGTCGCGCTATGGCTCGGATTCGGCCGAGGCGACGCTCGACAAGCTTGGCGGCGGCGCCTGGCAATCGCGCAAGGCACGGCTGAAGAAACGTCTGCTCGACATGGCCGGGCAGCTGATCCGCATCGCCGCCGAGCGACAAATGCGGGCCGCACCGGCGCTGGTGCCGGCGGAAGGCCTCTATGGCGAGTTTGCGGCGCGTTTCCCCTATGAAGAAACCGACGACCAGCAAACGGCAATCGATTCGGTCATGGGTGATCTGGGCGCTGGAAAGCCGATGGATCGGCTGATCTGCGGCGATGTCGGCTTCGGCAAGACCGAAGTCGCGCTTCGTGCCGCCTTCATCGCGGCGATGGAAGGCTTTCAGGTCGCGGTGGTGGTGCCGACGACATTGTTGTCGCGCCAGCATTTCAAGACCTTCTCGCAGCGCTTCTCCGGCCTGCCGATCCGCGTCGCCCAGGCCTCGCGGCTGGTCGGCGCCAAGGAACTGGCCGAGACCAAGAAGGGCGTCGCCGAAGGCCAAGTCGACATTGTCATCGGCACGCACGCACTGCTCGGCTCCTCGATCTCGTTCAAGAATCTCGGCCTGCTGATCATCGACGAGGAGCAGCATTTCGGCGTCAAGCACAAGGAGCGGCTGAAGGATCTCAAGACCGACGTCCACGTTCTGACGCTGTCGGCGACGCCGATCCCGCGAACGCTTCAGCTTGCCTTGACCGGGGTGCGTGAGCTGTCGCTGATCGCCACGCCGCCGGTCGATCGCATGGCCGTGCGTACCTTCATCTCCCCTTTCGATCCGCTGGTCATCCGCGAGACGCTGCTGCGCGAGCGCTACCGTGGCGGCCATTCCTTCTACGTCGTACCGCGTATCAGCGATCTCACGGAAATCCATGATTTCCTGCGCGAATCCGTGCCTGAGCTGAAAGTGGCGGTGGCCCACGGCCAGATGCCGCCCGGCGAGCTCGACGATATCATGAATGCCTTTTATGACGGCCAGTACGATGTGCTTTTGTCGACCACCATCGTCGAATCCGGCCTCGATATACCGACCGCCAATACGCTGATCGTACACCGCGCCGACATGTTCGGCCTGTCTCAGCTCTATCAGTTGCGTGGCCGCGTCGGCCGTTCGAAGGTGCGCGCCTATGCGCTGTTCACTCTGCCCGCCAACCGCAAGCTAACCGATACAGCCGAGCGTCGGCTGAAAGTGCTGCAATCGCTCGATACGCTAGGCGCCGGTTTCCAGCTGGCCAGCCACGACCTCGACATCCGCGGCGCCGGCAATCTGCTTGGCGAAGAGCAGTCGGGCCACATCAAGGAGGTCGGCTTCGAGCTCTACCAGCAGATGCTGGAGGAGGCGGTGGCCGAAGTGAAGGATTCCGGCGAGGTGCAGGACGGCGGCTGGTCGCCGCAGATCGCCGTCGGCACGGCGGTGATGATCCCGGAAAGCTACGTCCCGGATCTGCAGCTCAGGCTGGCGCTCTATCGCCGTCTTGGCGATCTCGAAAATACGGAAGAGATCGATGCTTTCGGCGCCGAGCTGATCGACCGGTTCGGACCGTTGCCGGAAGAGGTAAAGCATCTGTTGAAGATCGTCTTCATCAAGGCGCTTTGCCGCAAGGCCAACGTGGAGAAGCTCGACGCCGGGCCGAAAGGTGTCGTCGTCCATTTCCGCAAGCGGGAATTCCCCAATCCGGTCGGGCTGGTCAAGCTCATCGGCGAACAGGGCTCGCTGGCCAAGATCCGACCCGACCAGAGCGTCGTCTTCAGCCGTGACTGGGCGACGCCCGAGAAGCGGCTGGCTGGCTCAGCGGTTGTCATGACGCAGCTGGCGCGGCTGGTGGAGAAGGCGGCGTAGCAGCGCGTGGCTGGTGCTCTGGGCACAGCCGCATCGGCACTTTCGCAGTGCCGTGCTCATTCGCCACGCGACCACTTCCGGTCTAGAATAGGAAATCGGCTTCGTGTATGGAGCCGCGACCCCATATGGGGCGGATTGGCGGGCGATGGCGTCCGTGTGAAAGAGCGTTAGGTGCTTCGATGACGAAATGGTCGCCGAATTCGTGGAGAGCCAAGCCGATCCAGCAGGTTCCTGCCTATCCGGATCTTGCCGCGCTGAGGAACACGGAAGCCCAGCTTGCCACGTTTCCGCCGTTGGTTTTTGCAGGTGAGGCACGCAAGCTGAAGAAGCAGCTTGCAGCCGTCGCTGCCGGTGACGCATTCCTTCTGCAGGGCGGCGATTGCGCCGAGAGCTTCGCCGAGCATGGCGCCGACAATATCCGCGACTTCTTCCGCGTCTTCCTGCAGATGTCGGTGGTGCTGACCTTCGCCGGCGCCCAGCCGGTGGTGAAGGTCGGCCGTGTCGCCGGCCAGTTCGCCAAGCCGCGCTCGTCCGACAATGAGACCAAGGGCGGTGTAACGCTGCCGAGCTATCGCGGCGACATCATCAATGGCATCGAGTTCGACGCCAAGTCGCGCATTCCCGATCCTGCAAGACAGGAGATGGCGTACCGCCAATCGGCGGCGACGCTCAACCTTTTGCGTGCCTTCGCCCAGGGCGGCTACGCCAGCCTGGAGAACGTGCATCAATGGATGCTCGGCTTCGTGTCCGACAGCCCGCAGGGCGAGAAATACGAATCGCTCGCCAACCGCATCACCGAGACGATGGACTTCATGAAGGCCGTCGGCATCACCTCGGAGACCAATTACGCGCTGCGCGAGACGGATTTCTACACCAGCCACGAAGCGTTGCTGCTCGGCTACGAGGAGGCGCTGACCCGCGTCGATTCGACCTCCGGCGACTGGTACGCCACCTCTGGCCACATGATCTGGATCGGTGATCGCACGCGCCAACCCGACCATGCGCATGTCGAATATTGCCGCGGCATCAAGAACCCGCTCGGGCTGAAATGCGGTCCGTCGCTGACGCCGGATGGCCTGTTGCAGCTCATCGACCTGCTCAATCCGGAGAACGAGCCCGGCCGGCTGACGCTGATCGCCCGCTTCGGCTCCGACAAGGTTGCCGACCATCTGCCCAAACTGCTGCGCGCGGTGCAGAAGGAAGGCCGCAGCGTGGTGTGGTCGTCCGACCCGATGCACGGCAATACGATCGAGGCCGCCGGCTACAAGACACGGCCATTCGACCGCATCCTGAAGGAGGTGCAGACCTTCTTCGAGGTGCACCGCGCCGAAGGCACGCATCCGGGCGGCATCCATGTCGAGATGACCGGCAAGAACGTCACGGAATGCACCGGTGGCGCCCGCGCCATCACCGCCGAAGAGCTGCAGGACCGCTACCACACCCATTGCGATCCGCGCCTCAACGCTGACCAGGCGATCGAGTTGGCGTTCCTGGTCTCCGATCTGCTCAAGAAGACCCATCCGGTCCAGCACAAGCAGGCCGTTAACGGCTGATATGATCTGAACTTTGATGTCATTGAAGAAGCGCCGGGCGAAAACCGGCGCTTTTTGTATTCAATCCCGCCGGTGTCGCATTTGCTCGTGCCTAACGCGCGCAAAACTGGAATCCTGCCAGGCGATGGCAATTGCATCGGGAGGCCGACATGGCTGAAAGTCACACCGGATCATGCTTGTGCGGGGCAGTGCGGTTCCAGACACTAGGACCGCTACGCGGTGTCGTCTACTGCCATTGCTCGCAGTGCCGGAAGCAGAGCGGGCATTTTTATGCGGCGACCAACGTTGCCGACCGCGACATTACAATCACCGGCGCGAAGAGCATCACCTGGTACGAGGCCTCTTCGTTCGCCAGGCGCGGCTTCTGCAAGACATGCGGCTCTCTGTTGTTCTGGAAGCCGAGCGATGACGGCTATGTTTCGGTCATGGCAGGGCTGTTCGACGCGCCAACTAGGCTCCAAGGCGAATGTCATATCTTCGTCGGCGACAAGGGCGATTATTACGCCATCGATGACGGGCTGCCGCAGTTCGAGAAGTCGACGCCGTCGATCAAGGTGGCAGCCGGCTGATTCTTTGCAGAGGCCGCCTTATTCCCTTGGTCCAGCCATTGCGCTATCCCCTGCCGGTGATTCCGAAGGGTTTTGGCATGCAGCGACTGATCGACGCTTTTTACAATTCGGTGCGGGCGTTTCGCAAACTGGCCGCCGGCGAGGAGGCCTTCCAGCTGGAGCTGACGCTGCTCGTGCTTGCCTTGCCGCTCGGCTGGTTCCTTTCGGAATCGTGGCGCGGCTATGCGTTGCTGATCGGCGCGGTGCTGCTCATGATCATGATCGAGGTGCTGAACACCGGCATCGAGGCGGCATGCGACGCGTTCAGCCGCGAATTCAACGTCGATATCCAACTGGCCAAGGATTGCGGTTCGCTGGCGGTGCTGATTTCGGTGGTGATCGCTGCCGGGGTATGGGGCGTCGCCGTCATCGAGCGGATCCTCGGGGGACCGATCTGACGTTTCAGACACTACATGCCGGTCAACTGAGGGGCCTGACATGGCCGATACCACCGGATTTCTGTTGCTTGAACGTGAGGGCCTGCCGGACGATCTGCGCTGGCTGGTCGAAAAATATCCGCGCGAGGACTGGCAGGCGCATGCCAATATCCACGGCATAGCCAATATGTGGCTGCAGCGGCACGACATGTTCCGCGAGCTTGGCGGCATGCTCACCAATGGTATCGGCGATTATCGAGAAAGTAGGCTGAACGCGCCGGAATTCGCGCGCTGGTTCGCGCCGCGCCTCAACCATTTCCTCGGCAATCTCGACGGCCATCACAATGTCGAGGACCATCATTATTTCCCGGTCTTCGCCAGGGCCGAGACCCGTCTGAAGCGCGGCTTCGAGATTCTCGATGCCGATCACCACACAATCCATGAGGGACTGGAGCGCAATGCCGAGGCGGCAAATGCCTTCATCCGCACGCTTCAGGAGAGCGAAGACAAACAGCGTTTCGCCGCCGATGCCTATGCCGACGAGAACGGCCGGCTGATCGCCATGTTGACCCGGCATCTTGCCGACGAGGAAGACCTGATCATTCCGCTGATCCTCGAGAAGGGTGATCGCGCGCTCGGCATTGATTGACGATCAGCTTCCCTTGCGGAGTTCCTTCTTGGCGACGATATGGGCCGCGAGCCAGCCGAGGATGGCCACAACAAGGCCGATTGCCAGAGCGATCAGTAATCGCTCGTGACGAGCTAGCGCTTGGCCGACGATGTGCTCCGCGCCCAGCCCGAAGACATAACCGACAGTGCAGAACAGTGCCGCCCAGACCACCGATGAGATGGCGTTGAGGATGACGAAGCGCGCCGCCGCAATGCCCGACAGCCCGGCGGCGATGCCGCCGACCAGGCGGAGGCCATAGATGTAGCGGTTCGACAGCACGAAAATGTTGGGATGAGAGGTGACAAGGCGGTAGGCGTGGCTGAAGCCCGGCCGGGCTCGGAGCCTGATCACGAATTTATGGTCGGCGAAGCTCCGTCCCAAGATGAAGAAGAACGTGTCGCCACCGAAGGCGCCGAGCGCGGCTGCGAGAAACGCCTGCCACGGGATGAAGACATGCTGATGCGCAAAAAAACCGCCAAGAATTGCGGCGCTTTCGCCCTCTGCGACGCAGCCCAGAAAAACCGCGACCAATCCATATTGCTCAATGAGACGATGGATGACTTCCGTCATGAAGACGTTCGCTGCTTCGACAGAATGTCGTCGATGCGCTTCACCTGCTCGGCCAGCCGGGCGATCTCGTCTCGCATGCCGATGATCTGGCTGTGGCGCAGTTCGTCGAGCTTTTCGTGTAACGCCATGATCTCGATCTCGGCCTTGAGATTAACCTCATAGTCGTGGGCGGCGTCGATTCGATCGCGCTCCGTCTGGCGGTTTTGCGCCATCATGATCACTGGCGCCTGCAGGGCGGCAACCATGGAAAGCACGAGATTGAGGAAGATGAAGGGATAGGGATCGAAGGCGGCGCGCGACAAGAGCCAGACATTGCCTGCCGTCCACAGGATCAGGAAGCCAATGAATGCCAGGATGAAGGACCAAGAGCCGCCGATCCGGGCGATGGTGTCGGCCAGGCGATCTCCAAACGTCTGGTGAAAGGCGACGGCCTTGTTGGTGTCCTTGGAGATCGTGGTGCGCTCGAGCGTAGATTGCAGTACCCGGCTTTCGAGCGCGCTGAGGCCGTCCGGCTTTCGCTTCAGCCAGCGGCTTGCCAGGTCCTCGATCGTTTTGTTCATCGTCGCCTCCGTCGTCCGCGATGAGGTAGAAGCTGCCGGTTCCTACGGGAAGTGGTAGATTGACGCGATGGGGTCAGGAAACAATGGTGGATTTTCAGAAAATTCGCGCCCGTGCAGCGAAGCGCAAAGGCGGTGAGGCAGCGCTGACGTCGCTGCTGGGTCCTATGCCCGACAATGCCGCGGTGGCAAAGATTGCGGACGACCGGATCCTGTCGACTATGGCCGAGCGGGTTTTTGCCGCCGGCTTTGTCTGGCGCGTCATCGAGCAGAAATGGCCGGGTTTCGAGGAAGCATTTCTTGGCTTCGAGCCGAAGCGGCTGCTGTTCCAGCCTGACGATTTCTGGCACGATCTCACAGCCGACAAGCGCATCGTCCGCAATCCGCAGAAGATCAAATCCGTACGCGACAACGCAGCCTTCGTCGAGCGCGTGTCGAAGGAGCATGGCAGCTTCGGCAAGTTCCTGGCCAATTGGCCGGCGGATGACCAGGTCGGATTGATGGCCTATCTCGGCAAGCATGGCAGCCGGCTCGGCGGCAATACCGGCCAGTATTTTCTGCGCTGGCTGGAGTGGGACGCCTTCATCGTCTCGGCCGACATGGCGGCAGCGCTGCGCGACGCCGGGCTCGACCTCGCGCAGAGCCCGACATCGAAGAAGGACCTGGGCAAGATCCAAGTGCAGATAAACGCCTGGGCGGCGGAAACCGGACTGCCGCGCCGGCACATTTCGCGCATTCTGGCAATGTCGATCGGCGAGAACCATCCGCCGGAAGCCTTGCGCGAATATATGGGCGAATAGGATCGACTGTTTGGTCCAAACGAACGCCATTGCCCGACGAATTTTGCCGCGCTAAACCCACGGGCATGACAGACAAGACCGCTCCAGACATATTGCGCATCGCCGTCGCCCAGCTCAATCCGACGGTCGGCGACGTCGCCGGCAATCTTGCCAAGGCACGCGAGGCGAGGGCGGATGCCGCCCGCCAAGGCGCCGACCTCGTGCTGTTTACCGAGCTTTTCCTTGCCGGCTATCCGCCTGAGGATCTGGTGCTGAAGCCCGCCTTCCTGAAGGCCTGCGAGCGGGCGGCGGAGGATTTCGCCGGCGATACCGCCGACGGCGGCCCGGGTTTCGTCATCGGCACGCCGTTGAAGCGCAAGACCGGCACGCACAATTCGATCATCTTTGCCGATGGCGGCAAGATCCTTGCCGAACGCTACAAGCTCGATCTGCCGAATTACGGTGAGTTCGACGAGAAGCGCGTCTTCCAGGCCGGCCCCGAGATCCAGGGGCCGGTCAATTTCCGCGGCGTGCGCGTGGGAGTGCCGATCTGCGAAGATATCTGGGGCGAGGTTGCCGTCTGCGAGACGCTGGCCGAAAGCGGCGCGGAAATCCTGCTGGTCCCGAACGGCTCGCCCTATTACCGCGGCAAGGTCGACGTCCGCCACCAGATCGTCATCCGCCAGGTCATCGAATGCGGACTGCCGATTATCTATGCCAACCAGCTTGGCGGCCAGGACGAGCTGGTTTTCGATGGCGCATCGTTTGCCATAGGTTCTGACAAGACGCTGGCCTTCCAGATGAGCCAGTTCGAGGAGACGGTCAACGTCACCACCTGGAAGCGAAAGAATGACATCTGGGTCTGCTCTGACGGACCGATGTCGAAAATCCCGGAAAAGGAGGAGGCCGACTATCGCGCCTGCATGTTGGGCCTGCGCGATTACGTCAACAAGAACGGCTTCAAGAATGTCGTGCTCGGCCTCTCCGGCGGCATCGATTCGGCGATCTGCGCGGCACTTGCCGTCGATGCGCTCGGCGAGGAACGGCTGCGCGCCGTGATGATGCCTTACCGCTACACTTCGAAGGACTCGCTCAAGGATGCCGAGGACTGCGCCCGCGCGCTCGGCTGCCGCTACGACATCGTGCCGATCTTCGAGCCAGTCGAGGGTTTCCTGCACACGTTGACACAGCTTTTCGAGGGCACCAAGGAAGGCATCACCGAGGAAAACCTGCAGAGCCGGGCCCGCGGCACCATCCTGATGGCGATTTCCAACAAGTTCGGCTCGATGGTGGTCACCACCGGCAACAAAAGCGAGATGTCGGTCGGCTACGCGACGCTCTATGGCGACATGAATGGCGGCTTCAATCCGATCAAGGACCTCTACAAGATGCAGGTCTATGCGCTGTCGCGCTGGCGCAACGCGCATGTGCCGCCGGGTGCGCTCGGTCCGTCCGGCGAGGTGATCCCGAACAACATCATCGACAAGGCGCCCTCGGCGGAACTGCGAGAGAACCAGACGGACCAGGATTCGCTGCCGCCCTATCCGGTGCTCGACGACATATTGGAGTGCCTGATCGAAAACGAGATGGGTGTCGACGACATCGTCGCGCGCGGCCATGACCGGGCGACGGTGACGCGCGTCGAGCACCTGCTTTACGTCGCCGAATACAAGCGCCGGCAGGCGGCGCCCGGCGTGAAGATCACCAGGAAGAACTTTGGCCGCGACCGCCGCTATCCCATTACCAACCGGTTCAGGGATGGCGGGTAGGCGATTGGCCTGTTTAACGGTTTAGCCATGGCCAACCTTGAAATCAGCTTCGACCCGTCGCGGATCGACTTCCGGGCGACATCCGACATTTTGAAGGCGAGCTATTGGGGCAGCGGCCGCAGCGATGAACTGCACCGCCGCGCTTTTGCCAACTCACTGTGCGTCGGCGCCTATGTCGGCGGCAATCAGGTCGGCTTCGGCCGGGCGATCACCGACCGTACGGTATTTGCCTATCTCGCCGACATAATTGTCTGGCCCGGGTATCGCGGACAAAGCATCGGAACCCGGCTTGTCCAGGCGCTTACCGACCACTCGGACGTCAAGACGGTCACGCATTGGAGCCTGTCGACCAACGACGCCCATGCGGTTTACGAGAAGCTCGGCTTCAGGCCTTCCACCGACGGCCGCTATATGCGCCTCGACCGTATCCCGGCAACCTGAACAGAGGCAGCGCACAACCCGCGATTGTTGCAAAATCGTCTCACTGCTTGGACCAGATGCGCTTTTGGCTATCTACTGACTTGGCGCGGCGTTGAGGCGTCTCTATAAACACCTCTCCGCGATTCCCCTTCAGGAGGAACCGAATGCCAGGATTTGACATCGTTATGCGAGGCCGCGAAGCCTAGGTCTTGGTCAGTGCGCCCGAGATAGCCTCGCGGCAAGGCTGAACCGAGGCCGGTATTTCGCCGCTGCCGGTCGCCGCCCCTCTACAGGGCCGCCAAATACGCCAAACCTCCGCATCTCCGGGCGCCAAACGGCGCCGACGCGGTTTTTCAATTTCTACTTTCGTGGGATCGGGCTCGTTTGCGCCCGAATGACATCATGACTCGTTTTCGAATAGATTTGCGCGCGGGCGCCTTTCGCAGCGTTCTTGGCTTCACGCTCAGCCATTGGCGGCGTCAGCCGTGGCGGCTTGCCGGCATTATGGGCACATTCCTGCTGTCGACCTTGGCCGACGTGCTGACGCCGCTCTATTCCGGCCGGCTGGTGGATGCCGTCGCCAGCAGTGCTGCGGCCGACGATGTTGCGTGGAACGCGGCGACAGCGGCCTTTTCGATGCTGGTGGCCCTGGCGCTCACCGGTGTCGTGCTGCGCAATCTCGCCTTCATGGCCATTGTCGAGCTGACGTTGAAGATGATGGCGGATATCGCCGCCGACGCCTTCCACCGCGTCCAGCGCTTCTCCACCGACTGGCACGCCAACAGCTTCGCCGGATCGACGGTGCGCAAGATAACGCGCGGCATGTGGGCGCTCGACCTGCTCAACGACACGATCCTGATCGCGCTGCTGCCATCGGTCGTCATGCTCGTCGGCTCGACGCTGCTGCTTGGCTGGTTCTGGCCGCTGATGGGTGCTGTCGTTGCCACCGGTTCGGTTCTGTTCATCGCGGTGACGACGATGCTGTCGCTTGGCTATGTCGCGCCCGCGGCAAGGCTTGCCAATGCGTGGGATACACGGCTTGGCGGCTCGCTGGCCGACGCGGTGAGCTGCAACGCCGTGGTCAAGGGTTTTGGCGCCGAGGAACGCGAGGAGACGCGGCTTGCCGAGGTCGTCGCCAAATGGCGCGGTCGCACGCGCCGCACCTGGATGCGCGGCACCGTCAACGGCACCACGCAAGGGACGATGCTGCTGCTTTTGAGGGCAGCGGTCATCGGGTTCTCCCTGCTGTTGTGGTCGTGGGGGCAGGCGAGCGCCGGCGATGTCGCCTTCGTGCTGACCTCATTCTTCGTGCTGCAAGGCTATCTGCGCGACATCGGCACACATATCCGCAATCTGCAGCGCTCGATCAACGACATGGAGGAACTGGTCGACTTCCAGTCCGAACCACTCGGCATCGAGGATCGGCCCGGAGCCAAACCGATCCGGATCACCGATGGCCGTATCACCTTCGACAACGTCACGTTCCATTATGGCAGCCACCGCCTGCCGCTCTATCGCGACTTTTCGGTGGACATCGCGCCGGGCGAACGGGTTGGGCTGGTTGGCCATTCGGGCTCCGGCAAGACGACGTTCGTCAAGCTGATCCAGCGCCTCTACGACGTGACTGCGGGCAATATCCTGATCGACGGCCAGGATATTGCCAATGTGGCGCAGGCGTCGCTGCGCGGACAGATCGCAATCGTCCAGCAGGAGCCGATCCTGTTTCACCGGTCGCTGGCCGAAAACATCGCCTATGCCCGGCCGGACGCCACGCAGGCCGAGATCGAGCACGCGGCGCGGTTGGCCAGCGCGCATGACTTCATCGCCAATTTGCCGAAAGGGTATGGCACGCTGGTCGGCGAGCGTGGCGTAAAGCTGTCGGGTGGTGAGCGTCAGCGCGTTGCAATCGCACGCGCCTTTCTTGCCGATGCGCGCATTCTCATCCTGGATGAGGCAACGTCGAGCCTCGATTCGGAATCGGAGGTGCTGATCCAGCAGGCGATGGAGCGGTTGATGGTCGGCCGCACGACGCTGGTCATTGCCCACCGGCTGTCGACGGTGCGGGCGCTGGACAGGCTTTTGGTGTTCGATCGCGGCCGCATCGTCGAAGAGGGCTCGCATGACCAACTGATCCGGCTGCAAGGCGGCATCTACCGCCGGCTGTTCGAACGCCAGGCGCTTGAACTGACCAAAGGCCTGGTGATCTGACGGTTGCGGTGCCGCGCGTCTTGATAGACGTGCGGCGCTGCAGTCTTTTCTTCGCCTTTGTCATGTTCTATGTCTGCCGCCGAGCGCGGGGGCGCGTCTTGTCAACAGCAAAACCATCCGGTACGCCCCGCTCATGACAGTTACCGTCCGTTTCGCCCCGTCACCGACCGGCCGCATCCATATCGGCAATGCGCGCACCGCTTTGTTCAATTGGCTGTTCGCCATCAAGAACAAAGGCCGCTTCATCCAGCGCTTCGACGACACCGACGTCGCCCGTTCGACGCAGGAGTTTTCCGACGCTATCCTGTATGACCTTCATTGGCTGGGCATCTTCCCCGATGCCACGGAGTACCAGTCGCGGCGGGTCGAAATCTACGATGCCGCACTGGAGAGGCTGAAGGAGGCGCGCCTCGTCTATGCTTGCTATGAGACGCCTGAAGAGCTTGACCTGAGGCGCAAGGTGCGCCGCACGCGTGGCCTGCCGCCAGTCTATGGCCGCGAGGCGCTGACGCTGGCACCCGAGCAGGTGGCGGAATATGAGGCCGATGGCCGGCGGCCGCACTGGCGCTTTCTGCTGCCCAACTTCAGCAGCGATCCGCTACAGCCGGAGCGCACCGAAATCCACTGGAACGACCTGGTGCGCGGCGAAGAGACCGTCGACCTCGCCTCGCTTTCAGACCCGGTTCTGCGGCGTGAGGACGGCACCTACCTCTACACATTGCCTTCGGTTGTCGACGACATCGACATGGGCGTCAGCCATGTCATTCGCGGCGACGACCACGTCACCAATACCGGCGTCCAGATAGCCCTGTTCCGAGCACTTGGCGCGGAGCCGCCGGTGTTCGGCCACCACAATCTCCTGACAACGGCATCAGGCGAGGGACTTTCGAAGCGCACCGGCGCGCTGTCCATCCAGAGCCTGCGTGAGAGCGGCATCGAGCCGATGGCGATCGCTTCGCTGGCGGTGCTCGTCGGCACCTCGGAAAACGTCGTGGCGGTGCCAACGATGGCCGAGCTAGTCGAGCGCTTCGATCCGGCTGCAACATCGAAATCCGCCGCCAAATTCGACCCGGACGAGCTCTTCGTGCTCAACCGCACGCTGCTGCATCACATGCCGTTTTCCGAGGCGCGCGACCGGCTGATCGTGCTCGGCATCTCCGGCGAACAGGCCGAGTCTTTCTGGCTGGCCGTGCGCGGCAATCTCGACAGGCTGGCCGATGCGGCGATCTGGTGGCGTACGCTTCGAGATGGTCCAGAGGAGCCGGCGGAGTTTTCCGACGAGGACCGCGACTTTCTTCGCCAGGCATTCGAGTTGCTGCCGGAAGAGCCTTGGAACGGCACCGTCTGGAAGGACTGGACGGGCAAGATCCGAGCGGCGAGCGGCCGTAAGGGCAAGGCGCTGTTCATGCCGCTCAGGCTGGCGCTTACGGGACAGCCTTCGGGTCCGGAGCTTGCAGATCTGTTGCCGCTGCTGGGTCGGGAAGGAACGTTGGCCCGACGACCCTGACCTTGCGCTGCTCCGGCGGCGGCAGCGATGTCGGCGAGGGCACAGGTTTGACAGCAAGCCGTTTGATCGCCTCACGGTCGAGGCCGCCTTCTGCATTGGCCAAGGTCTCCGGGTCGGCGGCCGGATCAGGCCTGGCAACCGGCAGCGGAACGAACGGGGTGGTCGCCACGTTCGCCTCAGATTGTCCCGGGGTTGGCGGGTTGCCGGCAATGATCTCGAAATTTTGCCCGGCATTGCAGCCGCAGGTCGGCGGCCGCGGCATGTCGGATTGCTTGTAGAGGTAGGCCGTCGGCAGTTCGATATAAGGCCTGCCCGTCACCGAAGACGTCATGGACGCCGAATCGCTGTTCATGCCGCGCGTGTAGAAAACCTGCATCTCGGTGCCGGGGCAGCTCGATTCGCAATTCTTCTGATCGCGCTCGAAATCGCCCAGCGAGGCAGCATTCGACATCGGGAAGAAATAGCCGTCGCAGGTCCGCACACACATGGTGCGGAATTCGCCTTGGGGCTGGCCCATGTCGGCGCTGTTGAGCACGGTGCGGATGTTGCCCGGCTGGCTCAGTTCTTCAGCCTGGTCGGCCTCTTCGGGCTGACTGCCCAAAAGCTGGTCGAGCAGGTTTCGCTTGCCGTTTTCACGGCTGGCTTCGCGGACCGGCGCGGGCGTCCGCGCCGCCGCATCATCGCGGCAGCCATTGGCGTCAAGCAACGTCAATATGCGCGCACGATCACGTCGCGAACCACCGCCGGCAAGGTCGCCGCGCTTGGCCTGCAGGGCGTCGAGATTGGCTGCCATGCGATCGATGGTGGCGTCGAGTGCTGCGCATGCGTTGGCGTTGCGGCGAGACAGCGAAAAGCCGCAGCCGGCGCTGCTGGCCTGGCTGACGGCCTTTGAAATCTGCTGGCGCTGCCGGACGATTGCGTCGTCATATTTCCTAAGCAAAGCCGGTTTGCCGCCGCCACCACGAGAAGCGGCGGCAAGATCGGCTTCAAGCTGGCGGCAGAGGCGCGGAGCGGCCCGCGCCTGAGTGACGGCAATGTCGCACATTAGCAGGGCACCGAGCAGCGCGGCGGCACGCGTCAGCTTCCAACATGCGCCCGTCATCCCTCCGAAACTCCGCCTGCCTGTCGTTCAGAAAGCTACCGCGCTTGCGGTTAATCGTTTGTTTAGCATACCGCCGATTCCAGCTTCAGCCCAAATCGGCGATGGCTTGCGCCAGTGCGCGGCTTCGATCACGACCGGTGCTGTCATATCGACCACGCCACACGACATATTCGGACAGAACCAGAACCGCGACATCCTGGCGTTGCACGAAAAAAGGCGTATTCGCCTAGAAGAATGCCTGGATTCAGTAACGCCCGGAGGCTTGGCATGACCGCGATTACCCGTCGAGCCGCAGTGCAATTTGGTCTTTTGTGCCTGGCGATGCCGGTTGCCATGGCGCAGGAAAAGCCCATCACGCCGGATTGGGGCACCAAATTGGTCGAAGCTGCCCGTGAGCAGATCGGCGTCACCACACTCTACGATCCGACCTATACACGCCTGGCCTATCCGGGCGGGGACGTTGGGCCCGAGCGGGGTGTTTGCACGGATGTCGTGATCCGTGCCTATCGCCGCGCCTTCGATCTCGACCTGCAAAAATTGGTGCATGAGGATATGCGGGCCAATTTTGCCGCCTATCCGAAGGGTTGGGGCCTGAAAGCGCCGGACCGCAACATCGACCACCGCCGTGTGCCCAATCTTGCGGTCTATTTCGAGCGGCGCGGTGCCACCTTGCCCGTCAGCCAAGACCCCGCCGATTATCGGCCTGGGGATCTCGTCGCCCAGATGCTGCCCGGCAATCTGCCGCATATTGCCATCGTGTCGTCCAATCGCTCCACATTGGTACCGACAAGAAGACTGGTCATTCACAATATCGGCGGCGGCGCCAGGGAAGAGGACACTTTGTTTGCCTTCAGGCAGACAGGGCATTTCCGGTTCAAGCCAGTCTGAGAAAGCCCGCGGCTATCCCAGTTCGACGATGGCTTGCGCCTTATGCGCGGCTTCGACCACTGCCAGTGCGGTCATGTTGACGACGCCGCGCGAGGTGACCGACGGCGTCAATATGTGCGCCGGGCTGTCGGTGCCGAGCAGGATCGGGCCGACATGCAGCGCGTCCATCATCGTGCGCAGCGCGGTCAGCGTGATGTTCGCCGAATCGAGATTGGGGAACACCAGCAGATTGGCTTCGCCCTTCAGCCGCGAATGCGGATAGACGCGCTGGCGCAGCTGCTCCGACAGTGCCGAGTCGGCATGCATCTCGCCGTCGCATTGCAGGTCGGGCGCGATGCGCGCCAGGATCGCCGCCGCCTGCCGCATCTTCATGGCGCTTGGCGAATCGCGGGAGCCGAAATCCGAATGCGAAAGCAGGGCTGCCTTGGGCTCGATGCCAAAACGCTGAATCTCCTCGGCCGCCAGAACGGTCATCTCCGCAATCTCCTCGGCGGTCGGATCGACGGAGACATGGGTATCGGTGAGGAAAATGATGCCGCGCTGCGAAATCAGCATGGAAAGCGTCGACAGGTCGCGATCCCTAATGCCGGCGCGTGGCCCGATGATCAGCGTGACGTTGCGCAAATGGCGCTCGAAACGGCCCTCAAGGCCGCAGACCATGGCGTCGGCGTCGCCGCGCTTCAGGGCAAGGGCGGCGATCACCGTATTGTCGGTGCGCACCATGGTGCGTGCCGCTTCCGTAGTCACCCCACGGCGGCCGGCAAGCTCGATCAAAAGGTCGACATAGTGGCGGTAACGCGGATCGTCTTCCGGGTTGATCAGGCCGAAATCGACGCCCGGCTTGATGCGCAGCCCATAGCGTTTCAACCGCACCTCGATGACGTGCGGGCGGCCGATCAGGATCGGTTCGGCAATGCCTTCCTCGAGCACGACCTGCGCGGCGCGAAGCACGCGCTCGTCCTCGCCGTCGGCATAGATGACGCGCTTGGCGCTCGACGTCTTGGCCATCGAGAATACCGGCTTCATGACCAGGCCAGAACGGAAGACGAAGCGGTTCAGCTTGTCGATATAGGCGGCGAAATCGGTGATCGGCCGGGTCGCGACGCCGGTCTCGCAAGCTGCCTTGGCGACGGCAGGGGCAATGCGCAGGATCAGCCGCGGATCGAAAGGCGAGGGGATCAGGAACTCCGGGCCGAAGATCGGCGTCTCGCCGGAATAGGCGCGCGCGGCAACGTCGGACGGCTCTTCGCGGGCAAGCGCTGCGATCGCCCGAACGGCGGCCATTTTCATCTCTTCGTTGATGGCACTTGCGCCGCAATCCAGCGCGCCACGGAAGATGTAAGGAAAACAGAGTACGTTATTGACTTGATTGGGGAAATCGGAGCGGCCGGTGCAGATCATCGCATCGGGTCGCGCCGCCCGTGCCGCTTCCGGCATGATCTCGGGATTGGGGTTGGCCAGCGCCAGGATCAGCGGCTTGGGCGCCATGTGGTGCAGCAGTTCCGGTTTCAGCACGCCGGCGGCAGACAGGCCGAGAAACACGTCGGCGCCGGGCAGAACGTCGGCCAGCGTGCGCGCCTCGGTGTCCTTCACATAGGGGTCTTTCCAGCGGTCCATCTCCTCGACGCGGCCCTTATGGGCGACCCCGAACCGGTCGGTGACCCAGATGTTTTCGACCCGCGCGCCGAGCGAGACCAGAAGGTTGAGGCAGGCAAGCGCCGCAGCGCCGGCGCCTGACGTGACGATCTTGATATCCGCGATGGACTTGCCGGCGAATTCCAGCCCGTTGAGCACGGCGGCGGCGACGATGATGGCGGTGCCGTGCTGGTCGTCATGGAAGACCGGTATGCCCATGCGGGCTTTCAACTGCTCCTCGACTTCGAAGCATTCGGGCGCCTTGATGTCTTCCAGGTTGATGCCGCCGAAGGTTGGTTCCAGCGCCGAGATCGTCTCGACCATGCGCTCGATGCCCGGTGCGTCGATCTCGATGTCGAAGACATCGATGCCGGCGAATTTCTTGAACAGCACCGCCTTGCCTTCCATCACCGGCTTGGAGGCGAGCGGACCGATATTGCCGAGGCCCAGCACCGCCGAACCGTTGGTGACAACGCCGACCAGATTGGCACGGGCTGTATAGTCGGCGGCGGTTGCCGGGTCGTCGCGGATTTCAAGGCAGGGGGCGGCGACCCCCGGCGAATAGGCAAGCGCCAGGTCGCGCTGATTGCCCAGTGGCTTCGTCGCCTGGATTTCAAGTTTTCCGGGACGGGGATGCTTATGGAAATAGAGCGCTGCTTCGTCGAGGTCGGATCGAGCCGCCTTCTTGCTTTCGCCTGTCATGACGGCCGCCTCCTCAGTTCAGTCCGTTCGATGTTTGAGTCTCTTAGCATGCAGCCGAGGCTTTTCGAGAGGTGATATGTCGCAAGCGCGAGCTTACGGCTTGCACCGCCCGCCGGCCTGTACGGTCTGCCATTGAAATGTTGGGGCGATAGGCGCGTTGCTGGAGCGAGCTGCGAGCCGAATGTCTGCTTCAGGTGGTGGTTTGCGGACGATTAGGTATTCTTTCGCTAGTTCGCTGTGGGGCTGTTGCTCCTATAAAGTGCACGAAAGAAACTCTTGGAATAGCGATCGTACCAAGCGGCAGCCCACTCGCCGACAAGTCGCTCTGTCGACGACACCCTACGCCGGTAGTCGACTGTTCGGCGGATACCTCCTTCTTCCTCAAGCTCGATGTCCAGGTGAGTAAACTTTGGGGCCGCATCCGAAAACCTGAGATACATGTATGCAAACACCGCGATATGACGTTTACCCATTGATAAGCAACGATTTTCAATCGCCACCACCGCAGACTGGACTGTGGCGAAATCCTCTAGCCTAACCGCTCGTTCTAGACGAACGAAGTCAAGGAACAATCTCCGGTCAGTAATTGCAAGGTTGCCGTCGGCCGTGTCTCGAACCCCGTGCGACAGCAGTTTTTGCGCAACAAAGCGATAAATAGACGCCATTCGCCGGTCTCATTTTTTCATTTGCGAGGCAGGACATAGCATGCGGACTAACCCTAGTTCTTGTGAACTGGGCGCCCTTTTTGAGCATAATGTTGCCCTGTTTCGGCTTGCCTGAGGGCGCCTGCAATGGTTGAAAGCGGTCAGGGGAAGCGTGTCCTTTTGTCTCGCTCCTGCCATTCAGCAAGTCCAGCCGCTCTTATCCGCTCGATACGGCGGATGGTATGACAAATTGATTTTGCCGCGTATGGCAGGTTTTCAGGAGCTTGCAGGTGACCAAGATAGCCCCGCGCTGCCGCAAGCGAGGTGCGCCAAATCTCTTCGGAGACGTATTTTGTATCCACAACTATGATCCATGCTCTTCCGGCAAGATATAGGACGCGATGCCTTGCTGTGTCGCCAATTTCAGAGCTTTAGAATAGTCGCATAGGTCCGCAAGGGGTGGAAACGGACGCTACGCTCCTGTCGAAAGGCGGCTCCGCAGCGCTTGCAACTCTGCTCGCGAAGTGGGCGCGCTCTCGTCCGACAGGAAAAGCAGAACCTCCGAGGCACCATCATCCGCGAAGGTGAAGTCGTCGCTCATGATTAGCGCATCGGCGATGTAGGCGGCTGCTTGGACCGGTAGGATGCCGTCCGCCAGCCGATCAACCAGCACGTCCACATGTCGACGATTAATTATCGTATCTGGACCGTCAGTGATGATGACATTCCCCACGCCGCCCGACTTGGACGCGGCGGCTACGCATTCATTCACTTCGGCTTCAATCTCCTGCCAAAGCTCGGATGGCGGTTTCTCGCCGTTGAGGAAGGATATGAGGGACGAGTGTTGCATTGGCGGAGCTTATGCTGACGGGCTCCAAGTTCCGCAACCGGTCGTCTTCCACTATTCAGTGGGCATTGAGCATTGGATTCTCGCTAGAACGCGCTGACGTAGAGGCCGCCGTCGACCGGTATGTTCTGCCCGGTCAGGTAACCGGCATGAACCGAGCACAGGAAGGCGCAGATCTGGCCGAATTCCTCCGGTGTGCCGAGCCGTTTGGCCGGAACGTTGGCCGCTGCTTGCGCCTTGCGCGCGGCGGCGGCGGCCGGATCTTCGGGCGTGCCGGCCTCGTGCGGGCCGCGCAGCCGGTCGGTATCGAGTTTTCCCGGCAGCATGTTGTTGATCGTCACGTTGCGGTCGATCACCGTGCGCGCGACGCCGGCGAGGAACGAAGTAAGGCCGGCGCGGGCGCCGGACGACAGGTCGAGGCCGGGGATAGGCACATAGACCGACAGCGAGGTGATGTTGACGATGCGGCCGAAGCCGCGCGCCGCCATGCCGTCGATCACGGCCTGAACCAGTTCGACAGGGGTCACCATGTTCTGGGTGACGCCCTCGAGGATCTTTTCGCGGTCGAGCGCGCGGAAATCGCGAAACGGCGGACCGCCATTGTTGTTGACGAGGATGTCGGGATCGGGGCAGGCGGCAAGCAGCGCCTTCTGGACATCGGGCTTGGATACGTCGCCGACGATTTCGGTCACCTTGACGCCGAATTTCTCGCGCAGTTCAGCGGCGGTTTTGGCCAGCACGTCGGCGTTGCGGCCATTGATCACCAGATCGCAACCTGCCTCTGCCAGTGCCATGGCGCAGCCGCGTCCCAAGCCTTTGCTCGAAGCGCAGACGATGGCCTTCTTGCCGCGAATGCCGAGATCCATGGTGATTTTCTCCTCTGATTGCCGCGGCAACCTATCCGGATGGCTGGACCAATCGCAACCGTCATACGGTTGTTGCATGAATCGGGGCATAGGCTCAGGCGAAAGCAACGGTGACAAATGATGTCCGGCGCAGAGCCTCGCACTTTCCGCAGCATGTTCATCTCCGACGTCCATCTCGGATCGAAGGCGGCGAAGGCCGAATTCCTGATCGATTTCCTGCGCCATCACGATGCCGATATCATCTATCTCGTCGGCGACATCGTCGACGGCTGGCGCCTGAGACGAAGCTGGCATTGGCCGCAAAGCCATAACGACGTGATCCAGAAATTGCTGCGCAAGGCGCGCAAGGGCGCCAGCATCACCTACATCGCCGGCAACCATGACGAGTTCGCGCGACAGTTCCAGGGCGTTCATTTCGGCGGCATTGTCGTCGCCGACCGCGCCATCCACGAGACCGCCGACGGCAAACGCCTTCTTGTCATCCATGGCGACCAGTTCGACACCGTCGTCCATAATGCGCGCTGGCTGGCCTATCTCGGCGACTATGCCTACGACGCGGCGATGCTGCTCAACCGCGTCATCACACGTCTGCGCCAGGTGCTCGGCCTGCCTTACTGGTCGTTCTCGTCCTGGGCCAAGGTCAAGGTCAAGAAGGCGGTGAATTTCATCGGCTCGTTCCAGACCGTGCTGACCGAGGAGGCGCGCCGCTCGCATGTCGACGGCGTGATCTGCGGGCACATCCACCATGCCGCGATCGAAAGCTATGAGGACGTGCAATACATCAACACGGGCGACTGGGTGGAGAGCTGCACGGCGGTGGTCGAGCATTTTGACGGCAGGATGGAGATCCTGCACTGGGCGCATGTCCTGCCGGAGACTCCGGTCGGCAGCGAGGTGCTCGTGCCGATCGACATCAAGGGCAGGGCAGTCCAGGCGGCTTGACCAAATCCGGCCGCATCTCGCTTCAATCGGTTAGTCCAGCGGTTTCATCGACTTTTTCGCCGTGTTAAGCAGCGGCAGGTGTGGCGGGCCGACCCGGCTGAATGCCGTGCCGACGGATCGCCTGTCAATGTCCTCGCTGCCGCCGCTTTCGCCCGAACAGCTCGTCAAGCCACGCCATTTCGAACTGCGCATGAGCTTGATCTTCTTTACGCTCTTCGTTCCGCTCGGGACGCATGTGCCGTATTTCCCGCTGTGGCTGCAGGCGAAGGGGTTCCATGCCGAACAGATAGCCGTGATCCTCGCCGCGCCGATGTTCCTGCGCGTGGCGACGACGCCTTTTCTTACTGCGCTGGCAGACAAAGCGAGCGACCGCGCCAATGTCTATGTTGCGCTGGTCGCCGCATCGCTGATCCTGTCCGCCGGCTACCTCCTGCCGCCGACCTACGCAACGGTACTTGCCGTGTCGCTGGCCCTGACGGTCGTCTGGACGCCGCATTCGCCGATTGCCGATTCGCTCGCCCTTTCAGGTGTTCGCCGCTTCGGCTCGAATTACGCAAGCATGCGCAAATGGGGCTCGATCTCCTATCTCTGTGCCAATCTCGCCGGCGGTTTCATCCTGTCGGCGAGCGGTGCCCAGGCTGTCCCGGTGATCATCTTCGCGGCGCTGTGTGCCGCGCTAGCCGCCGGACTGATTGCGCCGCGCCTTGGCCGTCCACGCCGCGCCTCGCCGCTTTCGGCCGCCGATATCCAGCAATCGGCACCGAAACTCCTCAACCGGTACTTCCTCTATTTTTCGACAGGCGTCGGCGTCATCACCGCCAGCCACGCATTTCTCTACGGTTTCGTGTCGATCTACTGGAAGTCGATCGGCATCAGCGATTCGGTTGTCGGGCTTCTGTGGGGGTGGGGCGTCGTCGCCGAGATATGCATGTTCGTCGTTTTCACCCGCGCTTTCGCCTCCTTCTCGGTCGTCTCGATCATGCTGATTGCCGGGATCGGCGCGATCGTGCGCTGGTTCGCCTTTCCGCTGATCTGGCCGCTTGGGCTTGGCGTTGGCGGGTTTTTCGCGATCCAGACGCTGCACGCGGTTTCGGTGGCGCTGGTGCTGATCGGCCTGCAAAAGATGATCGGTGAGACGGTCGCGGAAGAACGCACCGGGGCGGCGCAAGGCATCGCCTACTTCTCCAATGGCTTCTTCATGGCGGCGGCGACGCTGATTTCCGGTCCTCTTTACGACCGCTTCGGCGCGAATGGCTTCTTTGCGATGATCCCGATCGCCCTGACGGGCCTGGCTCTGATCGGGCTTGCCGCGCGTTCAGCCCCACAGCGCCCGCTCGGGCGGTGACACCAGCGAACCTTGGTAGACGAGACCGGGAACGCGGTCGCGGGCCAGCAGCAGCGGACCGTCGAGATCGACGAAATCGGCATCCTGCGCCAACAGCACGGCCGGCGCCATCGCAAGCGATGTGCCGACCATACAGCCGACCATGACACCAAGAGCCAGTTCGCGGGCGCGGTCGCGAAGCACGAGTGCAGCGGTCAGGCCACCCGATTTGTCGAGCTTGATGTTGACGGCGTCGTAAAGGCCGACAAGTGCTTCAAGGTCCTTCGCCTCGTGCACGCTTTCGTCGGCACAGATCGGTACCGGATGCGCGATGTGGCGAAGAATACTGTCATGTCCCGCCGGCAGCGGCTGTTCGATCAAGGCGATACCGTGCTCGGCGGCAAAGGCAAGGTTTGCGACGATGTTGTCGTTATTCCAGCCCTCGTTGGCGTCGAGAATGATTCGGCTGTCGGGTGCTGCCGCCGTCACTGCACGGATGCGCGCGATGTCGTTGTCGCCGCCGATCTTGACCTTGAGTAGCGGGCGCTGGGCGTTGGCGCGGGCCTGCGCCGCCATCGCCTCCGGCTCGGCGAGCGACAATGTATACGCAGTCTCGAGCGGTCGTAACGGAACGGTTCGTATCGTATGCGCCACCGGTGTTCCGCTGATCTTCGCTTCCAGGTCCCAGAGCGCGCAATCGATGGCGTTGCGTGCCGCGCCGGCAGGCATGGCATCGAGCAGGGCGATGCGGCTGATGCCGTGCGCGATCTCGCTGCGCATCGCCTCGATCGCGTCGCGCACACACTCCATGGTCTCGCCATAGCGCTTGTAAGGGACGCATTCGCCGCGTCCTGTACGGCCGTTTTCGGTGATGGCGCAGGAAATCACCTCCGCTTCGGCCTTCGAGCCGCGCGAAATGGTAAAGGTCCCGGCTATCGGAAAGCGCTCGGCCTCGACCGAAATGACACGCGCCATATTTTTCTGCTCCGGCTGTGCAACAAGGAGGATGTCGGCAAATCGACAGGTCGGCCCCGTCAGGCTAAACAGGACGCCATGTTGACCATCCGCAAACGCGACGCAAGCGGCCCTGCCAAGGAGCCCGACCACCAGCCGCGCATCGCGATCGGCGAGGAGGGCGACGTTCTCGGCTGCGCTTTCTCGGGAACCTGGACGACACGTACCGTGGCGCTGGTCGATGCCGAGATGCGCAAGATCGAGAAGCGCGGCGGCTTCAAGACGCTGGCGCTCGACCTTTCACAAATCGAGAAGATGGACACTGCCGGGGCGTGGCTGATCGACCGCCTGGTCAGCAGCTTCGAAAAAAAGGGCGTCGAGATCACGATGCAGGGGCAGAGCGAGATCGCCTCGATCCTGCTTGGCGCCGTCGGGGACGCCGTTCGTCGCGAGCCCGAATCAGGTCCGGCAAAGCCGCCCAACTTCATCATTCGCGGGCTCGAGGCGGTAGGTCGGCGCGTTTATGAGATGCGCGACGATTTCCTGGCCGCAATGAATATCCTCGGCGCCACGATACGCGGCTCTCAGATGAAGCTTGGCCGCGGCCATGCCGTCAACATGGCGGCGATCTTCAACCAGATCGATCGCATGGGTGTCGGCGCTATACCGGTAGTCGTGCTGATGTCGGCCATCGTCGGTGCGATCGTCGCCCAGCAAGGCGCCTATCAGCTCAGTTATTTCGGCGCCGACATCTTCGTCGTCGACCTGGTCGGCGTGCTGATCCTGCGCGAGCTCGGCGTTTTGATGACGGCGATCATGATCGCCGGCCGCTCCGGTAGCGCGATCACCGCCGAGATCGGCTCGATGAAGATGCGCGAGGAGGTCGATGCGCTGAAGGTGATCGGCCTTAATCCAATCGGCGTGCTGGTGTTTCCGCGGCTCGTCGCGCTGGTCGTCGCGTTGCCTTGCCTGACGATCATCGCCAACTTTGCCGCACTGGGCGGCGGCATTTTGGCTGCATGGCTCTACTCCGATATTGCACCGGCAGCGTTCATCGACCGGCTGCGTGTCGCAATCGACCTCAGCACCATCTTTGCCGGCCTGATCAAGGCGCCGTTCATGGCCATGATCATCGGCATAATTGCCTCGGTCGAGGGCATGAAGGTTGGCGGCAGCGCCGAATCGCTTGGCCAGCATGTGACCGCCTCAGTGGTGAAGTCGATCTTCGTGGTTATTATCCTCGACGGGCTTTTCGCCATGTTCTATGCAGCGATCGAGTTCTGACATGGCGCTGCCGGGCACAAACACGACCAAGGTGGCGGCGAAGGCCAAAGAAGACGAGATCGTGCTGTCGGCGCACGACATCACGGTGTCGTTCGCCGACCAGGTTGTTCTCGACAAATTGTCGCTCGATATCTGGCGCGGGGAGATTCTCGGCTTCGTCGGTGCCTCGGGTGCCGGCAAATCTGTTCTCTTGCGCACCATCCTTGGCTTGACGCGCAAGCAATCGGGAACAATCAAACTGTTCGGCGTTGACGTCGAGAAGGCAACCGAAAGGGAGCGCCTTCGCATCGACATGCGGCTTGGCGTGCTGTTCCAGCATGGCGCCCTTTTTTCGGCGCTGACGGTCCTCGAAAACGTTCAGGTGCCTATGCGCGAATATCTCGATTTGCCGAAGAAGCTGATGGACGAACTTGCCATGCTCAAGGTCGAGCTGGTCGGATTGCCGCCGGATGCGGCGCAGAAATTCCCCTCCGAGCTCTCGGGCGGCATGATCAAGCGTGCTGCGCTGGCGCGCGCCCTGGCACTCGACCCGGACATCGTTTTTCTCGACGAACCGACGTCCGGGCTCGATCCGATCAGCGCGGCTGAGTTCGACGAATTGGTCGTCAAGCTGCGCGATACGATGGATTTGACCGTGTATATGGTCACGCACGATCTCGACACGCTGTTTACGGCGTGCGACCGCGTGGCGGTGCTTGGCAAAAAGAAAGTGCTGGTCGAGGGCACGATCGACGACATGCTCAGGAGCGAGGAACCCTGGGTAAAATCCTATTTCCGCGGAAAACGCGCCCGGCAACTTGATCTTGCGGCGCGCGCATAGCCATAAGTGAGCAATGGAAACCAGGGCCAACTACGTCATTGTCGGCATTTTCACGCTGGCCGCGATCCTCGCGGCTTTCGCTTTCGTCTATTGGACGGCGGCAATCGGCGAAAAGGGTGAGACGACGGTGCTGCGCGTGCGCATTCCAGGCTCCGCTTCGGGGCTCGGCCGTGGCAGTTTCGTGCTGTTCAATGGCGTCAAAGTCGGCGACGTGCGCCGTGTCTATATCGACGTCGACAATCCGACCGCTGCTATCGCCGACACCGAAATAGACCGGAATACACCTATCACCAAGTCGACGCAGGCCGATATCGGGCTTGCCGGCCTCACCGGCCAGGCCAACATCGAGCTCAAGGGCGCCGACCCCAAGGAGCCAAAACTTCTCGACGAGGCGGAAAAGGAAGGCCGTGTCGCCGAGATCGTCGCCAATCCGTCGGCGGTCACCAACCTGCTGCAGACGGCGCAGAACATCTTCACCCGCGCCGACAAGGTCCTTTCGGAGCTCGAAGGCTTCACCAAGGATGTTCGCGGGCCGCTGACGCAAACCGTCAACAATGTCCAGACCTTCTCCGATGCACTGGCCAGGAATGCGGACGGCGTCGACAAGTTCCTGGCCAGCGTCAGCTCGCTGGCGGACGAACTGAAGGGTGTTTCGGGCAAGCTCGACGGCACCCTGAAGGCGGCGGAAGGGCTACTCAACGCCGTCGACAAGGACCAGATCAAGAGCATCGTCGCCAATGTCGACACAGTCACTTCCAACCTCAAGGAAACCAGCAAGCAGTTCGACACGGTCATCAAGAACGTGGACACCGCGGTCGGCTCGATCAACGACTTCGCCCAGAAGACGCAAGGCACGCTGGCCAAGGTCGACGGCGTTCTCGACGGCATCGATCCGGCTGAGGTTCGCACCGCGCTTGCCAATATCCAGAAGGCCAGCGAAAACGCCAACGAGGCTGCCGCCGACATCGCCAAGGTGACCAACAAGTTCGCAAACCGAGCCGACGACATCGATGAAACCATCAAAGACGCGCACCAGCTCGCAGGACGCCTCAACGATGCCTCGGTGCGAGTCGACGGTATCCTTGCCAAGGTCGACAAACTGCTCGGCTCCGGTCAGGCCGACGGCGTCATGGCCGATGCCAGGGCGACGCTCAAATCGTTCAAGCAGGTCGCCGACACGCTGAACGCCCGCCTCGGCACCATCACCGACAATCTAGCGCGGTTCTCGGGACAGGGGCTGCAAAACGTCGAATCGCTGGTCCAGGACAGCCGTCGTTCGATCAACCGCATCGAAGAGGCGGTGACCGACCTCAGCCGCAATCCACAGCGGATCCTGTCCGGCGGCGAGGGTGAGGTCCGGCAGTTCGACGGCAGGGTGCGCCGTTGACTTCGGCCTGCGCCCACCGCAAGAACATAGCTTGCGGATGCGCGTTGTTTCCACGATCCGGGGGGGATCGCGTTTGAAGTCGATCAGTTCAGGCAGCGTCAGATCGAGTGGGTTCAAGGCCGGAGCGGCACTGCTGGCGCTTTCGCTCGCCGGCTGTGCGGCGCTGGGCGGCAAGCCGGCGCCGCTGGATACGTTCGAGCTTTCGGCGCCGTCGCTGGAAGCGCGTGCCCACAGCCGCCGCCAGATCCTCATCGCCCAGCCATCGGCGCTCAAGGCGCTGGACAGCCAGAACATCGTCATCAAGCCATCGCCGCGATCGATCCAGTATCTCAAGGGCGCGCAATGGGCCGACCGGCTGCCGATGATCGTACAGGCGCGGCTGGCAGAGACGTTCCAGCGCTCGGGCAGCTTCACCGGCGTCGGCAAGCCAGGCGAGGGGCTGGCGATCGACTATCAGGTGATCGTTGAGATCCGCTCGTTCGAGGTGCGTGTCGATGGGGGCGAACATGCCGAGGTCGAGCTGTTCGTGCGCCTATTGAATGACCGCAACGGTGAAGTGCGCGCTTCGAAGACGTTTAGCGCCATCGCGCCCGTTTCGGGCAATGGCAACCAGGCCTATGTCGGCGCGCTCGATGCCGCGTTCGGCGATGCGGCCGGGCAAATCGTCCGCTGGACGGACACCGTGATCTGAACCGGGCTAGCTGCTGTGAGGCGGCTGGAGACCGAAGCAGCTCACGGAGCGTATTCGACAAGCGTATGATCTTCGCCCGCGAGTTCATCGTTGATGATTGAGGCTATGGTTTCCCAATCACCTCCAGCCAGCCCTGCGCCAATTTTCGGGTAGCCGATTCTTTTGCCCGCGAATTTACCTTTGACGGCCTGCATGACTTTTCGAATTGCCTGGTAGTCGGCTTTCACGCCTTTGCCCTGCCAATGGAACTGAGTGTAGCCGTTGACAACATGGAAAATGCGGCTGCCTCGCTTGATTTCGGCAACGGATATGCTTCCCAGCTTGGCTGGGTCACCCTTCAATGTCGCGCAATCCGCAGCATATGCTTCGGGAAAAGGCTGCTTTATGGAAAGAGCAATTCCTTTGCCCATCTGGCACTGGCAGTTGCATCCATGCACAATGACATCGAACGTTCCGTCGAGCGCAAGCTGAAGCAGATCACCGCGAATTGTCTGCATTGCCACGAGATACCGGCCTCTGCTCTGGGCGCAAACATCCGACCAAATCAGGAGATTTGCGGACTATCTTTTTCAGTATCGGGTCTAAGCAGAAAGGGCAGAGTGCACTTTCTGTTTTCCTGTCCCGCCGCTTAGTGCAGGCGGCCGCTGGCGTGGGCCAGCATGGTGTAGACCTTGCCGGTATCCGACGTCAGGTAGGTCTGTGCCATGATGTTGTCGCGGTCGTTGCGCGACACGTCCTTGAGCAGCTTTTCGAAATCGTCACAGTAACGATCGACAGCAGCGCGGAACTCCGCCTCCGACTGATATTTGCGGCGGATCTCGTCGAACGTCTGCTGGCCCTTCAGCGTGTAAAGTCGGCGCGTGAAGACGTCGCGCTCGCCGCGCCGGTAGCGGTTCCACAGCTCGATCGAGGCATCGTGATCGATGGCGCGTGCGATATCGACCGAGAGCGAGTTCAGCGATTCCACGACATGAAGCGGCGACCGCGCAGCGGGAGCTGGGCGCGGCGCTTCGGCAGGCGCTGCCGGCTTGGCGTCGTCTTCGCGTGATGCACCGGTCAGGAGGTCACGCACCCAACCGCCCTGCGGCGTGCGGCCGTTGGGGTCGCGCTGGCGCGGCGCTTGGTCTGCCGGACGTTCGAGGTCGAGCGTGCCGCGCAGCGCCGTCTCGCCCGAAGGCGCCTGCGGTGCACGGCGCTGTTCGGGAGCCGGAGCCGGGCGACGTGGCGGTTCGGCGGGGCGTGCGGCAGGCGCTTGCGGCGCCGGACGCAGGTTGCGCTGTTCCGAACTGTCGGCGCTGCGGCCAGATTTCGCAACGATTTCAGAAAGTTCCTTCAGCGCGTTGATCTGCTCTGAAACGGCACGGCGGATAGCCGTGGTTGATTCCTTTGCCTCTTCCGGCATCTCGATGACGCCTTTCTTAAGCTCGGCCCGGGTGAGGTCGAGCTCGCTCTTGATCGAGCCGGCGGTACGCCGCATCTCCTCGGTCGCATCGGCAAAGCGCTTGGTTGCCGAATCGACCACTTCGGAAATCGCGGTACGGATCTTGTCGGCGGATTCCAGCGTCTTGCCCTCGGCGTTCTGCAGCGTCTGGCCGACCAAATTCTCGAACGAGCGCATGACCCTTTCGAGATCTTCCGACTTCTTGACAAGGCCGACGGCGAGGTCCTCCAGCGACGATTGCCTTTCGAGCGTGTGCTCAAGATTGCTCTGGGCCGAGCTCAACAGGTCCGAGGCACTGGAAAGCAACCGGCTGTGCTCGTCGAACTTGGTGGCGATTGAAGCAACCTCGCGTAAGGTCGACGACGACAGCTCGGTGAGCCGCGTCGTGTTCGAATCGACCAGACGCGCCGAACTGGCGAAGGTCTGCGCGGTCTTTTCCGTGGTCGCCGCGAAGCTTTGCGTGCTCCCGGTCAGGCGTTCGTCGACCTGGCCGAGATTGGTCGCCGCCTGCTCGATCAATTGACCGAGCTGCGAGCTGGAGGTGGTCATGCGGCCGATGAGGTCGGCAACGCTGTCGGCAAGCGTCGAGCGCGCGCCTTCGACGGCCGACAGGGTTTCGGCCGTGCGGCTGGCGATGGCGTCGACGAGGGCGGCGTTTTGATTGCGCAGCTTCTCGGTCGCACGTTCGGTGACCTCTTCCATGCTCTTTTGCAGCTCGGAGCCGCCCTGGGCGAAGCGCTCGACCAGAGGCCGCGCCGTCTCGTCCAGGATTTTCGATATTTCTGCCGAACGGGCCGCAAGCATCGTACTGAGCTCGCGAGTATTGGCACCGATGGTCTTTGCAGCGTCATTGGTGCTCTGACCGATATGCTGGCCGACCGCCGTAAAGGTCTCGGCGATGGTGTTGGCACGCGAGACCAGTTGCGCCTCGGCACCCGAGACTTGTTCGTTGAGCTTTTGGCCCATTGTCTCGGCGGAGTAGGCGAGCCGGTTCTCGACGCTGGCGACCTGCTCCTCGACGCGGGCCGCTGTGGCGGCAGCACTCGATGCCAGGCGTTCGTCGGCACCGGCAAGCAGTTGCTCGATTTCACGGGCATGGACGGCGAGTTCCTGGCCAGTCTGCCTGGCGCGTTCGGCAACCCGCTGCTCGGTGCTGGTGAAGGCACCGACAATGTTGTCGGCATGTTCGCCGATTGCGGTGCTGCTGTCAGCGATACGGGACACCAGGCGATGATCGGCCTCCTCGAAGATGCGGCCGATCTCGGACGCACGGGCCGAAAGTGCTTCGGAGCCTTCAGCAATGCGCGAAATAAGTTGCTGGTCGGCGGCATCGAAAATGCGACCGAGATCCGACGCGCGTGCCGCGAGCGCTTCGGCGGATTCACCGATGCGCACGCCCAGCCGCTCGTCGGCCGTTTCGAAATTGCGCAGGATGTCGCCGGCACGTGCCGCCAGCGACTGGGCCGTTTCGATGGCGCGAGAGACCAGCCTGTGGTCCGCCGCGTCGAAGGTGCCGGCAATCTCACTTGCTCTGGCTGCCAGCTGATCGGCCGTTTCCTGGGCACGCGCGAGCAAGCTGTTCGACGTGTCGTCGACGCGGGCAATCAGTGCGCTCGACGTATCCTCGGCGCGGGCGGCGAGGCGACGATCCGCCTCTTCAAAGGTGCGGGCGATGTCCTCCGCCCTGGCGAGCAGGGCGGCCGAGGTCTGCTCGGCGCGCTCGGCGATCTTGCGGTCGGCATCGCTGAATGCCGCGCCCGCCTGCTCATGCAGCGCGCTGGTAACTTCCATGACCTTCTCGCGCAGCGCGCCGGCGACGAAGACCGCGCTTCTTTCGAGCACACTGCGCACGTTGTCGACACCCGTCGACAGCGCCCGCTCCATTGTGCTGGCGCGCTCTTCAATGATGCCTGTCTGCCGGCTGAACGCCTGCTCGATCTTTTCTACGTCCGCAGCGATCGCATCGGAGATGTCGGTGCTCCTGGCGGCAATCTGGTCGATATGGCCGGACAGCGAACGGTCGACATCCTTGCGCGTTTCGGCGAGCCTGGAGAGATCGTCCTGCAGTGCGCGGGTCAGCATGTCGCGACCCTCGCTCAGCTTGCCGACATGACCGGCGACAATCTCGTCGACCTCGCTGCTGCTCATTGCAAGCCTCTCCAGGTCGGCTTCCAACGCGCGCCTGAGGATGTCGCGGCCTTCCGCCAGTTTCTCGACCTGGCCGGCAACCAGCCCATCGATGCTCGAGCGGCTTTCGGCCAGCTTGGCGAGATCGTCCTCGAGCGCCTTCGACAGGGTCGAGCGGTCCTGGACGAGCTTCTCTGCGTGGGTTGCGACAAGGCTGTTGACGTTGCCGAGATCGGCTTCCAGCGCACGCGAAAACTGCGCGCGATTATCGGTCAATAGCTGCGACTGATCGGCGATGGCGCCCCTGATCGTGTTGAGATCGGCCTCCAAGGCGCGCTTGAGGATATCGCGGCCTTCGGCCAGTTTCTCGACCTGGCCGGAAACCAGTCCGTCGATGCTCGAGCGGCTTTCGGCCAGCTTGGCAAGATCGTCTTCCAAGGCGCGCTTGAGGATGTCGCGACCCTCAGCCAGCTTCTCGACCTGGCCGGCGACCAGCCCGTCGATGCTCGAACGGCTCTCTGCCAGCCTGGCAAGATCGTCCTCGAGCGCTTTCGACAGGGCCGAACGGTCTTCGGCAAGCTTGTTCATATGTTCGGAGACGACGCCCCGCACGGTCTCGAGATCGGTCTCCAGTGCCCGCGACAGCTGACCACGGTCTTCCGCCAGCTTTTCGGACTGGCTGGCGATGACGCCCTTGACGGTGCTCAGATCGGCTTCGAGCGCACGCTTGAGGATGTCGCGGCCCTCTGCCAGCTTTTCGACCTGGCCGGCAACCATCACATCGATGCTCGAGCGGCTTTCGGCCAATTTGGCGAGATCGTCTTCGAGCGCCTTCGAAAGGGTCGAACGGTCTTCGGCGAGCTTGTTCATGTGATCGGAGACAACGCCCCGCACAGCCTCCAGGTCGCTCTCCAGTGCCCGCGACAACTGGCCACGGTCTTCCGCCAGCTTTTCAGACTGGCTGGCGATGACGCCCTTGATCGCGTTTAGGTCCGATTCAAGCGCGCGCTTGAGGATGTCGCGGCCTTCGGCCAGCTTCTCGACCTGGCCGGCAACCAGCCCATCGATGCTCGACCGGCTTTCGGCCAGCTTGGCAAGATCGTCTTCAAGCGTCTTCGAAAGCAGGCTGCGGTCGTCGGCGAGCCTGCCAGAATGATCGGCGATCAGGCTCCTGATGTCGGACAGGTCGTTATCGAGTGACTGGGAAAGCCCGCTGCGGTCTTGCGTCAATTTCGCCGAATGGGCCTCAATGAGGCCATTGATGCCGGCGATGTCGGCTTCCAGCGCACTGGCGAGTATGGCGCGACCCTCGGCGATCTTTTCGACTTGACCGGCGACGAGGCCGTCGATGCTGGCGCGACTCTCTGCCAGTTTGCCGAGGTCGGCCTCGAGCGCGCGCGAAAGGATGCTGCGGCCTTCGGCGAGCTTGCCGACATGCCCGGCAACCATTTCATCAATTATCGTGCGGGCTTGCACGAGCTTTCCAGAGTCTTCGTTCAAGGCCTGGGCAAGCCTGTTGCGACCCTCTTCAAGGCTTTCGAGATGGCTGCCCAGCGAAGCGTCGATCGCTGCGCGCGATTCATTGACCTTGCGCAGATCCTCTTCAAGGGCGCGCGAGATCAGGCCGCGGCCTTCGGCTAGCTTCTGCACCTGGTTAGCCACCGCTGCGTCGATTTCGGCGCGACCTTCGGCGAACTTCGCCAGATCGGCCTGCATTGCCGCCGCCATCCGGTCGCGGCTTTCGGAAAGCTTGCGGCTGTGGTTCTCGACGGCTTCCTCGATGCCGGCGCGAGCATCGGCAAGCCGCTCGATGTCCGTATCGAACGAACGCGATACGACATGGCGCGCCGCTTCCATGCGCCCGGCGAAATCGCCGGCGCGGGCTTCAAGCATGGTCGAGGTCGATGAAATGATGTCGGCCATGTCGGCGCCGATCTGGGTCTTGCCCTGATCGATCATCGCCGACAGCGTCTCCTTGCTATCCTGGAAGGTGTGGGCGATTTCGCGGGCGCGCTCGACCAGCGTCTCGTTGATCTGGCGTGCGCGAGCCTCCAGCGCGGCGTTGAGCTTCTGCGTGCCGGTGTCGAGCGCCTCGGCGCGGGTCTGGAACTCGCTGATCAGCGCCTGGCCACGTTCGGCAAGCGTCCGCTCGATGCCGTTGAGGCTGGCTTCGAATTCCGAATTGAGTGTGCGGGCGGCACCGCCGAGCAGCGACACCATGCCGCTCGTGCGGTCGTCGAGCAGGTCGGTCAGTGACCGCGTCAGGCCATCGGTGGTGTCCGTCAGCTTGGCGATCCGGGTGTCGAGCAGGCTGGCGAAGGCCTCGCCCGACGTCGACAGCCGATCGGTGATCGATTCGAGCCGGCCTTCCACCGAATCGAAGATCGACATCGAGCTTCCGTTGATCCTGTCGATCAGCGTGTCGCCGGATTCGTTGATCGTCATCGACAGCTTGGTCGAGGCGTTGAGAATGCTGTCGCGAATGATATCGCTGGCGGCGTTGATCTCGTCTTTCAGTGTCTCGTGGGCGCCGGTGATCGAGGCGCGCACGCGCTCGGCATGGGTGACGACCGCTTCGCGCTCGCTGCCCAGCCCGTCGACCAGCGAGCGGATGCGGGACTCGTTCTCTGAATAGGAGCGCTCGATCTGGTTCACCTCGCTGTGGACCAGCGTTTCGAGCTCGACGGCACGCGCAAGCGTGCGTTCGATGCCTTCGCCCATGGCTGCCACCTCGCGGCGAACCGCTTGGCCGATCATCATGACGCGATCCTGGGCAAGATTTTCCGGCTCGGCCAGACGGAAGGCCACCTCGGTCATCGACTGCGCGGCAAGGCGCATCTCCTGAGCGCGGCGAATCATCACTGCGAATGCCCAGAACAGGATGACGGGCACGATTGCCGCGACCGCCAGGCCGATCAGCTCCGGACGGGCGAAAAACTGATCGAAGGTGCGGATGTTCCAGATGCCAGGTCCGAACAACAGGTTCGCAAGGCCGCCAGCGCCGGCGATCCAGGCCAGCGAAACGAAAGCCACGACCCAGTAGATCGTGTTCGAGGCGCGCCGATTGAGGGTGTGCAGGAGCGTCTTATAGTCTTTTTGACGATCGTCGTTGGCCGGCGAGAAAGCTGCCGGCTGCGAGCCATTGCGCGTTGCGACAGGACGCAACTCAGCCGGCTTGGCCTTTGGCGCGGGATTTGCGATCTGGCTTTGATTGGCGGCAGGTGCCGCGTTCTGGGTCTGGTCCGGGGCAGGCGCTTCGTTCTGGCTGCGACCTTCGCGCGCCAGCTCGTCGGCGGCTTGCGATATTTGCGCTTCGAGATCTTCCATGGATGCAGCCATGTCGAAGTCGCCGCCGGCATCGCCGCTCAGATCGATATCAAGTGCCTTTTCAAGTTCCCTGGCTACGTCGCTGTCGAGCGTTCTTGTCGTCGTTGGTTTCTTCGCCATGCCTTCGCTACCCTGTACAAGCTGCCGCGGGACTTATGGTTCTGCTTATTGATTCTGCCTAGCGTGTCCCGCGCAGGAGGCTGAAAATGGACCTGTCGTATCGTAATGACACAGCCGGGTAAAGAAAACATGCATTCCGCCCGATACGTAAAACTTTAAATATAAGGTTAACACAGCCGTGATTCCGGCGCCGTTATCGCGACATTTTTCCGGGCCAATCATTAACCCGTTGTCCACCGGATACGCCTAGTTTTTGCGGCGGTCGAAGAACGGAGTCTCAAAGTGATACGTGGCGAAAACGGCATTGCCTTCTCGATGCCCGGCGGCGACGTGTCGGGGACAGCCGGGGCGCGGCCGATCGACCTGGCGCATCTTGCGCGCCAGACGATGGGCGATCGGAGCCTCGAGCAGGAGGTGCTGGCTCTGTTCGTGCAGCAGGCGCTGTCGGTGCGCGACAAGATCGTCGATGCGGATGTCAGGCAGCGGCTGCTATTGGCACACGGGCTCAAAGGCTCGGCGCGCGGGGTCGGCGCCTTCGCCATTGCCGATTGCGCCAGCGCGATCGAATGCCGGCCCGAAGACGCCAGCACGCTGAAGCGGCTTGGCTCGCTGATCGAAGAAGTGCGCGACTTCGTCGCCGCCATCAGCCGGTAGCGCTTATTCCCAAAACGCCACACAGCGGCGCTTTGGCGCCGCAGTTGACTTGTCCGGCAGAGTGATTATGTCGGCTCAGACTCCCTTCAGGTGACAAATGACCAAGCTGACCTTCATCGCCCATGACGGCACGCATTTTGACGTGGATGCCGAAAACGGCTCGACCGTCATGGAAAATGCGATCCGCAATGCGGTGCCGGGAATAGAAGCGGAATGCGGCGGCGCCTGCGCCTGCGCGACCTGCCATGTTTATGTCGACGAAGCCTGGACGGCGGAGGTCGGCGAGCCGGAAGCCATGGAAGAGGACATGCTGGATTTCGCCTACGAGGTCCAGCCGAACTCGCGGCTGTCATGCCAGATCAAGGTGCGCGACGCCCTCGACGGGCTGGTCGTGCGTGTGCCGGCCCGCCAGGGCTGAAGCCGATTTTTGCGGCTGCCGCTTGGCAGCGGACCAATGGTCATGCAGTGTCGCGCCGTTTTCCCATAAAGGCGCATGCTTCATGACCGCTATCACCAAGACGGACGTACTCATTGTCGGGGCAGGGCCTGTCGGCCTGTTTGCCGTATTCGAGCTCGGCCTCTTCGACATGAAGTGCCATCTGATCGACATACTCGACCGGCCCGGCGGGCAATGCGCCGAACTCTACCCGGAAAAGCCGATCTACGACATTCCGGCTTGGCCCTCGATCTCGGCGCAAGGCCTGGTCGACAAGCTGCTTGAGCAGATCGCGCCGTTCAAGCCCGAATTCACCTATAGCCGCATGGTTTCGAGCCTGGAAAGGCTGGACGACGGCAGCTTCCGCGTCATTACCGACGAAAACGAGGTGTTCGAAACCAAAATTGTGGTGATTGCCGCCGGCGGCGGTTCGTTCCAGCCGAAGCGGCCGCCGATTCCAGGCATCGAACCCTATGAAGGCAAGAGCGTGTTCTACTCGGTGCGCCGGATGGAGGACTTTCGCGGCCATGACCTCGTCATCGTCGGCGGCGGCGATTCGGCGCTCGATTGGACGCTGAACCTGCAGCCGGTCGCCAAGAGCGTGACGCTGGTGCACCGGCGGCCCGAATTCCGCGCAGCGCCCGACAGTGTCAACAAGATGTATGCCATGCAGGAGATGAAGCAGCTGGAATTCCAGGTTGGACAGGTGACTGGCCTGACCGGCAGCGACGGCCAGCTAGTCTCGGCCACGATCAAGGGGCCGGAGGGCGATGTCGAAGTGCCGTGCACGCGGATGCTGCCGTTCTTCGGCCTGACGATGAAGCTCGGCCCAATCGCCGAATGGGGGCTCAACCTCCACGAGAACCTGATCCCGGTCGACACCGAAAAATTCCAGACGTCGGTTCCCGGCATCTTCGCCGTCGGCGACATCAACTGGTACCCCGGCAAGCTGAAGCTGATCCTGTCGGGCTTCCACGAGGTCGCCTTGATGGCGCAGGCAGCCAAGCGCATCATCAGCCCCGGCGAGCGCATCGTATTCCAGTATACGACCTCGTCGACCAGCCTGCACAAGAAGCTCGGCGTGGTCGACTGAAGCTCGCCGGATTTCGCCGGACAGGTCTATTCGGCCAGGGTTGGGGCCACAGCCTCGGCATGGCCGCGAAGCGTTTTCTCCGGCATCAGCCAGAGCGTGATGAGCGACAACAGCAAGATCGCGGCCGCGGCAAGAAAGATCATCACGAACGGCATGGCCGAGGCGATATGGCCGGCCGGCTGCGTGCCTTCGCTGGCCAGCGGCAGCCCGTAACCAAGGGCGACGGCACCGAGCATAGCGACGCCAAGCGCGCTGCCCAGCGAGCGCAGGAAGGTGAGAACGCCGGTCGCCACGCCAAGGTGCATACGATCGACGGCGTTCTGGACCGAGACGGTGGCAACCGGAAAGGTCGTGCCTGTGCCCAGGCCTACGCAGGTCGTCAACACCTCGACGAGCAACAGTGAGGCATGCCCGGCGACCAGGCTGAGCACGCCGAGGCACAGGATCGAGAAAACAGTTCCGATCATGGCAATGCGTTTATAGTGAAAAAAGCGCGGGATCATTCGCGCGCTGAAGGTCGCACCGGCCACCGTGCCGAGCATCAGCCCAAGCAATGCGGTGCCCGATTGACTGACCGACAGGCCGACGACCGACTGCAGGTAGACCGGCAGATAGACCGACAAGCCGACATTGGCGGCCTGCAGCAGGAACATCGACAATGTGCCGGCGAGAACGATCGGATTGCCGAGCACTTCGAGCGAGATCAGCGGTTCGGCCGCGCGCATGAGCCGCAGCGCGAACGCGCTCCAGAACACCGCCGAGCAGGCGAGCAGTCCAAGGATTTCAGGCGACAGCCACGGATACTCGCTGCCGCCCCAGTTCAAGGCAAGCAGCAGCAGCGAGGTGGCCGCGACCAGAAGCAGCGCGCCGAGGCCGTCGATGCGGTGATGTTTTGCGGCGATCGGCAGCTTCTTGAGCGGGTTGTTGATGATCGCCATGGCCAGCAGGCCCAGCGGAATGTTGATCCAGAAGATCAGCGACCAATGCAGATGTTCGGCGAAGGTGCCGCCGAGCAGCGGCCCGGCGATGCTGGCGACGGCCCATGTGCCCGAGATCCAGGCGGCGTATCGGGCCCGCTCGCGCGGCGGCACGAGGTCGCCGATCACGGTCTGCGTCAGGGCGAACAGACCGCCGCCGCCGGCGCCCTGGATCGCCCGGCCGACAACCAGGACCAGCATGTTAGGGGCCGTGGCGCTGACCAGCGAGCCGGCGAGAAAGATCAGGATTGCAGCATAGACGGTCGGCCGGCGACCATAAATATCGGAGATCTTGCCGTAGAGCGGCGCCACGGCGGTCGCGGTCAGAAGATAGCCGGTCACGATCCATGGCAGATATTCGGCATGCCCGAGCAGACGTGCCATCGTCGGCATCGCCGGCGCGACGATGGTCTGGTCGAGCGCCGCCAGCAGCATCGACAAAAGCACGCCGCCGATGATGGCGTTTTTCTCGGTTTCGTTCAGCGGCGCGTTGGTTTCCACCATCGTTTGCTTGTCGACAGCCTGGTCCATATCCGTTCATCCATTATGCCTGCGTACACGTCCGCGACGGGCTGGGAAGCATCTAGTACGCCGATTGGCGTTTGCCGGAGGCTGATCCCTGCGAACCTGGCATATGTCGTTCGCTATAGGCCGATTTCGACAGCGGCTCGAAAGTTTTCCGAAGCTGGCACTATGTTTCGGCAAAATTGGCTTTGTCCGACGACGCGGAGTTCAGCCGGGAGCGAGCCGGCCGTTCTCAATGCGCTCGATGCGATAGTGCAAAAGCCGCAGGATGCGGCTTTGGAAATTGGCGCTTTCGACGCGATCGAAGCGCATCTGGTCCTGGTCGTGTTTGGCAAGCATGGCCGCAGTGATTTTTGCGGCCTTGGCCTTTGCCAGTTCGCAGGTCTTTTCCGGGTAGCTCGCCTTCAAGGCGTCTTCTAGTTCGCGGCCGTGGTTCTTGGCAATCTCGACGTGGCGTTCCTCATGGCGCTTGATGTCGGCGGACAACGTATCCCAGAACAGCCTGACGCCGGCATCGGCTTTGCGCGGGCGGCGCCACTCAGGAAGGATGACCTTGACCTTGACGGTGACGACAGCATCGGCAATCCAGCACGAGCCCGGCTTTTGCGCATAGCTGACGCGGGTGGTGAACGCCATCTGGGTAGCTCCCGGATGCCGCGACCCGGTGCTTTTCACCTGAGGGCCGAGTTTCGACAGCTGGGTCTCGATGTCGTCGAGCGTCCTGCCGCCGATCGGGAAATAACTATATGTCTTGACGAGAGTTGCAGCGCCGGCCGGGAATGCGGTCAGAGCGAGCATCAGGGCGCAAAGGAGGGATCGTTTCATCGTGTTGCCTCTTTCCCCACCTTGCTTTACCGCCGTCCTCGGCGCAACGGAATTGATCCCCCGCCACGCCGCGGGATCGAACATGGTTGATGGGCAATGATGACAGGGCGATGGCAGTTGGCGCACGGACGCCATCTCGACCTTGGCGGCAAGGCCGTGGTCGTCGGCATCCTCAACATCACGCCGGACAGTTTTTCCGACGGCGGCCTGTTCGATGCGCCGGAAAAAGCAGTGGCCCAGGCGCGCCGCATGGTCGAGGAGGGGGCCTCTGTCATCGACATCGGCGGAGAATCGACACGTCCCGGGGCGTCTGCGGTCTCCGCAAAGGAGGAACAAACCCGCATACTGCCCGTCATCGAGGCGCTGGTGAAGGCCGGCGGAACGCTGATCTCGGTCGATACCTATCGCGAGGATACGGCCCGGCTTGCCGTCCAAGCCGGCGCGCATATCGTCAATGACGTCTGGGGCCTGCAGCGCGAGCCGGGCATTGCCCGCGTCGCGGCCGAAACCGGCGCTGGCCTTGTCGTCATGCACACGGGACGGGACCGGCAGAAACTGCCGGACGTGATTGCCGATCAGCTCTTCTTCCTCAGGAAGTCGCTGGAAATCGCGCGGCGGAGCGGTGTTGCCGACGATCATATCGTGCTCGATCCGGGCTTCGGCTTTGCCAAGGAGACGGCAGCGGAAAATCTTGACCTGATGGCACGGTTTTCCGAGCTTCATGCGCTGGGTTTTCCACTGATGGCCGGCACATCGCGAAAGCGCTTTATCGGCACCGTCACCGGCCGCGACGCAGCCGCAAGAGGCGCCGGGACCGCGGCCACCAGCGTCATCCTGAGGCTCAAAGGCGCGCATCTCTTTCGCGTCCACGATGTCGCAATCAACGTGGATGCGCTGGCCATCGCCGATGCTATGCTGGCACGTGAGATCGGGGAAAGCTGAGCCATGTATGTCATCCGCATGAAGAACTGCGCCTTCTTTGCCCGGCACGGTGTGCTGGACGAAGAAGAGACGCTCGGCCAGCGCTTTTATGTCGATGCGGCACTCATGGTGGATCCCGGGCGGGCGCTGGTCGAGGATTCCATTGAGGACACCGTCAATTACGGCATCGCCTTTGCGGTCATCGAGAAGATCATTACCGGCGAACGGCGCTTTCTGATCGAAGCGCTGGCGCTCGAAGTGGCGAGGGCGCTGACGGCGCGGTTTCCGCAGATCAAGAAGGCCGAGATCACCGTGCGCAAGCCGAACGCCCCGGTGCCGGGTGTGCTCGATCATGTCGAGGTGACCGTTGTCTGGCCAGAATAGTAACAACAACAACACCGTCTATCTCAGCCTTGGTGGCAATCTCGGTGATCCGGCGAAGTCAATGGCTGCGGCACTGGGCATTCTGGATGCCAACGAGAGAACGCGCGTCGTTGCCGTTTCGTCGCTCTACCGCACGCCGCCCTGGGGCAAGCTCGATCAGCCGGATTTCCTCAACGCGGCGGCCGAAATCTCGACCGCGCTCGCGCCACGGGCTTTGCTCGACCTTTGCCTCGACGCCGAGCGAAAACTGAAGCGGGTGCGCGAGGAGCGCTGGGGTCCACGCCTGATCGATATCGACATTCTGGTGTTCGGCGACCGCATCATCCACGAGACCGGACTGGAGGTGCCGCATCCGCGCATGCTGGAGCGCGCCTTCGTGCTGGCGCCGCTGGCAGAAATTGCGCCGGAGCTTGTGGTCGACGGCAAGAGCGTATCGGAGCGGCTGGCCGCCGTCGACACATCGGGCATTGAACGGCTGGCGTCAGGCCGGGATTGGTGGAAAACCTGATGCTGTCGCCATCGGTGCCTGAAATCAGCCGGAGAACCCACCTCCGTCGAGGAACATTTGTTCGTCCGGTGTCGTCTCGCGGCCAAGCATCCTGTTTCGATGCGGAAAGCGGCCGAAGCGCTGGATGATGTCGCGATGCTCGATCGCATATTTCAGATAGATCGGGGCTTTGGCGGCGGTAAGCTCTACCGATTTGAGCTGATCGGCGAGGTCCTCCGAATGCTCATAGGGCAGATAGAGAAAAACGCGGAGCTCTTCGTCGAGTGCCAGGTCATGGCCGGCAGCGATCGCTTTCCCGGCGAAATGCCGCGCCAGCGGGTCCGTGGCGTACATGTGGCCGGTGGCGCGAAAGCAGTTTCGCGGAAACTGGTCGAGCAGGATCATCAGTGCCAGCGACCCTTCGGCGTGTTCGGACCAGCCGTCGCATTCGCGGCGGGCGGCGGCAAAGTGCAGATCGAGAAACCGGGTGCGGAAGTCGGCATCAAAGGCGTCGTTCTTCTCGAACCACGCGTCCTCCCCGGCGTCGCGCCAGAATCTGATGATGGAGACAGCGCGGTCGTCCAGTTCGTTCATCATTCGCGTCTTTCCAACGTTTAATCGGCCGGTTCGGATTTCTGCAGCACGCCGGCGGTCTCCTCGTTGAGCGCCTGGCCCACGCGCCGTGGCGTGCTGAGCGGCGTCGGGATGGGGGTGCCGATATTGCCTTTGAGGAAGCGCCGCCCGGCGCGGATGCCTTCTGCCTGTTGAAGTTCGAAACGGGCAGCATCGCGGCGGCGGACGTCCTCGACTACCTCGGCGACCTCTTCCGGATCGACGCCGAGAGCTTCCAGTGTCGAGCCGCCGAAGACAAGCGCCGATTCGAACGTCTCGCGGAGCTGATAGTCGACGCCGGCACGAATGAGCTGCAATGCCGTGCCGCGGTCGAAAGCCCGCGCCAGCACCGTCAGCAACGGAAACTCCGCCTTGATGAGCTCGGCGATGCGCACGGCGGCATCGGGCTTGTCAACGCAGATCAGGACGGCGCGTGCGCGCCCGGCTCCCGCGGCACGCAGAATGTCCAGCCGCGTGCCGTCGCCGTAATAGACCTTGAAGCCGAAATCGGCCGCCGCCTGGATCATCTCGACCTCATTGTCGATGATCGACACATCAATCCCGCGCAACAAAAGCGGCTGGCTGGCGATCTGGCCGAACCGGCCAAAGCCGATGATCAGCACGCTGCCGGTCAGGCCTTCGGCGACATCGACGCCTTCAAGCGACTGCTCGTCGCGTGGCGTCAGATACCGCAATGCTATGATCGCTAAGGGCGTCAGCACCATGGAAATGATGACGATGGCGGTCAGCATCGCATTGGCCTGGCTATCGATGATACCGACAGCCGCCGCTGCGGAATAGAGGACGAAGGCGAATTCGCCGCCTTGCGCCATGAAGACCGCGCGCTCGAGCGCTTCCCGGTGGCCGGTTTTGAGAATGCGGGCGACGATATAGATGCCGATCGCCTTCATCATCATGTAGGCGACGACATAGATGGCAATGAGCTGCCAGTTGACGACGACCACATGCAGGTCGAGCGACATGCCGACGGCGAGGAAGAACAGTCCGAGCAGAATGCCACGGAACGGTTCGATGTCCGCCTCCAGCTGATGGCGGAAGGTCGATTCCGACAAAAGCACGCCGGCCAGGAAGGCGCCCATCGCCATCGACAGGCCGGAAAGCTGCATGGCGAGCGCCGACCCGAGCACGACCAGAAGGGCGGCTGCGGTCATCACCTCACGGGCGCGCGCATCCGCCAGGATACGGAAGAACGGATTGAGCAGATAGCGTCCTGCAAGCACCAGCCCGACGATCGCGGCAAGGCCGATGCCGACCTCCGTCAACCGATCCGACAGGCTCATGTCGGCGCCGCCCGGCGCGAGGAAGGCGATCAGCGCCAGCAGCGGCACGATGGCCAGGTCTTCCAAAAGCAGGACCGAGACGATGCGCTGGCCCTTGGGCGTGGCCAGGTCGCCGCGTTCTTCCAGCAATTGCATGACGATTGCCGTCGAGGTGAGTACGAAACCGGCGCCGGCGACGAAGGATTGCGCGATCGGGAAACCTCCCGCCAGGCCGACGCCGGTCAGCAGGACCGCGCAGACGCCGACCTGCAGCGCGCCAAGCCCGAAGATCTCGCGGCGCATGCCCCATAGCCGTGACGGCTGCATCTCCAGCCCGATAATGAACAGGAACATGACGACGCCGAGTTCGGCGACATGAAGAATGGCTTCCGATTCGGAAAAAATGCGCAGCCCGAACGGACCGATCACGACGCCGGCCGTCAAATAGCCGAGGATGGAGCCAAGTCCGATACGCCTGAAGATCGGCACCGCAACGACGCCGGCGGCAAGCAGCGCCACCACCTGGATCAGATCGCCGTTTGATGCCTCTGCCGCCATGCCTGCCGTTCCGCTCTCTTGCAACAAGCGGCCAAGATAGGGGCTTCGGGGCGGATCGAACAGTGCGAATCCGGCGCGTTGTGAAGGCGATATTGCAGGCGCACTGAACAGGATAATGGGCTCCCGCGCGTTGCTTGTTCCAGCAATCCGGCGCTAAGGACCCGGCTTCGGCCAGTGAAGGGCGAGCGACGATCAAGTCGCGGCCCTTTCAGGCGGTGACAACCAAGTATCAGGGCGGCACGACAGCAGCCGCGGCCTGCAAGGCCTATGACGAGGTGATTGCCGCGATCAAAGGCTGAGCACTTATTTGCAAATCAAAAGAGGGCGGCGCCGTTTGGCCGCCGCCCTTCTCACGCTGAAAGCTCAGTTCGGAGTTATGGAGCCGACCTCGACTGCATCGATCCGCTTCAGCTTCATGCCGATGACCGGGACCAGCTGCTGGTCGACGCGCACGGCAACGGTCACTGTCATCGAATTGTCGTCGGGGACAAGCGCCTGCATCACGCCGCGCAACTGATTGCGATTGATGGTGAAAACCACCTTGTGCGCATCGACGACATTGCCGCCGATAATGTCGAGGCCGGAGCCGGCGGCCCCGCCCATAAAGCTACCCTTGTAGCCCTGCCGGCCCTTGTGTTCGATCGTTGCCGACATCTGCTGGGTGAACATGCCTACCCGACAGCCGCCGTCGAGCGACATGCCGACCTTGCCGTCAGGCGTCGAGCCGATGAAGCTGCAGGTGAATTTCGTGCCCTTGTATTTGCCGGCAACGATTTCCCCGGGGCCGACCCATTTGCCTTCGACCGACCGAAAGAACTGCTTGTCCGGTTCCGCCGCCGAGGTCTTTCCGGCAATGCCGACGGTTGCGACAAGCGCGAGCGCCACGGGCAGCCCGCTGGACAGAATAACGCTTTTCATCGACGACACCCGGCAACAAAGAGACTGGTTTGGACGCTTCCGACCATGGACAAGATTGGTTAATGCTTTGTCACCCCAAGGCAATAGTCACGTTCCGGAAGCGGATGTTTCTTTTTCTTTCTTTGCTGCAAAGGAGGTCAGCGCGGAGAGGAAATCGCCCAATCCGGGCCGCCTGACCGCGTAAAAGGGCAGGGGCCTTGCGGTTTCCATCGCTGCAATGCCGATGCGCGCAGTCATCATGCCGTTGACGACGCCTTCGCCGAGCTTGGCCGAGAGCCGGGCGGCAAGGCCGTGGCCGACGATCTGCTGGACGAAACTGTCGCCGACGGCGATCGACCCGGTGACCGCGAGATGGGCCAGAACGCTGCGCGCCAGGCGAAAAAAGCCAAGCGTGCCGGGGCGGCCGCCATAAAGTTCCGACAGCCGGCGAATCAACCGGCCGGCTTCGAACACGACATAAGCGACGTCGACCAGCGCGCGGGGGCTGACCGCGGTCACCAGGGAGACGCGCTTCGCCGCTTCGAGGATCATCACCCTGGCGCGGGCATCGAGCGGGCCGAGTATCTCGGTCTCGGCCAGGCGCACCAGATTGCCGCCGTCAATGATCTCGCCGCGCAATTCGGCCAGCGAGCGCCTGCCGGCCGCGGTTTCAGGCTTGGCCGAGACAAAGACCGACAACTCGTCGACCACGGCGCGGGCGGCCTTCGGATCGTCACGGGCAATTGCATCGAGCGCCCGCTTCTGCAACTTTTCGACCTCGGCAAGGCGGGCAATCGCCATGAATTCGCGCACGAGGATGATCAGAAGCGCCAGGATGGCGATCGCGGCCATAGCGGCAGCCAGCCAGCCCAGCCACTCGGCGCGCTCGAACAGGTCGCGAATCAGCTGGTCGGTCCAGAGGCCGACGGCGAGCGAAACCAGAACGCCCAGCGCGCCGAAGAACAGGCTGCCAAGCAGCGAACGTTTTCGCGGCGCAATCGCCGGCGGCGGTTCGGCGGCGACGATATCAGGCTCGTCGAAGACGTCGATCTCCGCCGGTGTGACCACGGCAAGATCCGCCGTCACGGTACGCGGCTTTCGCGCCGGCGCGGCCCCGGACGCAGTATGGTGAGCCGTCGAATCTTCCTTCTGCTGGGGCTCCGGCTCGATGCGAAAGGCCGCCGGTCTGCGGGGCGCACTCATGCGAGATGATCTCCGATCAGGAACTGCAGCGCGCGGTCGAGCCTGATATGCGGCAGCGACAGCGTGACGCCCTCGGCGGTGCGCTCGAGTTTCGGCGGGCGAAAGCGCACGAAGCGGATCGCGGGGTCGTCATCGTTCTGCCGGCGGGTCGATTCGGAAACATCGAACACCGCATCAACTTTCTCCGGCAAGTCACCGGGAAATATGGCTGTTTCTGTCTTTCCGTCAAAGGTTTCGCCATCGATTTTTTCGCCGCGCAACGGCATGCCGATAATGACCGGCAAAGTCTCGCGGCCCTGCTTGACCGTGCCTTCCCGGGTCGCGCGCATGGCAGCCATAGCGACGACGTTGACGTCGGCGCCGGTGAAATTCGCCCGCGCCACGGCTCGGTCGGCTAGCCGCCGCACGATCGCCTGCAGCCGGTCGTGGCTTTCGTGGTGCAGATGGTCGGCCTTGGTCGCGGCCACCAATATACGGTCGATACGCCTCGAAAACAGGTCGGTCAGGAAATTGCCCCGGCCGGGCCGGAAACAGGACAGGATTTCGGTGACCGCGCGCTCTAGATCGGCCATCGCACCGGGGCCGGCATTCAATGCCTGCAATGCGTCGATCAGCACGATCTGGCGGTCGAGACGCGTGATGTGTTCGCGAAAAAACGGTTTGACGACATGCGTCTTGTAAGCCTCGTAGCGCCGCTCCATCATAGCCTGCAGCGATCCCGAGCGGGCGCGCCGGCCGCCCAGATTCGGCAGCGGCGCGAAGGTGAGAGCGGGCGAGCCTTCAAGATCGCCGGGCATCAGGAAGCGGCCGGGCGGCAAGGTCGAAAGCGCCCGCTCGTCGAGTTTACAGGCCTTGAGATAGGCCGCGAAGCTCTCAGCGAGACGGCGCGCCGTCATCTCGTCGGCCTCGGCGTTGGGGTCGACCGGATCGGAGAGCGCCCGCCATTCCCGCGAAAGGTCGACACGCACCGCCAACACGGCCATCTCGAAGGCCTCACGCGAAAAATCGGCGTAGGACTTGCCGAGCAGCGGCAGGTCGAGCAGCCATTCGCCGGGATAATCGACGATGTCGACCGACAATTTGCCGGCGGAAAACATGCGGCTCCAGCCAGAGGCCGATTCGTATTCGATGGTGAGCCTCAGTTCGGAAATCGCACGCGTCGAATCCGGCCAGACGCGATCGTCGACAAGAGCTGCGATGTGATCCTCGTACTGGAAGCGTGGGACCGCGTCGTCCGGCTGCTCTTCGAGAAAAGCCCTGGCGATGCGCCCCGATTTTTGTGCCTCAAACAGCGGCAAGCGTCCGCCATGGACGAGATTGTGCACAAGGGCCGAGATGAACACCGTCTTGCCGGCGCGGGACAGCCCGGTCACGCCAAGACGCAGCGACGGAGCGAAAAGCCCGGCAGCGCGGCCTGACAACGTATCCAAGGCAATCTTCGCCTCGTCGGTAAAAGTCGTCAGCGATGATGCCAAATCTGTTCTCGCGGGCCGGTCAGGATCCGATATAGGCTTTGATGCGCGGCTTTGAAATGGCCTCAGATATCGGCAGGCGTCAGGAAGGCTTCGAGATAGCCGGTGCCTGGCGCAGCCTCGGCAAGTCTGCCGTTGAACCGGACCACCGCAAGTGCGGAGGTCGGGAAGCCGTGGTTCAGCATGGCCCGCGCGGTTTCGTTGCCGTCGCCTGAGAGCGCCATGGCGAGATCCTCAATCATCGGATTGTGGCCGATGACGAGCAAGGCATCCAGCCCGCCATTCTGCCGGATGGCAGTGAGGTACGCGGCGGCATCGTCGCTGTAGAGGGTGTCACAGAACAGCACCCGGCCCGTGTCCGTGTGGCCAGCCAGGCTTTCCAGCGTCTGGCGGGCGCGCTTGGCGCTTGAGCAAAGGGTGAGGGCCGGTGCGTATTTGCGGGAACGCATCAGGACGCCCATCGCTTCGGCATCGGCGAAGCCGGATGGATCGAGCGGGCGGTCGAAGTCAGCCACGCCAGGCAGCGCCCAGCCGGCCTTCGCATGCCTCAGCAGGTACAGTCTGGTCACCGGATCCCCGTTGTGCCGGGCACCGAACCCGTCAGCACGCCGCAGGATTTGCCATCAGAAGAGCTCCGTGCGCAATGGCAAGCGCCCCTCAAGCATAGCGAATCATGTACGGATTCGGTCGTATTCTTCGCAAAAAGGGCATCGCCGATGCCGTTTTGTCCGAGACTAACAATTGCGTGAAACTGTCGTCGATTGACCTTGTGCAGCTTTCGGTCCGCGAATATATAGGCGCCAAATTTGGGGTTTGTTGGGTGAGTCGAATGAACGACATCGTTACCGCCGATTACGTACCCTCCGAAGACGAGCCGTTCATGAACGAGCGGCAGAAATCCTACTTTCGCATGAAGCTCGTCACCTGGAAGAACGACATCTTGCGCGAAGCGCGCGAAACTCTCGAAATCCTGCAGCAGGAAAACGCCAACCACCCCGACCTCGCCGATCGCGCCTCCTCAGAAACCGACCGCGCCATCGAACTTCGCGCCCGCGATCGCCAGCGAAAACTCATCTCCAAGATCGATTCGGCCCTCCAGCGCCTTGACGAAGGCACTTACGGTTATTGCGAGGAGACGGGCGAGCCGATCGCGCTGAAGCGGCTCGACGCGCGCCCGATCGCCACCTTGTCGATCGAGGCACAGGAGCGCCATGAGCGGCGCGAGAAGGTCTACCGCGACGACTGAGTCGCCGGGAAAACAGCGGCATCGGTAAAGCGTTCACAATGGCCGGTTTTCCGGCCATTTTCATTGGCCGTTCGCTATCGGCCTATCTTTTCTGATTGGACAACTCGCCGAGGAGCTTCGTCATCTCGTCGTCGAGAGAGGGTGATGCCTTCGCCACCGGCTTGCTCGGCGTTTGGCTGAAGCGTGGCTCGTCGAGGGAAACCTCCAGCTCCTTCATCAGCGCATCGTCAATCGACTCGTGCTGTGCCGGCGGCTCGTATCTTGCCGGGGAGTCCTGTCTTGCCGGCGGCTGCGCATGCCGCGAGGCACTGGCGTTGACGGATCCATAACTTGGCAACGGCGTGACGTTCGATGCCGGTTTCGGCGCCGGCGCCGGCGCCGGCATTGTTGCCGGCATCGTCGCCGTCTGGCGGGCTCGGACAGGGGTCGCGGTTACGCTTGCCGGCTGCGGTGGCGCTTGCCTCACCGGCGCGGCTGTGGTCGAAGCAGACCTTGCTGCCGGCTGGTGGCCGTTGTCTCCGGTCAATGCCGGGCGCCGCAACGCCGAGAGCCTGATGTCGCGCTCGACGACGACGTCGGTCGGACCACCGATCAAGAGCAGGTGCTCGATATCGTCACGGCGCACCAGCACCAGCCGCCGGTGACTGTCGACCGCTGTGGCATCCATGACAGCCAGCCGCGTCTTGCGGTTCCTGCCGCCGGCGACGAATGTCCCGAACGTCAGGCTGCGGATCAGCCTGATGATAAGAAGAATGATGAGCAGAAGGACAAGTACTGCAAACGTCCATAGGATTGCTGCGGCATAACCAGGACCCGCCACGCCATCCAGCCATTGCAGCATTGGTTCCCCCAAAATCAGCTTTCGAAGAGAAGCGACACTAGACTGTTGCGGCAGGCCACCGCAAGTTGCCTTTCACGCTTCGTGAACAGCTTGAAACGCCGGGAGCCGAACGGCGTCATTTTTAGCGGACATCTGCAGCCGGGCCTTTTCCCAACCCTGAGAATATGATTCAACCGACACCGGAATTCACGAGCAGGGGGCACATGGCCAAGGAAGCGCGCGGCGATTTCTATCCGGTACCTATCGTCGACCAGAACACGCGACCGGGAGCGGTCACCCGGCTCATCGTCTTCATCGTCGTCCTGACTGGGGCAGCGATCGTCTTCGGCCTTTTCCGCGAGCGCCTTGGCGATCCATTCCTGCTTGGCATGCTTGGCGTGCTGGCGATGATCGGCGTCGGCTTTCTATTCGCCACTGCGATCGGCTTCGTGCACATCACGCCGCGCTCGACAAGCGACGAACTGTCGAAAGCTTTCGTCGATTCGATGTCGCAAGGTCTCCTGGTCACCGACACCAAAGGCCGTATCATCTACGCCAACCGGACCTATGCCGATATGACGGGTGCCGAGTCGGCCGCCGACCTCAAGACCGTCGAAGGTTTGCTTTCAGACGTTCCCGAGGCCTCGGTGACCATATACCGGCTGGCGTCCGGCCTGCGGGACGGCCAGCCGGGCGACGGCGAGTTTCGGCTCGCGCAGTCCATTCGGCCAGGCGCCGAACCGGGCGCGCGCTGGTACCGCGTTCGGGCTCGCGCCTTCAGCGTTCCCGGCCAGCGGCTGCCCATGCTTGCCTGGCAGCTTGCCGATATCTCGCGGGAACGGGCCGAGCAGGAGCGGTTCTTTCTCGACCTCCAAAAGGCGATCGATCACCTCGACCATGCGCCGGCCGGTTTCTTTTCGGCCGACCAGGAAGGCCGCGTAACCTATATCAACGCGACCCTTGCGGAGTGGCTGGGCATCGACCTGGCCAGCTTCACTCCCGGCGCCATCACGCTGCCGGAGATCGTCGCCGGCGACGGCATGGCGCTGGTCCGGTCGGTCAAGGCCGACGCTGGTACCACGCGCAATGCCGTTATCGACCTCGATCTGACAACAATGACCGGCGAGGCGCTGCCGGTGCGCTTCATGCATCGTGTCTCGGCCAGCCGAGAGGGTCTCAACGGCCCGACTCGCACCATCGTGCTCAACCGGACGCAAGGCGAGGACGCTTCGGCCGACCTCCGCGCATCGGAAATACGCTTCACGCGGTTCTTCAACTCGACGCCGATGGCGATAGCCGGCGTCGACCATGCCGGCCGCATCCTGCGCACCAATGCGCCATTCCTGTCGCTGTTTTCCTCGGTCGTCGACCGCGACGCGGTCGATCGGCGTGTGCGGCTGGATACGGTGATCCACGAGCGCGACCGGCCGGCTTTCGCCGCGGCCTTCGAAAAGGCACGCCAGCAACAGGCTGACATCGAGCCGATCGATACGGTGCTGCCCGGCAATGAGGAGCGTCACATACGCTTCTACGTCAACGCGGTCGCAGACGGTACCGGTGGCGAGGGCGCCGAGGAATCGGCCATCGTCTATGCCGTCGAGACCACTGAGCAAAAGGCCCTCGAGGGCCAGATGGCGCAGAGCCAGAAGATGCAGGCGGTCGGCCAACTCGCCGGCGGCATCGCGCATGATTTCAACAATGTGCTGACCGCCATCATCATGGCCTCGGACCTGCTGTTGACCAACCACCGGCCGTCCGATCCGTCATTCCCGGACATCATGAACATCAAGCAGAATGCCAACCGGGCGGCCTCGCTGGTGCGGCAGTTGCTGGCCTTCTCGCGCAAGCAGACGCTGCGGCCGGAGGTGCTCAACCTGACCGACGTGCTCGCCGATCTCAGAATGCTGCTTGCCCGGCTGGTCGGCAACGATATCAAGCTCAAGATCGACCATGGCCGCGACCTGTGGCCGGTCAGGGTCGATATCGGGCAGTTCGAGCAAGTGGTGGTCAATCTGGTGGTCAATGCGCGCGATGCGATGCCGGCCGGCGGCGACCTCACGGTGCGCACCCGCAACGTCAGCGCCGGAGAGTGCAAGACCTTTTCCTACCGCGAACTTACTCCGGCCGACTATGTGCTGGTCGAGGTCGAGGACAGCGGCAGCGGCATCGCGCCTGATGTGCTGAAAAAGATCTTCGAGCCCTTCTTCACGACAAAGGAGGTTGGCAAGGGAACCGGACTCGGCCTGTCCATGGTCTATGGCATCATCAAGCAGACAGGCGGCTTCATCTTCTGCGATTCCGAAGTCGGCAAGGGATCCGTGTTCCGCATCTTCCTGCCGCGGCACATTGCGGAGGCAAGGAAGGCGGGCGAGGCTGGAGAAGTGCCGGCCGCCCCTGCCAAGATCACCGACTCAGCCAAGGATCTGTCGGGCTCGGCCACGGTGCTGCTGGTTGAAGACGAGGACGCCGTGCGCATGGGCGGCATGCGGGCGCTGAAATCGCGCGGCTACACCGTCCACGAGGCGTCGTCGGGCGTCGAGGCGCTTGAAGTCTACGAAGCGCTCGGCGGCAAGGTCGACGTCGTGGTGTCGGACGTGGTGATGCCGGAAATGGATGGCCCGACGCTGCTTGGCGAATTGCGCAAACGGCAGCCCGACATCAAGTTTATCTTCGTGTCCGGCTATGCCGAAGACGCGTTCGCCAAGAACTTGCCGGCCGACGCGCATTTCGGCTTCTTGCCGAAGCCGTTTTCGCTCAAGCAATTGGCCACGATCGTAAAGGACATGCTGGAATCCTGACCCTTCCAACGCTCCGCTTGCGCAATGTCGTGAGACTGCCATGATTACAGGCGAAACGGGCGACGGGTTTTGGAAAGCATGCCGTGACGCCACACAACGAGGCTAGCAAAGGCGACTACGCAAGCACGGTGCTGCTGCCGGGCGACCCGCAGCGCGCTGAATGGATGGCGGAGACCTTTCTGGAAGCGCCGCGCTGCGTCAACCGCCGCCGCGGCGCGCTCGGCTTTACCGGGTTGTTTCGCGGCAAGCCTGTCAGCATCCAGTCCACCGGCATCGGCGTCCCGTCATTCCTGGTCTACGTGCACGAGCTGCTGGACTTCTACGGTGCGAAAACGTTGATCCGCACCGGCACCTGCGGTGGCCTGACCGCCGAGATGGCGCTGCGCAGCCTGGTGATCGCACAATCGGTGCGCGGCGAAAATGCGGAGAGCGGCCAGGTTTTTGGTCTCTATCGTGCCGATGCCGGCCCCGATCCTGCATTGTTGGCCCAGGCGTTGGCCCGCGCTTCGGAACTCGGCATCGACCATCGGGCCGGACTGACGATCTGCAGCGATATTTTTTATCATCCGCTGGGGCGCGAACGCTTTGCCGAAGCACAGGCACAGGGGGCGCTCGCCGTGGATATGGAAACCAGCGCACTCTACCGCATTGCGGCCGATTTCGGCGCCCGGGCGCTGTCCATCCTGACCGTCGTCGACAATGTGGCAACCGGCGAGCAGACCGACTATTCCGAACGCCAGGGGCTTTTCACCGATATGACCCGGCTGGCGCTCGACATGGCGGCGGAGAGCTAGGCGGCTTCTACTTCGGAGTACGGAACCTCGCCAGGTTCCTTTTCAACGCTTCGTGCAGGTCGAGGCGGTAAAGGCGCCGTCTGGCTGCTTCATGATGATGTCGAAGGACGGGGTGGTTCCGCTTTCCAGCGTCGCTTGCGTAAGCGAGATCGAGTTGCCACCGCTGGTGTAGCCGCCCAGCGGACCCAGCCAGGTAATCACCCCGTCTGCATCCATCTGGTAGTTATAACTCTGCGGCGCGGTGCCGAAGCTAACCGGACCGCTATAGACGTTTCCCTTGATGGTAATGTCGCCGAGGCTGAGGAACATGCCCAGCAGATAGACTTCGCAATGATAGGAGCCGTCCGGCAGCTTGCCGTCGCTGAAGCCGGCGCGCGCTACGGTCGTCGTCGCCAGCAGAAGCATGGTGATGAAAATGCAAGACGTTCGGAAGGCCATGGCGTCGCTCGTTTAAGGGTTCGAACTTGCCCCATTTCGCTGCGGCGCTGCAATCCTCGCCAGCGCTCATATGATGCTGCTCAAAATTCGGGCATTGGCCTGTATATGAGTAAAACTTAGGCTGATACGAGTGATCTTTTCTCATTTCAAACCTGGCAGGCGAGGTTCATCTCCTGCGGCTAATACATTAACCGACTGACAGGGCTGGGAAATCTCAAACCCTCCGATCTTTCGCCGGTGATTGGCACAGCCGTTGCATGGTCTGTTCCGATGCAGTTAACCAGCTTGGGAGTTTAAAAGTATGAGGGGCAGTTTCTCGACAATAACAAAAATGTTTTCGGCCGGCGTGGTCACCGCCGGCCTGCTGATGAGCGTTCCCGCCAAGGCGGCCGACGACACCATCAAGGTCGGCATCCTCCATTCGCTGTCGGGAACCATGGCGATCTCGGAGACGACGCTGAAGGACGCCATGCTGATGCTCATCGAAGAGCAGAATGCCAAGGGTGGCCTGCTCGGCAAGAAGCTCGAGGCGGTGGTCGTCGATCCGGCTTCCAACTGGCCGCTGTTCGCCGAAAAGGCGCGCGAGCTGATCTCCAAGGACAAGGTCGCGGCGGTGTTCGGCTGCTGGACCTCGGTGTCGCGCAAATCGGTGCTGCCGGTGTTCAGCGAACTCGACAACATCCTTTTCTATCCCGTCCAGTATGAGGGCGAGGAGAGCGAACGCAACGTGTTCTACACCGGTGCGGCGCCCAACCAGCAAGCCATTCCCGCGGTCGACTATCTGATGAGCGAGGACGGCGATTCGGTGAAGCGCTGGGTTCTCGAAGGCACCGACTACGTCTACCCGCGCACCACCAACAAAATCCTCGAGGCCTATCTGAAGGCCAAGGGCGTCGCTGCGGAAGACATCATGGTCAACTACACGCCGTTCGGCTTCTCCGACTGGCAGACCGAAGTTTCGGCGATCAAGAAGTTCGGCTCGGCCGGCAAGAAGACCGCCGTGGTCTCGACCGTCAATGGCGACGCCAACGTGCCGTTCTACAAGGAGCTCGGCAACCAGGGCATCAAGGCCGAGGACATCCCGGTCATGGCCTTCTCGGTCGGCGAGGAAGAGCTTGCCGGTCTGGACACTGCGCCGCTGGTCGGCCATCTCGCCGCCTGGAACTATTTCGAGAGCGTCGACACGCCCGAGAACGCGAAGTTCATCGCCGACTGGCACAAATTCATCAAGAACGACAAGCGCACCACCAACGACCCGATGGAAGCCCATTATATCGGCTTCAACATGTGGGTGAAGGCGGTCGAGAAGGCCGGCACCACCGATCCGGACAAGGTAATCGACGCCATGGTCGGCGTCTCGGTGCCGAACCTGACCGGCGGTTATTCGACGATGATGCCGAACCATCACATCACCAAGCCGGTGCTGATCGGCGAAATCCAGGCCGACGGCCAGTTCGAAACCGTTTCGCAGACGCCCGGCCTGGTGATGGGCGACGAGTGGTCCGACTATCTGCCTGACTCCAAGGACCTGATCTCCGATTGGCGCGCGCCTCTGTCCTGCGGCAACTTCAACGTTGCCACCGGCAAATGCGGCGGCAAGGGAACCAACTGATCCTCCCGGTCTGTCCTCCCAGACCCGCAAGCCTCCGGGCAGGCTCCTCCTCCAGCCTGCCCGGAGGCAACATTCAATCTTCAAGAGCCACCAGAAACCAATGATCCTGATCCGCGCGATTGGCCTGATGCTGCTCCTTCTCCTGGGGACGCTGCTGCCGTCGAACGCCAGCGAAGCAGATCTGCGCGTCGTCATCGCCAAATTCGCCACCGCCGCCAATTTTCCGGCGATAGAAGCCGTGGTGCGGGAGCTTGCGGCTTCCGGCGATCCGGCCGTAGAACGGCCGCTTGCCGCGCTTGCGGAGGGCAGCCTTTACGTGCGCAAGGCCGATTCACTGGTTTTTGTCGGCAAGGAGAGCGGCGACGGCATCGAGCTGCTCGATGCGCTTACCGGCGAAGGATCGGGCGAAGCTGCAAAGGCCGACATCACCAAGATCAAGGTCAACAACACGCTGCGCCGCGTCATTCGCGATGCGTTGGGCACGCTGACGCTCGGCTCCAAGGACCCGGCCGTGCGCATTACCGCCGCCGACACAATGTTCAAGACGCCGGACGCGGCAAACATCGAGCCGCTCGACACCGTGATCGCCAATGAGAGCGTGGCAAGCGTCAAGGCGCTGCTAGAACAGGCCCGCGCCGCGTCGATTCTCGTTTCCGACAGGCCGGAGGCCGACAAACTGGGCGCGATCGCGCTCATCAGTGCGCGCGGCGACCGCGATGCGGTGTCGCTGCTCACGTCGGTAGAGGCCAGTTCCGAAGGTGCGGTGAAGGACGCGGCGACCGCGGCGATCGCCGACATCAATTCGACGCTGGCGCTGTGGGATGCCGGCCAGAACATCTGGTACGGCATATCGCTCGGATCGGTGCTGCTGCTGGCGGCGATTGGCCTTGCCATCACCTTCGGCGTCATGGGCGTCATCAACATGGCGCATGGCGAGATGGTCATGCTCGGCGCCTACACGACCTTCGTCGTGCAGGAGGTTATTCGCAATTCCTTTCCCGGCCTGTTCGACTGGTCGCTGGTCATCGCCCTGCCGCTGGCCTTCCTGGTGGCGGCGCTCGTCGGCCTTGTCATCGAGCGCGGGCTGATCCGCTATCTCTACGGTCGGCCGCTGGAAACCCTGCTGGCGACATGGGGTGTGTCGCTGATCCTGCAGCAGGCCGTACGCACCATCTTCGGGCCGACCAACCAGGAGGTAGGCAACCCGTCATGGATGTCCGGCTCGTTCAATATCGGCCAGCTTGCCGTGACCTGGAACCGGCTCTGGATCCTGGTATTCGCGCTCGGCGTGTTCGCGGTGCTGCTCTACGTGATGAAACGCACGCCCTGGGGGCTGCAGATGCGTGCCGTCACCGCCAATCGCCGCATGGCTGCCTCGATGGGCATCAGGACGCCTTGGGTCGATGCGCTAACGTTTGCACTCGGCTCCGGCATTGCCGGCATCGCCGGTGTCGCGCTCAGCCAGATCGACAACGTCTCGCCCAATCTCGGCCGCGGCTACATCATCGACAGCTTCATGGTCGTCGTTTTCGGCGGCGTCGGCAATCTTTGGGGCACGCTGGTCGGCGCTTTCTCGCTCGGCATCGTCAACAAGTTCCTCGAACCTTATGCCGGAGCAGTGCTCGGCAAGATCGTCGTCCTGGTGCTGATCATCCTGTTCATCCAGAAACGCCCGCGCGGTCTGTTCGCGCTAAAGGGCAGGTCGGTGGAAGCATGATCACGGGACGCTTCTTTGCCGCCGGCGCCGACCGCCGCGTCGCCATCACCATCTTCATCCTGCTGGCGGTTGCAATCGTCGTGCCGCTGCTCAATCTTGCGGTCTCGCCGACAAGTGCGTTTTACGTGCCGTCCTATATCGTCGCGCTCACCGGCAAATACCTCTGCTATGCACTGCTCGCCTTGGCGCTCGATCTCGTCTGGGGCTATTGCGGCATCCTCTCGCTCGGCCACGGCGCCTTCTTCGCACTCGGCGGCTATGCGATGGGCATGTATCTGATGCGCCAGATCGGCTCGCGCGGCGTCTACGGCAATCCGCTGCTGCCGGATTTCATGGTGTTCCTTAACTACAAGGAATTGCCATGGTTCTGGTATGGCTTCGACCACTTCTGGTTTGCCGCGGTCATGGTGCTTGCGGTGCCCGGCCTGCTCGCCTTCGTCTTCGGCTGGTTTGCCTTCCGCAGCCGCGTCACCGGCGTCTATCTGTCGATCATCACCCAGGCGATGACCTATGCGCTGCTGCTTGCCTTTTTCCGCAACGACATGGGTTTCGGCGGCAATAACGGCCTGACCGATTTCAAGGACATTCTAGGGTTCAACGTGCAGGCCGACATGACGCGGTCGGCGCTGTTCGCGGCCAGCGCCGTCATGCTGGCGTTTGCCGTCTTCGTCACCTGGGCAATCGTCGGTTCCAAGTACGGCAAGCTTTTGATGGCGGTGCGCGACGCCGAAAGCCGCACACGCTTTCTCGGCTGGCGGGCGGAGAACGTCAAATTGTTCGCCTTCACCGTGTCGGCGGTGATGGCCGGCATCGCCGGTGCGCTTTACGTGCCGCAGGTCGGCATCATCAACCCTGGCGAATTCGAGCCGTCCAATTCGATCGAGGTGGTGGTGTGGGCGGCCGTCGGCGGGCGCGGCACCATCGTCGGGCCGATCATCGGCGCGCTTCTTGTCAATGCCGGTAAATCCTGGTTCACCGGCGTGCTGCCTGAATTCTGGCTGTTTGCGCTGGGCGGACTGTTTGTCGCCGTCACGCTGTTCCTGCCCAAGGGCATCATCGGCATGTGGGATTCCTGGCGCGGCAACGCCAAGGCGCTGCGGGCGGCCTCGGTTGCCGAAGAAGCCGGCATCGATCCCGATGCGCCGGTGCCGCCGAAAACCGACCGCTCGGCGGCGAGAAGGCCGGGCGACTGGTCGGCCTCCGGCGCCGAACCGCAGCCGGCGGAGTGATGGCCTGATGTCGAAGAGCAACACCATCCTCTATCTCGACGGCGTGTCAGTTTCCTTCGACGGGTTTCGCGCCATCAACAACCTTTCGCTGGTGCTCGACAAGGGCGAGATGCGGGCGATCATCGGCCCCAACGGCGCCGGAAAGACGACGATGATGGACATCGTCACCGGCAAGACGCGGCCCGACGCGGGTGAAGTTTTCTTCAACGGTGAGGTCGACCTAACCAAACACGACGAGGCCGAAATCGCCATGATGGGCATCGGCCGTAAATTCCAGAAGCCGACCGTCTTCGAAAGCCACACGATCGAGGACAATCTGATGCTGGCGCTGAAAGGCCCGCGCTCGATCTTCCCGGCACTGTTCCATCGTCGCTCGGCCGCGGACGTGCGGCAGATCGACGACATCCTCGGCATCATCCGGCTTGGCGACAAGCGTGACGAACTCGCCGCCAATCTGAGCCACGGCCAAAAGCAATGGCTCGAGATCGGCATGCTTCTGGCGCAGGATCCGAAGCTGCTGCTGGTCGACGAACCGGTTGCCGGCATGACCGACGCCGAGACCGAGGAAACCGCGCGGCTGCTCCGGGATATCGCGCGCGACCATTCTGTCATCGTCGTCGAGCACGACATGCATTTCGTGCGCGAGCTCGGCGTCAAGGTTACCTGCCTGCACGAAGGCTCGGTGCTTTCCGAGGGCAGCCTCGACTTCGTTTCGGCCGACGAGCGCGTCGTCGAAGTCTATCTGGGGAGATGAACATGGTCTGGCGCGTTCCGTTCCATCATTTCGACCTTTCGTTCTTCAGGCGTTGGAGAAAGCGCTGACCATGCTCGAAGTCTCCAATGCCACGCTGCACTACGGCGCTGCCCAGGCGCTGCGCGGCGTCTCGCTGAAGGCAGGCGCCGGCAAGATCACCTGCGTGCTCGGCCGCAACGGCGTCGGCAAGACCAGTTTGATGAGATCGATCGTCGGCCATCACCGGCTGACGAGCGGAAGCGTTGCCTTCGAGGGGAAGGCGCTCGACCGGAGCGCGGCGTATGATCGCGCCCGGTCGGGCATCGCATTCGTGCCGCAGGGCAGGGAGATATTTCCGCTGCTTACGGTGCGGGAAAACCTCGAATCGGGTTTTGCGCCGTTGAAGCGCGCCGATCGCAACATTCCCGGTCACGTCTTCGAATTGTTTCCGGTGCTGAAGCAGATGCTCGCGCGCCGCGGCGGCGATCTTTCCGGCGGCCAGCAGCAGCAGCTTGCCATCGGCAGGGCGCTGGTGATGCGGCCGAAGCTGCTGGTGCTCGACGAGCCGACCGAAGGCATCCAGCCGTCGATCATCAAGGACATCGGCCGCGCCATCCGGTATCTGCGCGACCAGGCCGGTATCGCCGTGCTTCTGGTCGAACAATATCTCGACTTCTGCCGGGAATTGGCCGACGAGGTCAACATCATGGACCGCGGACAGATCGTCCATACCGGCCCCGCCGAGGATCTCGACCGGGCGGACGTCCGCAAATTCCTGACTGTCTGAATTCTTATTGATTCCATTACTTTGCAACTCTGGCGCGCTGCAGATTGCGTGCTAGATTTTGCTTGGCCTTGGTGAGTCGGCCGCTTTCCGTAGCAGTTTCAACTTGGCAGATCAGGGGAAGGCGCGGCTGCGTCCGCACGCTTGCGCGCAAGCCCTTCCAGCGATCTGTTGTCGTCCAACATTTCGGGTGCTTGGGAGCCAGGGCCAGTCAATGGAGCGCTATGTCGAGGACTACCAGAAACGACGGCTCACGGAGCGCGTCGATATCCTGACAGCCATCAACATTCTGAAATCGCAGGGGTATGACCACGACGAACTCATCGCGGAGATCACCAAGGTCTTCTATATCGATCTCGATGCTTTCAACGAGATCGTCAGGGTTGATCGGCGTTCGGATGAACGCGCCGCATAGCCGGTAATTGAGGACCCGGCCAGGCAGATCACCGACAGCGGGGGCGTCAGCCTGCGACCCGCTTCATCAGCGCGATGGCGCCGAATGGAGCGCGGACCTTGCCCTCGGTGATGAAGTAGACGAACACGTCGCGTGGCTTGACCGGCGCGTCGGTTGAAGGAGCGACACGCGGCAGGTCGGCCGGCACCTTGCCTTCCGCCCAGGTTTTTGCGCGCGCCGCCCATTCATCGAGCGCCTTTGGCGTGTAGCAATCGGGATTGTCGTCGCTGCCGGTCTGCAGCCGGGCATAGATGAAATCGCCGGTGACGTCGGCAATCCCCGGATATTTGGCGTGGTCGGCATAGACGATGGCGGCCTTGTGCTTTCGCGCCAAGGCGGCGAACTCCGGCACGACGAAGCTGTCGTTGCGCACCTCGACCGCGTGGCGCAGCGCAACGCCGTCCTGCTTTTCCGGCAACAGCTTGAGGAAGGCCTCGAAATCGTCCGGGTCGAATTTCTTGGTCGGCGCGAACTGCCACAAGATCGGCCCGAGCTTGTCGCCAAGTGCCGCGACGCCCGACCCGAGGAAGCGCATGATCGATTCCCCGGCCTCGCCGAGCACGCGGCGGTTGGTGACGAAGCGGTTGCCCTTCAGCGAATAGACGAAACCATCCGGCGCCTCGTTGGCCCATTTGACGAAGGTCGGCTCCTTGAAGCTCGAATAATAGGTGCCGTTGACCTCGACAGTGGGCACCTGCCGGCTGGCATAATGCAGTTGCTTGGCCTTCGACAATTTGTCCGGGTAGAAGGACGTGTCCCACGGCTCGAAGGTCCAGCCGCCCATGCCGGCGCGGATTGTTCCTGATTGAGTCATGGTCGTCCTCCCGGTTTGCAGAAAAGGATCACGCGATGGCGGTCGTCTCGACGGCTTTCGCCATGTCGACGGCCGTCCATCCTGGCCGATATGGATTGGGCCGGCGACCCGTTTCGCGAAAGCCGTAGGCCTTATACAACGAAACGTTCCGTTCCATTCTGGCATTGGTGTAGAGTCGGATTTCAGGCAAGCTCCACAAGCGCGTCTGTTGCTCAGCCCAATTGAGCAGCGCGACACCGAAACCCTTGCCTTGAAAGGCGGGCGCAACGGCGACGCTGAAGATCATTGTATGGTCCGCATGTCGTTCGAGAACGATCAAGCCGGCCGGCTGTCCGTCCTGCTCCGAAAGCCAGACCTCGCCGCGTTCTATGCGCGGCACGTAGTCCTCGGTGACAGGGATCGGCGGTGCGCCGAGCAGGGCAGTGTAGGGCGCGTAGGCGTCGGTGGTGAGCGAGATCACCGTGGGGAGATCATCGGCCCGAGCGGCTCTCATGATCAAAACTGGCCCGCGCCGACAGCGGCCGCAATCACCTTGTCCATGCCGGCCGCTATCGCGGCGACGGCATTGCGACTGGCGTCGCCCAAGCCGTGGCGCTCAGCGAGCCAGTGCGCGTCATTGTAGGAGAGCCAGACCTTGCCTTGCTCGTCCTCCCAAGCCAGTGCCTTGACCGGCAGATCGATGCCGGCAAGTTGCCGGTCCTGCATCAGCGGCGTGCCGCCTTTCGGGTTGCCAAAAATCAGAAGCTGGGTCGGACGCAGGGAAGCTTCGACACTGCGCGCACCGGCGGCGTGGTCAATGCGGGCGAAGACCAGCAATCCTGCGCGTTCCACGGTCCCGACCAGGCGATCGATCGTTTCGGCCACGCCGAAGCGGCTTTGGACCGTGATGAGACCGTTCTTTACCATCACTCCGCCGCTTCGCGCTTGCCTCCGGGGCGCCGCTCCAGCAATTCCCTCAGGAACTGTCCGGTATAGCTGCGTTTTTCGCGGACGATGTCCTCCGGCGTGCCGGACGCCACCAGCTCACCGCCGCCGTCACCACCTTCGGGGCCAAGATCGAGTACCCAGTCAGCCGTCTTGATCACCTCGAGATTGTGCTCGATGACGACCACCGTGTTGCCCTGGTCGACCAGCTCGTGCAGCACTTCAAGCAGCTTGGCCACGTCGTGGAAATGCAGGCCGGTGGTTGGCTCATCGAGAATGTAGAGCGTCTTGCCGGTCGCCTTGCGCGACAGTTCCTTGGCAAGCTTGATGCGCTGCGCCTCGCCGCCCGACAAAGTCGTTGCCTGCTGGCCAACATGGATGTAGCCGAGGCCGACCCGTTTCAGCGTCTCCAGCTTGTCGCGCACGCCAGGCACGGCGGCGAAGAAATCGACGCCTTCCTCGACCGTCATGTCGAGAACGTCGGCGATCGACTTGCCCTTGAACAGCACGTCCAGCGTTTCGCGGTTGTAACGCTTGCCGTGGCAGACGTCGCAGGTGACGTAGACGTCGGGCAGGAAGTGCATCTCGATCTTGATGACGCCGTCGCCCTGGCAGGCCTCGCAGCGGCCGCCCTTGACGTTGAACGAGAAGCGCCCCGGCTGGTAGCCGCGCGCCTTGGCCTCCGGCAGGCCGGCGAACCAGTCGCGAATCGGCGTGAAGGCGCCGGTATAGGTGGCAGGGTTGGAGCGCGGCGTCCGTCCGATCGGCGACTGGTCGATGTCGATGACCTTGTCGAGGAATTCCAACCCCTCGATGCGGTCGTGCTCGGCCGGATGCTCGCGCGAGCCCATGATGCGGCGCGACGCCGCCTTGAACAGGGTCTCGATCAGGAAGGTCGACTTGCCGCCGCCGGATACGCCGGTGACGGCGGTAAACGTGCCGAGCGGGATTTCGGCGGTGACGTTCTTCAGGTTGTTGCCGCGCGCGCCGACGACCTTCAGCCGGCGGTTCTTCTTGGCCTCGCGGCGCCGTGCCGGCGTCGCCACTTCGAGCTCGCCCGACAGGTATTTGCCGGTGATCGAAGCGGGCGTCGCCATGATCTGCTGCGGCGTGCCCTGGGCGATGATGTGGCCGCCATGAATGCCGGCAGCCGGGCCGATATCGACGACATAGTCGGCATGCAGGATGGCGTCCTCGTCGTGCTCGACGACGATGACCGTGTTGCCGATGTCGCGCAGATGCTTCAGCGTGTCGAGCAGGCGGGCGTTGTCGCGCTGGTGCAGACCGATCGACGGCTCGTCCAGCACGTAAAGTACGCCGGTCAGGCCGGAGCCGATCTGCGAGGCAAGACGGATGCGCTGGCTCTCACCGCCTGAAAGCGTGCCGGAGTTGCGCGACAGCGTCAGGTAATCGAGACCGACATCGTTGAGGAAGCGCAGCCGCTCTCGGATTTCCTTGAGCACGCGCACCGCAATCTCGTTCTGCTTGTCGTTGAGCGAAGCGGGCAGATCGGTGAACCACTGGTCGGCCTTGCGGATGGACAGCTCGGTGACCTCGCCAATGTGCTTGCCGGCGATCTTGACCGCGAGCGCCTCGGGCTTCAGCCGATAGCCGCGGCAGGCCGGGCAGGGCGTGGCCGACATGAAGCGCTCGATCTCCTCGCGCATCCAGGCGGATTCGGTTTCCTTCCAGCGGCGCTCGAGATTGGGGATGACGCCCTCGAAGGTTTTCGTCGTTTTGTAGGAGCGCAGACCGTCATCATAATGGAAGGTGATTTCGCGCTCGCCGGTGCCGTGCAGGACGGCTTGCCTTGCCTCCTCGCTCAAATCCTTGAACTTGTCGCCGAGCTTGAAGCCATAGGCAATGCCCAGCGCTTCCAGCGTCTGCGCATAATAGGGCGAGGTCGACTTCGCCCACGGGCTGACGGCGCCGGCGCGCAGCGAGACATTCTCGTCGGGCACGACCAGGCTGGCATCAATGGCGCGTTGGCTGCCGAGCCCGTCGCAGGTCGGGCAGGCGCCGAACGGATTGTTGAAGGAGAATAGCCTGGGCTCGATCTCGGGAATGGTGAAGCCGGATACCGGGCAGGCGAACTTTTCCGAGAACAGCATGCGTTCATGCGTCTCGTTCTTCGATTTGTTGACCGAATCCTCGCCGGTCTGGCTGGCGTCGAGCGGCTTGTCGGCAAATTCCGCCACTGCCAGCCCGTCGGCCAGCTTCAGCGCGGTCTCGATGGAATCGGCGAGCCGCGTCGCCAGATCGCCGCGCACGACGATGCGGTCGACGACGACGTCGATGTCGTGCTTGTACTTCTTGTCCAGCGCCGGCACGTCGGCGATCTCATAGAAGACGCCATCGACTTTGACGCGCTGAAAACCCTTCTTCTGCAGCTCCAGCAGTTCCTTGCGGTACTCGCCTTTGCGGCCGCGCACCATCGGCGCCAGAATGAACAGCCGGGTGCCTTCCTCGACAGCAAGCACCCGGTCGACCATCTGCGAAACCGTCTGGCTCTCGATCGGCAGGCCGGTGGCCGGCGAATAGGGTACACCGACGCGGGCGAACAAAAGCCGCATATAATCGTAGATCTCGGTGACGGTGCCGACCGTCGAACGTGGATTCTTCGAGGTGGTCTTCTGCTCGATGGAGATGGCCGGCGACAGGCCGTCGATCTGGTCGACGTCAGGCTTCTGCATCATTTCGAGGAATTGCCGTGCATAGGCCGAAAGGCTCTCGACGTAGCGGCGTTGGCCCTCGGCGTAGATGGTGTCGAAGGCAAGCGACGACTTGCCCGACCCCGACAGGCCGGTCATGACGATCAGGCTGTCACGCGGCAGGTCGAGATCGACATTCTTCAGATTGTGTTCGCGTGCCCCGCGAATGGAGAGATATTTATGGTCGGCCATCGCCGGTCGCCGCCTCAGAATCTGGAATTCGTGGGATGGGCGGGTTTTCCCGACCACCCCCTATGTAGGTAATTTCGCCGCCTTTTCGAGAGACGCCACAACTCCCGACCAAAGCGTTTAACCGCCTTTCGCGCGAACGGGCAAGCGGAAAGAACAAAGGCCGAACACGCTCCTGACAAAAGCTGCCCGCGCAGCCGGCTTCACAAAGCGTCTCGCGATCACATTTTTCGGCAACCCGGCTATTCAAGGTTGACGTCCCCGCGTCATGGGGGCAGAATCCAATTGTCAACGAAGCCGGCCGTCTTTCGATGGCCTCGCGGCCTGGGGCTAGCCTGCGAGACGCCGCGGGTTATGCGATGAGCGCTTCGACGACAGTCGCAACGAACAGAAGGAGAGCAGAGGCATGACTCCACCGGATTGTTCCTTGAGGCTCCACGTGTCGCTGGAGCCGCGGCAGGTATAAGTAGCCAGGTCAGGCGTTTAGCGCTACCTGCCCGCGTTGACCTGCCGATCCCCACAACAATCAGAGACTGCTAGTCGGATCGTCGGCTGAACGCCGCGAAGCATCCGAAATAAAAAGCCGGCAGTACACTCCCGGCAATTTGGATTTCAGATCCAAGAAAGCCCCGTCAGTTGCAAAGCAATGGCGGGGCTGTTCGTTTGAAGCGCAATATTTGTGGTTCACACCAGGCGAACTTAGCGGCTGGAGGGCCTGATCCCGCCGGTAGCGACATCAATGGTGATGCTACCGGAAATCCGAACGTCGGTATCGCCAATCTTGAAGGTGCCGTTGCCGCTGCCTAGAGCCATATCGTCAGGCTCAGGCCGCGGCGCTGGCTCGGCGATGCGATAATCGCTGGTCACACCGGGCAGAGCGCGCTTTTGCGAAGACGTCGAATTATCTTGGGCAAGTGCCATACCCACCAGCATGTTCGTGCCGGCAACGGTAGCGATGGCAAGGCATAACAGGCTGGATGAGCGGCTGGCGGTCATCGCCGGACTATAGTGCCGCGATAGCGGCAAGACCAGACCGATGGCGCTGAAATTGCGGGCGCTCAATCGCCTCAGTTCCGTCCGCCGGCCCGGCTCGTTCATGCGGCCTGCTTGCGAGTGTCGAAAACATGGTCGACGAGGCCCCAATCCTTGGCCTCCTGCGCGGTCATGAAAAAGTCGCGGTCGAGCGTGCGTTCCACTTCTTCGTAGGTGCGGCCGCAATGGCGGGCGTAAAGATCGGTCATGCGCCGCTTGGTGCGAAGGATGCCCTCGGCATGGCGCTGGATATCGGAGGCTTGGCCCTGGAAACCGCCGAGAGGCTGATGCAGCACGATGCTGGTGTTGGGTAGCGCGATGCGCCGCCCCGGTGTGCCGGCCATCAAAAGGAACGAGGCCATCGAGGCGGCGAAGCCCATACAAACCGTGGAGACCGGGCAGCTGATATACTGCATCGTATCGTAGATGGCGAAACCGCTGGTCACCACGCCGCCCGGCGAGTTGATGTAGAGCGAGACCTCCTTGTCGGGATTGTCGGATTCCAACGACAGAAGCTGGGCGCAGACCAGCGCCGAGGTGCCGTCATCGATCGGGCCGTTGATGAAGACGATGCGCTCGCGCAGCAGCCGCGAAAATATGTCGAAGGCACGTTCGCCGCGGCTCGACTGCTCGATCACCATCGGCACCAGATTGGCAAGGCCGCTCATCGGTTGTCTCCGTTGACTGTTGTCGTTCAGGCCGCGCGCAGGAAGAGGCGCGGGGTGTTTGCGGCGATCTGTTTGTGCCTGGGAGTGCGCGCTTCAAAGGAAAGCCGGCAACCGGCGCTTGCCATCGCGATCTCTGGCACTGCTGCCCGAGCAAAACCGTCATGGACGATGCGTAGATGCGTGCCGCCGGAAACGGTGCGGTCGAGCGTAAAGGTGACGATGCTGTCCACTGGGCTGTCGTTCATTGCGCTGTCCAGGGGGCTGCCGGGCGGCACCTGCGTATCGCCGGGCGCCGGGCGCTCCCGCCAGGAATAGCGCAGCAGCCGTCCGGGATCCGCGTCGAGGATTTCGCACTCGATCGGCGCATTCGGCGCTTTAAAGGCAAAGCGGTTGCCGATTTCGGGCTTGATGTCGTTCGGCATCATCCAGGCCGCGAGCAGGTCCGGCACCGTCAGTGCCCGCCACACCTTTTCCGGCGGTTCGGGCAGCTCGCACTCGAACTCGATCTTGTCTGCGGCCATTTCGGCGCGTTCTTTGCCTCGGCTGGTCATTCGTCCATGTCCTTCAAAACCGTCTTGAGCCTTTCGATGCGCTCTGGCCAGAACGCACGGTAGCGTTCGATCCAGCTGAGCAGTGGCGCAAGCCCCTTCGGATCGACGCGGTAATAGGCGTTGCGACCGGCCCGGCGCTCCACCACGAGGCCGGCGCCGCGCAGCACTGCGAGATGTTGCGATACCGCCGGCTGCGATACCGGTATGCCAGTGCGCAGTTCCGACACCGTCATCTCGCCGTCGGCGAGCCGCTCATAGACGGCGCGACGCGTTGGATCCGCTAGTGCCCGAAAAATGTCTGCTTCGATCATGCCGAAAGCATAAGTCAATACTTATCGGTTTGGCAAGCCGTGTTTTTTAAGACAGGCGGTGTTTTTTAAGACAGGGCGAGGTTTTACAAACTCGCTGGAAGCCAGCGTCTCACCATGTCGGGGGATCCGTTGAACGTCGCCTCGAAAACTGGTGACGCGAGCACAGCATGAATATGAAGCAATTCGGAGCCGACGTTTCGGAAGCCATGTTGCTTGTGCGCGGCGACAACAAGCGACTGTCCGGCAGTCAAGACGAGATGCTCTTCGTCGATCCACATCTCGGCCCTGCCAGCGATGACGGTAAGCACTTCCTCGACCGGGTGCCAATGTGTCGGGGCGCCAACCGCCGGTTCGACCCATTGTTCAAACATGCAAAGTTGAGTTGCGCCGTTGCGGGCAGAGACATGCATGCGGGTCTTTACTCCCGTCCGCCATTCTTCTTGCGGCTGATCGTCATGCGCAACCATCTTCATGCGTTCGCCTCGATCCCATGGTCTGTGGAAATTCGACGCCGAGACACTACTTCTTACTGACAACTATTGACAGTGCAGGGCCTCTCCTATAGAACGAAAAGAGAACAAAAACCTTGTGGGAAAAGGCAGCGACGGCAGGCAGGGATTGTCCATCGCCTGTAAGGTGCGGCGACAAAAATTCGGTTTCGGATGAGCGCGGAGAAGTATCATGGCGGGTAGCGTCAACAAGGTCATTCTGGTGGGCAACCTCGGGGCGGACCCTGAAATCCGCCGCCTGAATTCGGGTGACCCGGTCGTCAACATCCGCATCGCGACGTCGGAAAGCTGGCGCGACAAGACGTCCGGAGAGCGCAAGGAAAAGACCGAGTGGCACAATGTCGTGATCTTCAACGACCAGATCGCCAAGGTGGCCGAGCAGTATCTGAAGAAGGGCATGAAGGTCTATGTCGAGGGCCAGTTGCAGACGCGCAAATGGCAGGACCAGACCGGCAATGACCGCTATACGACCGAAATCGTGTTGCAGAAATTCCGCGGCGAGCTGCAGATGCTCGATGCGCGGGGCGAGGGCGGCGGCCAGGTCGGCAACTATGCCGGTGGTGGTGCGAGCCGCGGTTCCGATTTCGGCCAGTCCGGCCCGGGCGAAAGTTTCAATCGCGGTGGCGCCAACAAGGGCGGCGGCGGTGGTTCGTCGCGCGAGCTGGACGACGAAATCCCGTTCTGATTTCTCGGGCGGACTGCCCTTGCGGCGAAAAGCGCCGGCACCTTGGCCACGAAATGGCGTCCCGAAAATCTGTCTTGGATTTTCGGGACGTTGTGCGTTTGAGCGGTGAAAGGACGTATCAGGTGAAGGCAAGGGTCAAATGGGTCGAGGAGCGCACTTTCGTTGGCGAGTCCGCCAATGGGCACAAGCTGGTGCTAGGCACTGCGTTCGGGCCGGAGGGCAAGACGCCGGGGCCGAGCCCAATGGAACTGGTGCTGATCGGCACTGGCGGCTGCTCGGCCTATGACGTGGTCCATATCCTCGAAAAGGGGCGCGAGGCGGTCGAAGATTGCGTGGTCGAACTCGATGCCGACCGTGCAGAAGCCGATCCCAGGGTGTTCACCCGCATTCACATGCATTTTGTCGTCAAGGGCCGGGCGCTGTCACACGACAAGGTAAAGCGGGCGATCGGGCTTTCGATCGAGAAATACTGCTCGGCCTCGGCAATGATGGCCAAGACTGCCGAGATTACCCATGACTTCGAAGTCATTGAAACGACAGCGAAGTAGGGCTGTCCCTACGTCGCCATCAGCGCCTTGATGCCGTCGGCGACGAACTGTACGGCGAGCGCCGCCAGGATGACGCCGAGCAGCCTTGTCAGGATCGAACGGCCGGTTTGGCCGAGGATACGGTCGATGCGCTCTGACAGCACGAACACCAGGTAGGTGATGACGAGGCAGATGGCGATGATGCCGACAAGGGCTGTCTGCGCGCCCAAACCCTGAAACGAGCTTGAGAGCAGGACGGTCGCCGAAATCGCGCCGGGACCGGCAATGAGCGGGATCGCCAGCGGAAAGGCGGCGATGTTGTGGATCATGTCCCTGGTGATGGCGACGTCGCCGATCTTCTCCTTGCGGTCCTGCCGGCGCTCGAACACCATTTCGAAGGCGATGAAGAACAGCAGAAAGCCGCCGGCGACGCGGAAAGCCGGCAGAGTGATGCCGAAGACTGACAGGATCGACGCGCCGGCGATTGCGAACAACGCCATTACCAGGAAGGCGATGACCGAGGCGCGCACGGAGACCTGGTTGCGCTCCTCGCGGTTCATGCCGCGGGTCACGGCGAGGAAGAGCGGCGCCAGGCCGGGCGGATCGATCGTCACCAGTATGGTGACGAAGGCGTTGAACAGGCTGTCGAAGCTCGGCATGCTGACCCTCCCCGCCGGCAAAGCCGGATAACGGGATTGGTAGAGCAAAGCGGAGCCAGTGGAAACCGTGCGGATCAGGGGCTGACGGCCCGGCGCGCCAGAAACTCGACTTCAAGACGCCAGGTAGCGCCGTCGTCCTGTGAGCGTTCGCCCAGCCAGCGGAACGAATTTTCGGTGATGCGCGAAAAGCTCCAGCGCACAGCAGATCCGGTGCCGTCTGCGCCTTGCTGGATGATGGTATCGCCCTCGGCACGGCCGAGCTGGCGGCTGTAGTACTGATTGCGCGGATCGCTCCAGAAGATGTGCCAGGCGTCAACGCCGGGATCGTAGACGCGCAACGTCGTGCCATAGAAGGTCCATTTGCCGAGCGAGGGCGAGGGGCCGGCGTCACGGGCAGGCAGGATCCATACGTCCTGGATCGCGCGGCCTTCGAGCACCCAGCCGAAATGCACTTCGCCGCGCCCGGTCAGCACCTGACCGTCCTCGAGATGGCGCGTGGCGTCGAACGTCCAGGCGCCGACGAAGCGGCCATAAAGATTCAGTTTCTCGGCAAGGGCCGGTACGGGCCCATCGCTGTGCAGGGCCTTGGCAAAGGAATTGGACATGGCTTCGCTCTCATCTTGTCAGGAGACCGGCAAGCATAGAGGCCGACAGGGGTTCTGCGCTTGGGAAAAGTTGCTATGTTTCGGCGATGACGACGAGCGCGTACAGGCTGGCGTCGGGCCGAGGCTGGCAGGTGTCGGATGTCATCTGCACCGCCAGCGCCGCCGACAGGCCATTCGAGGAGGAGCATCGGGATTTCTGCGTTGCCGCCGTAACCAACGGCACCTTCCGCTATCGTGCGCGCGAGGGCACGGCGATCCTGGCGCCGGGCGCGCTCCTGCTCGGCAATCCCGGCACATGCTATGAATGCGGTCACGAGCATGGCGCCGGCGACCGCTGCCTCTCCTTCCATTTCGGGCCGGCCTATATGGAGCGGATCGTCGCCGACGTGCCGGGCACGAAGACGCTCGATTTCGGCACGCCGCGCCTGCCGCCCTTGCCGGCGCTGGTGTCGCTGCTTGCCGAAGCGGAGGCGGCGCGCGAGATGGCCGACACCGGCGCGTTCGAGGAACTCGCCCTGCGCATTGCCGGTGCCGCGGTAACAGCGGCTTGCAGCGCTACGGATCGGGGACGGACGCCGAGCCGCCGTGACCAGAAGCGTGTCGCCGAAGCGGTGCGGCGCATCGAAGTCGATGCCGACCGGCCGATCTCGCTTGCCGAACTCGCCGACGAGACCGCCACCAGCCCTTACCATTTCCTGCGCACCTTCCGGCACGTTGCCGGCATGACGCCCTACCAGTTCCTGCTGAGAGCGCGGCTGCACAGGGCAGCCGTGCGGCTGCGGACGTCGGATCAGGCGATTTCGGCGATTGCCTTTTCGGCGGGGTTCAACGATCTATCAACCTTCAATCGCCGTTTCCGGCGGCTGATGGGCGAGGCGCCGGGTACTTATCGCGCCCGCCGGCGACGCCCGTGAAAGGGTGCCACGGCCATATCGTCGCAATTGGTTTATCCTTTTGAATTTGCCGCTAAAAACCACACTGGAAAACTGCCACGATTGTTGGAGTTTCGGGCCGGCTTCCTATATAAGCACCAAGTGATTCCTGATTAGATTGTGATCCGATTTGACCGACCAAAAGACACCGCGCGGCGCCGACGGCGGCCCCACCGGCATCGAGCCGATATCCATCATCGAGGAGATGCAGCGCTCCTATCTCGATTACGCCATGAGCGTGATCGTCAGCCGCGCGCTGCCGGACGTGCGCGATGGCCTCAAGCCGGTGCATCGCCGCATCCTCTACGCCGCCTATGAGAGCGGCTATCACTGGAACCGCAAATATGTGAAATCGGCACGCCCGGTCGCCGACGTGATGGGTAAATACCATCCGCATGGCGACGCCTCGATCTACGACGCTTTGGTGCGCATGGCGCAGGATTGGTCGCTGCGCGTGCCGCTGATCGACGGGCAGGGCAATTTCGGCTCGATCGACGGCGATCCGCCGGCGGCGATGCGCTACACGGAATCGCGGCTGACCAAGGTCGCGCATGAGTTGCTGGAAGACATCGACAAGGACACCGTCGATTTCCAGGACACTTACGATGCGTCGGGCAGCGAACCGAAAGTCCTGCCGGCGCGCTTCCCGAACCTCTTGGTCAACGGCTCCGGCGGTATCGCCGTCGGCATGGCAACCAACATCCCGCCGCACAATCTGGGCGAGGTCTGCAACGGCGCCATTGCCCTCATCGATAATCCGGCCATCGACCTTCCGGCGCTGATGGAGATCATTCCGGGGCCGGATTTCCCGACCGGCGGCATCGTGCTCGGCCGCTCCGGTATCTACAGCGCCTATTCGACCGGCCGCGGCTCCATCGTCATGCGCGGCCGCGTCAACGTCGAGGCGCGCGGCAACGATCGTGAATCGATCGTCATCACCGAGGTTCCCTATCAGGTGAACAAGGCGTCGATGATCGAGAAGATGGCCGAGCTGGTGCGCGACAAGCGCATCGAAGGCATTTCCGACATTCGCGACGAGAGCGACCGCCAGGGCTACCGCGTCGTCATCGAACTGAAGCGCGACGCGGTCGCCGATGTCATCCTCAACCAGCTTTACCGCTTCACCCCGCTGCAGACGTCCTTCGGCGCCAACATGGTGGCACTGAACGGCGGCAAGCCGGAATTGCTGACTCTGACCGACATGCTGAAGGCGTTCGTCGCCTTCCGTGAGGAGGTGATCAGCCGGCGCACGAAATTCCTGCTGCGCAAGGCGCGCGACCGCGCCCATGTGCTGGTCGGCCTTGCCATCGCTGTTGCCAACATCGATGAAGTCATCAAGCTGATCCGCAGCGCTCCGGACCCGCAGACGGCGCGCGAGCAGTTGATGGAGCGGCGCTGGCCTTCGGGCGACGTGGAATCGCTGATTCTTCTGATCGACGACCCGCGCCATCGCATCAACGAGGACGGTACCTACAATCTCTCCGAGGAGCAGGCGCGCGCCATCCTCGAACTGCGCCTGCAGCGCCTGACCGCGCTTGGCCGCGACGAGATCGCCGACGAGCTGAACACGATCGGCGACGAGATCAAGGACTACCTGGACATCCTCTCGTCGCGCGCCCGCGTCCAGCAGATCGTCAAGGACGAGCTCATCGCCGTGCGCGACGAGTTCGGCACGCCGCGCCGTACCGAGCTCGCCGAGGGCGGGGCGGACATGGAAGACGAGGACCTGATCCAGCGCGAGGACATGGTCGTCACGGTCAGCCATTCCGGCTACATCAAGCGCGTGCCGCTGTCGCTCTACCGGGCGCAGCGCCGCGGCGGCAAGGGCCGCTCCGGCATGTCGACCAAGGAAGAGGATTTCGTCACCCGGCTGTTCGTGGCCAACACGCACACGCCGGTGCTGTTCTTCTCCTCGCGCGGCATCGTCTACAAGGAAAAGGTCTGGCGCCTGCCGATCGGCAACCCGCAATCGCGCGGCAAAGCGCTGATCAATATGCTGCCGCTCGAACAGGGCGAGCGCATCACCACGATCATGCCGCTGCCGGAGGATGAGACGAGTTGGGGCGAGCTCGACGTCATGTTTGCCACCACGCGCGGTACCGTGCGCCGCAACAAGCTGTCGGACTTCGTCCAGGTCAACCGCAACGGCAAGATCGCCATGAAGCTGGACGAGGAAGGCGACGAGATCCTCGGCGTCGAGACCTGCACCGACAATGACGACGTGCTTTTGACGGCAAGTTCCGGCCAGTGCATCCGCTTTCCGGTTAGCGACGTACGCGTCTTCCAGAGCCGCAATTCGGTCGGCGTGCGCGGCATTGCGATGGCCGATGGCGACCGGGTGATCTCGATGGCGGTGATCGAGCATGTCGATGCGCCGCCGGCGGAGCGTGCCGCCTACCTCAAGCGGGTGGTGGCCGAACGCCGGCTCGCTGCTGACATCGCGGCCGGCGAGGAGGAAGAAATCCAGCTCACCAATGAAGAGGTCGGCGAAGAGGCAGAGCTTTCCGACGACCGCTATGAATTCCTCAAGGCGCACGAGCAGTTCGTGTTGACGGTGACGGAATATGGCTACGGCAAGCGTTCATCGTCCTACGATTTCCGCCTGACTGGCCGTGGCGGCAAGGGTATTCGCGCCACCGACGTCTCGAAAACGGCCGAAATCGGCCGCCTGGTGGCGACCTTCCCGGTCGGCAATGACGATCAGATCATGCTGGTTTCGGATGGCGGCACCGTTATCCGTGTTCCAGTGAACGGCATTCGTTTCGCCAGCCGCGCCACCAAGGGCGTTACCATCTTCAATACCGCAGAGGGCGAGAAGGTCGTTTCGGTGGAGCGAATTTCAGAACCGCAAGCGGATGAAGAGATCGAAGAGAATGCTGAAAGCGGCGCTGTTGCCGATACCGATGGTAGGGAGCCCGATACTTCCGTCGAGTGAGTTTGGCACGACGACGCCAGCCCTGTGGGCCGGCGTGTGAAGACACCCGCAATCTAGAAGCGGCGATAAGGCCTGCGGTTGCCGAAGCCTTCGAACCGCTTGGTATTGGCCTTGGCGCGGACGCGCTGTGCTTCCTGATGCAACCCGAATAGGGTGGCGATCAGCATGGCGACGGTCATTGCGGTGGCGAGCATGTAGATCAGCATGTGCGTGTTCTCCTGCGCCTAACAACGATTAGATGGGTGTTTGGTTTCATCTCCTGCAGCTGCAACTTTAGTGAACACTGCGTGAAGCTGTTGTGAGCGGCACATTCATCTGTCGTTCACGTCGGCCAAAAGGTTCACGGCGCGGGCTGGCGATCGGATTTGCCTTTAGGAGAGAGGCTCGCTAGAAGCACCTGCCATGACCGAACGCATCGCCCTTTATGCCGGCTCTTTCGACCCGCTGACCAACGGCCATCTCGACGTGCTGAAGGCGTCGCTGGCCGTGGCGGATACAATCTATGCCGCGATCGGCATCCATCCCGGCAAGAAGCCGTTATTTTCCTTCGAGGAACGGGTTGGCCTGATCGAAACGGCCGCGAAGGCGGAATTCGGCAGCGACGGTGCGCGTATCAAAGTAGTCGCCTTCGACGGGTTGGTAATCGACGCGGCCAGGAAGCATGGCGCCTCGATCATGATCCGCGGCCTGCGCGACGGCACCGACCTTGACTATGAGATGCAGATGGCCGGCATGAACGAGACCATGGCGCCGGAGCTGCAGACGGTGTTCCTGCCCGCCAGCCCTTCAGTGCGCACCATTACCGCCACACTTGTGCGCCAGATAGCTTCGATGGGAGGCGACATCCGCCCCTTCGTGCCGGCGGCCGTGGCCGGCGCGCTCACCGCCAAATTCGCGAAATAAAATGCATGTCACCCAAAAGTGGAACCCGGCTTTGGGTAACGACATGCATGAACGAAGATATTCGGAGAAAGATCCCATGCAGCTGAAAAAGCTTGCCTTCTTGCTTGCCGTGCTTGCCGGTCTTGTGACCGCATCCGTGTCGGCCTTTGCCGCCGATCCGGAAAACACCATGATCGTAACGCTGAAGGACGGCGACGTGACCATCGCGCTGAGGCCCGACCTTGCGCCGAAGCACGTCGCGCAGATCAAAAAGCTGGTGCGCCAGGGCGCCTACGACAACGTCGCCTTTCACCGCGTCATCGACGGCTTCATGGCGCAGACCGGCGACGTCAAGTTCGGCAACATGAAGAGCGGCTTCAATGCCGACGCTGTCGGCACCGGCGGCTCCGATCTTCCTGACCTGCCGGCCGAATTCTCCAGCACCGAGCACTACCAGCGCGGCGTGGTCGGCATGGCCCGCTCCGACGATCCGAATTCCGCCAATTCGCAATTCTTCATCATGTTCGCGCCGGCACCGCCGCTCGATGGCCAGTACACCATCGTTGGCAATGTCGTCAGCGGCATGGAGTTGGTGGACCACATCAAGAAAGGCGACGAGGCGCAGAACGGGACGGTGACCGACCCCGATCGCATGATCAAGGTGCGCATCGCCGCGGACGGCAAGTAACCCCAATTGTTCAAAAGGATATTTCTGACATGGCCGAAATCAAGGACCGCGAGAACGCGCTTATCATGGACACGACCAAGGGCAAGGTCGTCATCGAATTGTTTCCAGATCTGGCGCCCGGCCATGTCGGCCGTATCAAGGAGCTGGCGCGCGAAGGCGCCTATGACGGCGTGGTCTTCCACCGCGTCATCGACGGCTTCATGGCGCAGACCGGCGACGTGAAGTTCGGCAATTCCAACAAGCCGTCTTTCGCGCCATCGCGCGCCGGCACTGGCGGTTCCGACAAACCCGATCTGAAGGCCGAGTTCTCCAACGCCAACCACGGCCGCGGCACCTGCTCGATGGCGCGCTCGCAGAACCCGAACTCGGCCAATTCGCAGTTCTTCATCTGCTTCGACGATGCCGCCTTCCTCAACCGCCAGTACACGGTATGGGGCCAGGTCATCGAAGGCATGGACAACGTCGACAAGATCAAGCGCGGCGAACCGGTGCAGGATCCTGACAAGATCGTATCGCTCAAGGTCGCGGCCGACGTGAAATGACCAGCCGGGCTGTCGCGGCCATCGCAATTATGCTCGCCGCGGCGGCCACTCCGGCGCTGGCAACGGAATCGATCGTCTGCAGCGCCGACGGCGGCGCGGCATCGATTGATGTTTTGATGGGACACACGGCCGTCATTGCGGTGGCGCGTGTGTGGCTGGATGCCGGCGGCAAGACATGGACCACGGACGGACAGCCAGGCTCAACGAAAGTCATCGTTGGACAGGCATTCGAAGACGGCGAGCGCTTGCTGATCGATCTCACTGATGAGGGCCTCAGCTCGATCGTCGCCAAATTGCGGCTGGTCAAGGCCAGCGAGCAGTCCAGCTTCGCGATGGGCGGCACGTTGAGCATAGACGGTGTCGGCGCCTGGGCGGTGACCTGCCCGGAACCTTGAGGCGGGGATCTCTTGCGCGTCGACCTTTTCGACTTCGATCTGCCGGAGGAGCGCATCGCGCTTCGCCCAGCCGAGCCGCGCGACAGTGCCAGGATGCTGGTGGTCAGGCCGGGTGAGGGGCTCGAAGACCGGACGGTGCGCGACCTGCCGGCCCTGCTCAAGGCCGGTGATGTGCTGGTCTTCAACGACACCAAGGTCATTCCGGCACAGCTGAAAGGCATCAGGCGGCGCGGCGAGGCGGCGGCGCAGGTCGAAGCCACGCTGCATATGCGGATGGCGCCCGACCGCTGGCTCGCCTTCATGCGTCCGGGCAAGCGCATCGCCGCCGGCGATCGTATCCATTTCGGTCATGACGCCAATTCCTGCCTTCTCGGCCAGCTCGACGCGACCGTGATCGAGAAGGGAGAAGGCGGCGAGGTGCTGCTCGGCTTCGACCTGTCAGGTCCGTTCCTCGACGAGGCGCTGCATGCAGTCGGCCACATCCCGCTGCCGCCCTACATCGCCTCCAAGCGTGACGACGACGAACGCGACCGCAGCGACTATCAGACCATTTATGCGAGGGAGGAGGGCGCGGTCGCCGCGCCGACGGCAGGGCTGCATTTCACGCCGGAGCTGTTTGCGACGCTCGACGCCAAGGGCATAGAGCGCCGTTTCGTCACGCTGCATGTCGGCGCCGGCACGTTCCTGCCGGTGAAGGCGGACGACACCGCCGACCACAAGATGCACGCCGAAACCGGTTCGGTCAGCCCGGAAACCGCCGAGGCGCTGAATGCGGCGAAAGCAAAAGGAGGGCGCATTATCGCCGTCGGCACGACATCGCTGCGCTTATTGGAGAGCGCGGCTGGCGAGGACGGCAGGCTGGCCGCATGGTCAGGCCCGACAGACATCTTCATCACGCCCGGCTATCGTTTCAAGACCGCAGACTTGCTGATGACCAATTTCCATCTGCCGCGTTCGACGCTGTTCATGCTGGTTTCGGCCTTCTGCGGTTTGCAGACGATGCGGGCGGCCTATGCGCATGCCATCGAGAATCGCTACAGGTTTTATTCCTATGGAGACGCAAGTCTTCTGTTCAGGGAGGATACCGATGGACGATGACCTGGAAACCTTCGACCGGGAAGCCTTGATCGCCGAGGTCAGGAAACTGCGCGCCGGCATCCGCCAACACCGCGACGCCACCGGCCATGATCTGTGCTGGCACCATCCCGACCTCTGGTCACTTTTGCCCGAAAAGACCGACCCGGCGATTGCCGTGCCGCCGTGGCCGAAATTCATGCGCGGCTGCATCCGCTACCGGCAATCACTCGACAAGCAGGCCCCGGACGCGCCGGTATTCGACAAGGAGTTCGATGGCTAGGGAATTCAATGACTGACGCATTCACCTTCAAGGTGCTGGCGACCGACGGCAGGGCGCGGCGTGGTGCAATCACCATGCCGCGCGGGGAAATTCGCACGCCTGCCTTCATGCCGGTCGGTACCGGCGGCACGGTGAAGGCCATGTATATGGATCAGGTGCGCGGCGTCGGCTCGGACATTATCCTCGGCAACACCTACCACCTGATGCTAAGACCCGGCGCCGAGCGCGTGGCGCGGCTCGGCGGCCTGCATGAATTCGCCCGCTGGCCGCATCCAATCCTGACCGACAGCGGCGGCTTCCAGGTGATGTCGCTGTCGAAGCTGCGGAAACTGACCGAGAACGGCGTTACCTTCCGTTCGCATATCGACGGCGGCGCCTACGAGATGTCGCCGGAGCGTTCGATAGAGATCCAGGGGCTGCTCGATTCCGACATCCAGATGCAGCTCGACGAATGCACGGCTCTGCCGGCCAAGCAGAACGAGATCGAGCGTGCCATGGAGTTGTCGTTGCGCTGGGCCGAGCGTTGCAAGACGGCATTCGGCGAGCAGCCCGGCAAGGCGATGTTCGGCATTGTGCAAGGCGGCGACGTGCCGGATCTGCGGCTGCGCTCGGCGCAGGCGCTGAAGGCAATGGAGCTGAAGGGCTACGCGATCGGCGGGCTGGCTGTCGGCGAGCCGCAAGCGGTGATGCTGGAGATGCTCGACATCACTTGCCCGGAGCTGCCGGCTGACCGGCCGCGCTACCTGATGGGCGTCGGCACCCCGGACGACATTTTGAAGTCGGTGGCGCGCGGCATCGACATGTTCGACTGCGTGATGCCGACGCGGGCAGGGCGCCACGGCCTAGCCTACACACGGCGCGGCAAGGTCAATCTGCGCAACGCCCGCCATGCCGACGATCCGCGTCCGCTCGATGAGGCAAGCGACTGCCCGGCCGCACGCGACTATTCGCGGGCCTATTTGCATCATCTGGTGCGCTCGCAAGAGGCGCTTGGGGCGATGCTCCTGACCTGGAACAATCTGTCCTATTACCAGCAGCTGATGCGCGACATTCGTGAAGCGATCGAGGCTGGCAGGTTCGCCGAAGAAGCCGAGATCATCACGCAGCAATGGGCAAACGGTGACCTCGCCGTCCGGTAGGCATGCTCGCCAGGAATCCGGCTCCAGGGAGGAGTTGTCCCTGCCATGAACTGTTTTGAAACGACTGCCCAATAAGCATTGCCGGACGACATCGGGCGAGGATCAAGAACCTGTTCGTTTCGCGGCAAGTTTCAGTTCCTGGCACGACGGTGCGGACGAACGGCATCGCCGAGCCTTCGCCTTCGACCCCCATCGCGGTTCAGCGATGGACGGCTGGGTCGTTGCTTGCGATTCTGGCGATCGCAGTGACCGGCCTGGTCTTGCGCTTGCTTGGCGCGCGCGGCGACCTTTGGCTGGACGAGATCTGGAGCTTTGCGCTGATCGAGCCGCTGACCTCGATCGACCAGATATTCTGGCGCGTCAATCACGACAACAATCATTTCCTCAACTCGGTCTATCTCTATCTCATTGGCCCCGATGCTTCGCCGCTGATCCAGCGAGGTCTGTCGATAGCATTAGGTGTTGCCACGATCGGTGCGGCGGCAGCGAGCGCCGCATCGCGCGGACGACAGGCGATGATTGCCACAAGCCTGTTGTTTGCCGTGAGCTACCCAATGGTCCATTACGGCTCGGAGGCGCGCGGCTATGCCGGCCTTGTGCTGTTCACGCTGCTCTCGGTGGTTTTTCTGGAGCGCCGGCTCGACAATAGACGGTGGTCTGGCGCGGCCTTGGCAGCGGCGATCCTTTTCGGCTTCCTGTGCCATCTCACAATGATCGGAATGGTGGCGGTCCTCGCAATCTGGACCGCCTGGCTCGCCTGGCAGCGTACGGCGAAGGTCGGCCGCGTCGTTGCGGACCTGGCGTCGATCTTCCTGCCGGGCTTGCTTGCCGTGCTGCCGCTGGCTGTCGGCGTGTTTGTCGGCTGCAGGCTGTTCGGCTTCAGTGTCGGTGGTGTTTCGCCATTCTCGATTGCCGCCTTCGCGCAGGGCTATGGCGGGATGATCCGCTCTCTGTTCGGCCTGCCACCCTGGTTTGGCGACGGGCCCTATATCGTTGCCGCCTGCGGTCTTGTCGGCCTCTCCGCCGGTGTCTGGCGCGGTCGTCGAGCCAGCCTTTATGCCATCGGGATTATCGGACTGCCTTTGCTCATGGCGGCGGCGCATCTGCCCAACCTTGAGTTCCCGCGCTATTTCATCATCAGCGGAACATTGCTGCTGCTCTGGGCCGGCGAGATGATTGGCCGCGGCCTGGATGCTCGCGGAACTGCCAGGCTGCTTGCGATGGGAGCGCTGGCGATCGTGGTGAGTGGAAGCATTTCGTCGCTGCTTCAGTTCTATCAATATGGACGCGGCTCCTACGCCGCTATCGTTGATGAAATGACCAGGAACGGCGCAACCACCTATGCCAGCGACGGTAATTTCCGCACCCCCATTGTCGTCAACTATTTTGCGGCGCGAATGGATCGTCGGGCATTGCTGGTCACAGACGACGGGATGTGCACCGAACGGCCCGCCTGGCTGGTCCTCGAAGGGGACGTGGACAAACAAGCCGAACATGTCCAACCTACGGCCGCATGCGCTCTGGCGTATGAACGGGCCGATGCGTCGAGGCATTGGGGGTTTTCAGGCCTGAGCTGGACGCTCTACCGGCGACAGGATTGAAACACCCCTTTAGGTGCTGAGCGACGTGGACGCACGCAGGCTGCAGCCGGTGATCCGAAAGCTGCCGTCAGGCTGTAGTTCGAGCGTGTAGACCGCCTCGTAGTCCTTGCCATCCGGGCCGACGATCAGCACTTGCTGGATGATCGAGGTCGGGCTCGTCTCGCGAACTTTGCCGAAGGAGTAGGTCTGCGGTTGGCGCACCGGCGGATAGCCTTTTGTCACCATGTTCATGAAGGTATCGACGGTCGGAAAGATGCGTTTCACATTCGGTGCGGCAAAGCTGTAGGCCGTCATTCCGTCATTGGCGATGAACGCCCTCAACTGCCCATCGATGACTGTCTGCGCCGCTTTGACTTCGGCGTCGCCAGCAAAGGCCTGGGATGCGAAAATGAATGGAACGACTGCGAATGCGAAAAACGCGCGGCGCATGGCCTGTCTCCGTTGTCCCTGAGAAATCGCTGCCTGAAGGTACATGATACCATACGCTTTGCAGTGCTTCAGGGTTTCAGCCGAGCGCAAACATTCGGCGTGGCAGTCCGTGTCCGAGCCGAGAAAGCATTGTCGAGGCGAGAACAGCCTGAGCGATTGCCGATGCTTGAAAGCCGGGCGGCAGTCTGCCACAAGGGCCGCTCGATTAGAGCGTGCGATGTGAGCAGGACCAGGCAATGAAGGCATTTTTCGTGCAGATAAAATGCGATCTGGGCAAGGCCTACGACGTTGCCAGCGCCCTGGCCGATGCCGAGATCGCTTCGGAAATCTACTCGACAGCCGGAAACTACGACCTGCTCGCCAAATTCTATGTCGACGACGAGGAAGACATCGGCCACTTCGTCAACGAGAAAGTGCAGATTCTTCCCGGCATCAAGGACACGTTCACGGTCGTCACCTTTCGCGCGTTTTGATCCGCATCCGGCATGTGCCCGGACACCAGGCAAAGCCTGATCAAGGCCCTATTGGTGCTGCCTTAATTTTAGGCAAGTGCGATATACTGATCGCCGGCGCCCAACAAATCACCGATTGCGCTTGATTTTCTCCAGCCAGGCCAGTGAAATGGCGCCACAGGGGAGTATGCGATTGGCAGCGTTCGATGAAATGCTTCCGGAAGTTTCCGGGCTGAGAAAACCGTATTCGGCTTACGATCGCTGGCTGAAGGAACAGGACCCGGCCAGACTTACCGAGAAGATGCAGGACGCCGAACGCGTCTTTCGCAAGACAGGCATCACTTTCGCCGTCTACGGCGAGCAGGAAGCATCGGAGCGGCTGATACCCTTCGATATCGTTCCGCGCATCATTTCGGGCAACGAATGGCGACGGCTGACGCAAGGCATCGAGCAGCGCGTCCAGGCGCTGAACGCCTTTCTCGACGACATCTACCATCGCCAGGAGATCTTACGCGCCGGCCGGGTGCCGAAGGAGTTGATCGCCAAGAACGAGGCGTTCCTGCCCGAGATGATCGGGGTGCGGCCGCCGGCCGGCGTCTATACCCACATCATCGGCGTCGACATCGTACGCATCAGCGAGAACGAGTTCTACGTGCTGGAGGACAACGCGCGCACGCCGTCCGGCGTCTCCTACATGCTGGAGAACCGCGAGACGATGATGCAGCTCTTTCCCGAGCTGTTCCAGCAGATCAAGGTGCGGCCGGTTGAGAATTACCCGCAGCTCTTGCGCCAGTCGCTGGCGGCAGTGCGGCCGCAAAGCACCAAGGGCGCGCCGACCATTGCCGTGCTGACGCCGGGCAGCTTCAACTCGGCCTATTTCGAACATGCTTTCCTTGCCGACCAGATGGGCGTGCAGCTTGTCGAGGGGCAGGATCTGCGCGTCGTCGATGGCCATGTCGCGATGCGCACCACCGAGGGCTACAAGCAGATCGACGTGCTTTACCGTCGTGTCGACGACTCGTTCCTCGATCCGCTGACCTTCCGCCCCGACTCGGCACTTGGCGTGCCGGGCATTATGGACGTCTACCGCGCCGGCAACATCACGATCGCCAATGCGCCGGGAACCGGCATCGCCGACGACAAGGCGATCTATTCCTACATGCCCGAGATCGTCGAATTCTACACCGGCCGCAAGGCGATCCTCGGCAACATCCCGACCTGGCGCTGCTCGGAGCCGGACAGCCTGAAATACGTGCTCGAGCATATCGATGAATTGGTGATCAAGGAAGTCCACGGCTCCGGCGGTTACGGCATGCTGGTCGGCCCGGCGGCGACCAAGAAGGAATGCGAAGAGTTTTCCAAAAAGGTCGCGGCAAAACCGTCGAACTACATCGCCCAGCCGACGCTTGCGCTGTCGACCTGTCCGATCCTGACGGACAAGGGGCTGGCGCCGCGCCATGTCGATCTGCGCCCCTATGTGCTGGTTTCCGACCGTATCCAGATCGTGCCCGGCGGGCTGACCCGAGTAGCGCTCAAGGAAGGCTCGCTGGTCGTCAATTCCTCGCAAGGCGGGGGCACGAAGGATACGTGGGTGTTGGATGATTAGAGTGGAAGTAGTGAATAGTGAATAGTGAATAGTGAATAGTGAATAGTGAATAGGTAAGGATATGGGTCGTTGATGTTGGTGAAATGCCCGAAAGTGAAGCGCGCGGAATCGTGCCCTGGAATCCGGATAGTCACCATTCACCATTCACCTTTCACTATTCACCACAGGACCGCCTGACATGCTTCTCGGCCGCACCGCCAACGGGCTCTACTGGATGAACCGCTACATCGAGCGGGCGGAAAACATGGCGCGGCTGGTGGATGCCGGCTTGCGCATGGCGCTGACTCGTACTCAGAACGCTTCGGAGGAGTGGAATTCGGTGCTGCTCAGCGCCGGTTCGGACGCCAGCTTCACGCAGAAATATTCCGACTACACCGCCGCCAATGTCGCCGACTATCTGCTGCGCGACACATCGAACCCGTCGAGCACGATGTCGTCTATCGAAACGGCCCGTAACAATGCCCGCATGGTGCGTACCGCACTGACGCGTGAGACCTGGGAAAGCATCAACGAAGCCTGGATGTCGCTGAAGCGGATACTGGCCAAGCCGATCGACGAGCGCGACCTGCCCAACGCGCTCGACGCAATCAAGCGCGAGACGGCGCTGATCCGCGGCTCGTTCTACGGCACGATGCTGCGCAACGAAATTTTCGATTTTTCGCAGCTCGGCACGTATGTCGAACGCGCCGACAACACCGCGCGCATCCTGGATGTGAAATACTACGTGCTGTTGCCGTCGATCTCCTGGGTCGGCTCGACGCTCGACAATTACCAGTGGGAATCGATCCTGCGCTCGGTGTCGGCGCACCGTTCCTATCGCTGGGTCTATGATGCCGACTACAAGCCGAGCAACATCGCCGATTATCTGATCCTCAACGTCCGCATGCCGCGCTCGCTGACCTTTTGCTACCGCTTCCTGACGGAGCATCTCAAATTCCTGGGTGACGACTATGGGGAGCGCCACGCCTGTCATGCGACGGCTGCCAAGACCCAGGCCATGCTGACGGCCGGGTCGATCAAGGATATTTTCGACGCCGGCCTGCACGAATTCCTGGCCAATTTCATCCGCGACAACACCAGGCTCGGCGACGAGATCGCGCAGGATTACAGGTTCTATTGAGCATGATCCCAAAAAGCGGAGACCGGTTTTCGGAAAAGCTCATGCTCCAGGGACGAGTGCGATGCGGCTGAAGATCACCCACCGGACCGAATACCGCTACGATGCGCCGGTGCACTATCTGTTGCAGCGTTTGCGGCTGCTCCCGGTGAACGGGCGCACCCAGACGGTACTGTCCTGGGCGCTGAAGATCGAAGGCGCACGCGAGGAAGTGCGCTTCACCGACCATTTCGGCAATGATACCCGGCTGTTGAGCGTCGAGGGCGAGCGCGACTTCATCACCGTCGAAGCAGCCGGCGAAGTGGTGACGCGCGACACCGCTGGCGTCTGCGGACCGCACCAGGGTTTCGCGCCGCTCTGGCTGTTCGGCCAGGAAACGCCGCTGACGACGATCGGCAGCGGCATTCGCGAGCTTGCTGCCTCGGTCGGCAAGGGTACCGACATCGAAAGGCTGCACCGGTTGATGGCGGTGATCGGCGAGCGCGTCGCTTATACGCCGGACACCACCAACGTGACGACGCCGGCCGAAGAGGCCCTGGCGCTCAAGACCGGCGTTTGCCAGGACCACAGCCACATCTTCGTTGCCGCGGCGCGTGCCATGGATTTTCCGGCCCGCTATATCAGCGGCTACCTGATGATGGATGCGGCCATCGAGCAGGCGGCAAGCCACGCCTGGGCCGAGGCGCATGTCTCGGGCCTCGGCTGGGTCGCCTTCGATGTCGCCAACGGCATTTCTCCGGACGAGCGTTATGTGAAGGTGGCGACCGGCCGCGATTATCGCGACGCCACGCCGGTATCTGGAATTCGGCTGGGACAGGCGGAAGAACAGCTTGCGGTCACCGTCACCGTGGAGCAGTAATCCCCGGCAAGATTGTTGCCAAAGAGATTCGATGACCTATTGCGTCGGCCTGAAGATCGATCGCGGGCTCGTGTTCATGTCGGACACGCGCACCAACGCCGGCATGGATTCGATCTCGACCTTCAGGAAGATGCATGTCTGGGAAGAGCCGGGCGAGCGCGTCATCGTTTTGATGTCGGCCGGCAATCTGGCGACGACGCAGGCCGTGGTCAGCCTGCTCGACGAACGCACCAAGGCAGTGGCGGAGCGCCGTGCCACACTGCTCGAAACGCCCTCCATGTACCAGACAGTCCGGTTGGTCGGAGACACCGTCAAGGAGGTCATCGCCAGTTCGTCGCCGGCGGGCGAAAAGGCGGATTCCTACTTCAACGCCTCCTTCATCCTCGGCGGTCAGATCAAGGGCAGCGCGCCGCGCCTGTTCATGATCTATCCGGAAGGCAATTTCATCGAATCCACCGAGGACACGCCGTTCTTCCAGATCGGTGAGACCAAATACGGCAAGCCGATCATTATCCGCGCTTATGAAAGGACGATGAGTTTCGCCGAGACGGTGAAGTTACTGCTGGTGTCGTTCGACTCGACGCTGAAGTCGAACCTGTCGGTCGGCCTGCCGCTCGACCTGCTGTTCTATGAAAAGGACACTTTCAAGGTCGGCCTCAAAAAGCGAATAACCCAGGACGATCAATACTATCGTACGATCTCGGATAGCTGGTCGAACGCGCTGAAGACCGCCTTTGCCAGTCTGCCTGATTTTCCCGAATGAAAACCTTCGTTTTTCGTGCTCTTTGATCGCGGCTCGATGAGGCGCTACGGAGGCGAAGATGAATAGCAACGAATTCCGCGAATGGTCGCTGCGAGCGGCTGAATGGGGCGCCGACTACAGAAACAGCCTTCGCGAAAAACCGGTGCGGCCGCTTGTCGAGCCGGGCGAAATCTTCAAAAGCATCGATGCCGCGCCGCCGGAAGACGGCGAAACGATGCAGGCAATCTTCGCCGATTTCGAACAAAAGATCTTGCCGGGCATGACGCACTGGCAGCATCCGCGTTTCTTCGCCTATTTCCCGGCTAACGCGGCACCGGTCTCCGTCGTGGCCGAGTATCTGGTTTCCGCGATGGCCGCGCAATGCATGCTCTGGCAGACCTCGCCGGCGGCAACCGAGCTCGAGACGCGTGTCGTCGACTGGATGCGGCAGGCGCTTGGTTTGCCGGAGGGATTTTCCGGCGTCATGCAGGATTCGGCTTCATCGGCGACGCTTGCCGCCGTGCTGACAATGCGCGAGCGCGCGCTCGACTGGCAAGGCAACAAGAACGGCTTGCAAGGGCAGCCGGTCGTGCGGATCTATTCTTCCGACCAGGTCCATACTTCTATCGACCGGGCGATCTGGGTGTCGGGCATCGGCGAGGCGAACCTCGTGCGCATTCCGGTCGCCGGACGCTTCCGCGCCATGCAGACGGCGGCTCTGGAAGCCGCGATCGTTACCGACCGCGAAAACGGCATGCTGCCGGCGGGCATCATCGCCAGCGTCGGCGGCACAAGTACCGGCGGCACCGACAATGTGGCGGCTGTTGCCGAGGTGGCGAAGCGGCACGGGCTCTACCTGCATGTCGATGCCGCATGGGCCGGCTCCGCCATGATCTGCCACGAGTTCCGGCATTTCTGGACCGGCGCCGAAAATGCCGATTCCATCGTCTTCAACCCGCATAAATGGTTGGGGGCACAGTTCGATTGCTCGATGCAGTTCATCCGCCAGCCGGAAGAGCTGGTCCGCACGCTGGCGATGAAGCCCGAATTCCTGAAAACGCATGGCCGCGACGGGGTCATCAACTACTCCGAATGGTCGGTGCCGCTCGGACGGAGGTTCCGCGCTCTGAAACTTTGGTTCCTGCTGCGTGCGCATGGCTTGGAAAATCTGCGGAACATGATCCGCAACCACGTTGCCTGGAGCGAGAGCCTCGCCGCGCGGCTGGCTCGGGAACCGGATTTCGAGATCGTCACGGAACCCATGCTGTCGCTATTCTCATTCCGCCATCTCGCGGCTGCGGCCATCGACTCTGACGAGCACAATTTGCGGTTGGTCAGCGCGATCAACGATGACGGCCGCATTTACCTGACGCAGACCCGGGTGGACGGGCAGGTGGCGATCCGCTTTCAGGTCGGGCAGTTCGAAACGACTGCGGCGGACGTCGATACTGCTTTCGAGGTCATCACTGAGATCGCGCGGGGGCTGAGTTGATAGCCTCGTCGAGATTGCGCCGGAGCTTTTCTCGCTGCAGTCGCCCGATTTTCATTAGCCGGCCCATACCTGTTCATGGCTTTCGTTTTCAGCTATAGACGAGAAAAACGAAAATGAGAGGTTGCTAGATGTATCTGTCGCCGCGTCATTCCGAAATCATCCAGATGGCCAAGGACCATGGCCGCGTACTGGTCGAGGAGCTGGCGACGCATTTCAACGTGACGCCGCAGACGATCCGCAAGGATCTCAACGATCTCTGCGACCAGCGGCTTTTGTCCCGCATCCATGGCGGGGCATTGTTCCCCTCCGGCATCGAGAACATGGAATATGAGGCTCGGCGCAAGATCGCTGCCGAGGAGAAGGAGGCGATCGGCCGCGCAGCAGCCCGGCTGATCCCCGATAACGCGTCTCTATTCATCAATATCGGGACAACGACGGAAGCTGTCAGCAAGTCGCTGCTCGATCACAGCGGCCTGATGGTCATCACCAATAACATCAATGTTGCCAACAGGATGCGTATATATCCTTCGATCGAGGTGGTGATCGCCGGCGGTGTCGTGCGCGGTTCCGACGGCGGTGTGGTCGGCGAGGCCGCGGTCGATTTCATCAGGCAGTTCAAGGTCGATTTTGCGGTGATCGGCGCCTCGGCCATCGACCATGACGGCGCACTGCTCGACTTCGATTTTCGCGAGGTGAAGGTGGCTCAGGCGATCATCGCCAACGCCCGACATGTGATCCTGGTGTCGGACCAGACCAAATTCGAGCGCACCGCGCCCGTCCGCATCGGCCATCTGTCGCAGGTCAACACCTTTATCACCGATCGTTGCGACATCCCGTCGGTGCGTAAGATCTGCCAGGAGGCAGAAGTTCAGCTGATCGAAACGTCGCTATCCTAGAGATGCCGTCGCGGCATCTTCCGCCTATCACATTTCGTTTGACATTCGTTATCATTTCGAAATAATTCCCGTACGGTTTCGCAAGAACCCAAAATGCTGCAATGCGAAATCGAGGGAGGATTCTTTGAGCGCATCACCGATTCATGACATTTTCGTCATCGGTGGCGGCATCAATGGCTGCGGCATCGCCCGCGATGCCGTTGGACGTGGCTTTTCGGTCTTTCTTGCCGAGATGAACGATCTGGCCAGCGGGACCTCTTCCGGCTCGACCAAACTGATCCATGGCGGCTTGCGCTATCTCGAATTCTACGAATTCCGCCTGGTACGCGAAGCGCTGATGGAACGCGAGGTCCTGTGGAGGAACGCGCCGCACATCATCTGGCCGATGCGCTTCGTGCTGCCATACGCCAAGGGGCTGCGTCCGGCCTGGCTGATCCGGCTCGGGCTTTTCCTCTACGACCATATTGGCGGGCGCAAATTGCTGCCGCCGACGAAAACGCTGGACATGGCTAAGGATCCGGCCGGCAAGCCGCTGAAGCCGCTGTTTCGAAAGGCGTTCGAATATTCGGACGGTTGGGTCAACGATGCCCGGCTGGTTGTGTTGAACGCCCGCGACGCTGCCGAACGCGGTGCAACCATTCGAACCCGAACAAAGGTCGTCAGCGCACGCCGCGAAGGCAATCTCTGGACGGTCAGGCTTGAAAATGTGCGGACCGGCGATACCGAGGAGGTCAAGGCGCGGCTGCTGGTCAATGCCGCCGGCCCGTGGGTCGATCAGGTGCTGTCGGCCACCGTCGGCCTGAACGACGTGCACAATGTCCGCCTCGTACAAGGCAGCCACATCGTCGTGGGCAAGAAATTCGACGACCCACGCGCCTATTTCTTTCAGAACAAGGACGGGCGCATCATTTTCGCCATCCCTTACGAGGACGAGTTCACGCTCATCGGCACCACCGACCGTGACTATCCCGGCGATCCGCACAACGTCAGGATCAATGACGCCGAGATCGACTATCTCTGCGCTGCGGCAAGCGAATATTTCGCGCAGCCGGTCAAGCCGTCGGATATCGTCTGGACCTATTCCGCGGTGCGACCGCTCTACGACGATGGCGCCTCAAAGGCGCAGGAAGCCACCCGAGACTATGTGCTGAAGGCCGATGGAGGCGAGGGTGCCGCCCCGATTGTCAACGCCTTTGGCGGCAAGATCACGACCTACCGCCGATTGTCGGAATCGATGCTTGAGAAGATCGAGGGTTTTCTCGGCAAGCGCGGCAAACCATGGACGGCAAACGCGCCGCTGCCCGGCGGTGACTTTCCCGTCACCGGCTTCGATGCCGAGGTGGCGAAACTGAAAACGGCGTACCCGTTCCTCGACGCCCGGCTGGCCCGCCGGTTGACCCGGCTCTACGGCACCCGCGCAAGGAAGCTGCTGGGCCTCGCCAAGTCGAACGTCGATCTTGGCCGCAACTTCGGCGCCGATCTCTACGAAGCCGAGGTGCGCTACCTCGTCGAAAACGAATGGGCGATGACTGCCGAGGATGTATTGTGGCGCCGGACCAAGCGCGGCCTGCGTCTCAGCCGTGAGCAGGCGGCAGTGCTCGACGAGTTCATGCGCGGAATAAGCCGGCAGCACGTAGCGGCTGCCGAATAGGAACGGCCGACTGATGCAGAAAGCCTGGGAGGAGGCATCATGCTTGAACTGAGAAACGTGACGAAGACGGTGGGTGCGGCGGAACATATCCGCGACGTCTCGCTGACGCTTCAGCACGGCTCGCTCAACGTCCTGCTCGGGCCGACGCTCTCCGGCAAGACCAGCCTGATGCGGCTGATGGCGGGCCTCGACGTGCCGACCTCGGGCTCGGTCTGGTTTGATGGCAAGGATGTCACCGGCATGCCGGTGCAAAAGCGCAACGTCGCCATGGTCTACCAGCAATTCATCAATTATCCGGCGATGACGGTCTACGAAAACATCGCCTCACCGCTGCGGGTGGCCGGCACTGAGCAGGCAACGATCGACACGGAGGTGCGCAATGCCGCCGCCCTTCTCAAACTAACGCCCTATCTCGATCGGACGCCTCTCAGTCTGTCGGGCGGCCAGCAGCAGCGCACCGCGCTGGCCCGCGCCATCGTCAAGAATGCCAGCCTCGTGCTGCTCGACGAGCCGCTCGCCAATCTCGACTACAAGCTGCGTGAAGAATTACGCGCGGAACTGCCGAAAGTCTTCGCGGCCGCCGGTACAATCTTTGTTTATGCCACGACCGAGCCGCACGAAGCCTTGCTGCTCGGCGGCAACACGGCGACGCTTTCCGAAGGCAGCATCACCCAGTTCGGGCCGACCATCGAAGTGTTCCGCAAACCGGTTGATCTGGTGACGGCGAGAACCTTCGCCGATCCGCCGCTCAACACCATCGTGCTTGCCAAGAAGGGCCTGGATTTCCTGCTCGAGGGCGGCGTGAAATTGCCGGTGCCGGCGGAACTCTTCGGCATTGCCGATGCGATCTATACGATCGGCTTCCAGCCGCATCACCTGTCCCTCGATCGGCCCAATGCCGCCGCAGTGCCGGTGCGCGCAAAGGTGACGATCACTGAGATCACCGGATCGGAAAGCTTCATCCATCTCGATTTTGCCGATGCGCGCTGGGTCATGCTGACCCACGGCATTCGCGACTTCGAGCCGGACGAGGAGGTCGAGGTGTTCATCGACCCGCGCCACATCATGGTCTTCGACGAGCACGGCCGCGCGATGGCCGCGCCGAAGCTGGCGGCTTAGGAGGAAGCGATGGCGCGCATCGATGTCAATCATATCCGCCACTCCTATCTGCAGAACCCGCGCACGGATGCCGATTTCGCGCTGAAGGAAGTGCACCACACGTTCGAGGATGGCGGCGCTTATGCGCTGCTCGGCCCATCCGGCTGCGGCAAGACCACGCTGCTCAACATCATTTCGGGATTGCTGCATCCCTCGCATGGCCAGCTGCTGTTCAACGGCAGGGACGTGACCAATCTGTCGACCCAAGAGCGCAACATTGCCCAGGTCTTCCAGTTCCCGGTGATCTACGACACGATGACCGTCTACGACAATCTGGCGTTCCCGCTGCGCAATCGCGGCGTGCCGGAGGCCGACGTCGACCGCAAGGTGCGCGAGACGCTGGAGATGACCGGGCTGGCCGATATGGCCAAACGAAAGGCGCGCGGACTGACCGCCGACCAGAAGCAGAAAATCTCGCTCGGACGCGGGCTGGTGCGCTCCGACGTCAATGCCATCCTGTTCGACGAGCCTTTGACAGTCATCGACCCGCATATGAAATGGGTGCTGCGCTCGCAGTTGAAGCAGCTTCACCGCCGCTTCGGCTATACCATGGTCTATGTCACGCACGACCAGACCGAGGCGTTGACCTTCGCCGACAGGGTGGTCGTCATGTATGACGGCGAAATCGTGCAGATCGGCACACCGGCGGAGCTGTTCGAGCGCCCGCGCCACACCTTTGTCGGCTATTTCATCGGCTCGCCCGGCATGAATGTCATGCCGGTGGCGATCGACGGCAAGACAGCGAAGCTGGGCTCGCAGCAGATCGAACTGCCGGGCGTGCCCAAGGCGGGCGGCGGCGCCATCGAACTCGGCATCCGTCCCGAATATGTGCGCCTGGGCAGTAAGGGCATGGCCGTCCGGATCAGCAAGGTCGAGGACGTCGGCCGCCACAAGGTGGTCCGTGCCAATCTTGAAGGGCGCGAGATCGCCGCCGTCATCGGCGAGGACGAGACAGTTCCGGCTGATCCGAAGGTGCGGTTCGACCCGGCCGGCATCAACATCTATGCCAATTCCTGGCGCGTCGAGATGGGAGCCTGAAGTGGAAAAGACCTGGAACAACAGAGCCTGGTTCCTGGTGCTGCCGGTGCTGCTGCTGGTGGCGTTCTCGGCGGTCATACCGCTGATGACGGTCGTCAATTATTCGGTGCAGGACACTTTCGGCAATAACGTCTTCTTCTGGGCCGGCACGGAATGGTTCGAGGAACTGCTTTCCTCCAGCCGCTTCTGGCAGGCGATGATCCGCAACCTTGTCTTCTCCTTCATCATCCTGGCGATCGAAGTGCCGCTCGGCATCTTCATTGCGCTCAATATGCCGAAGAAGGGTTGGGGCGTGCCTGTTTGCCTTGTTTTGATGGCGTTGCCGCTGCTGATCCCGTGGAACGTCGTCGGCACCATCTGGCAGGTGTTCGGGCGCAACGACATTGGCCTGCTCGGCTATTACGTCAACGCGCTCGGCATCGACTATAATTATGTGCAAGACCCATACGACGCCTGGGTCACGGTCATCATCATGGACGTCTGGCATTGGACCAGCCTCGTCGTTCTGCTCTGCTATGCCGGCCTGGTCTCGATCCCGGATGCCTTTTATCAGGCGGCCAAGATCGACGGTGCCTCGCGCTGGGCGGTGTTCCGCTACATCCAGCTGCCGAAGATGAACCGCGTGCTGCTGATCGCCGTGCTGCTGCGCTTCATGGATAGCTTCATGATCTACACCGAACCGTTCGTGGTGACCGGCGGCGGACCCGGCAACTCGACGACCTTTCTTTCGATCGATCTCGTCAAGACGGCGCTCGGCCAGTTCGACCTCGGCCCGGCGGCGGCGATGTCGCTGGTCTACTTCCTTATCGTCCTGTTGTTGTCATGGGTGTTCTACACCGTGATGACCAATTACGACGCGGAGCGCTGAGATGAGCCGCACCGAAGAGAGAGCCGATAGGGTGAGCGAGACGACAGCTTCGGAAGGGCTCGCCAGCAGGCTACGGCAGGACGAGATCGCACGGCTGATGCGCCGTCGCGGCGAGGAGTCGCGTTGGTGGTGGATCGTGCCGACGCTCTACATCATCGTTCTGCTTTTGCCGATCTACTGGCTCATCAATATGAGCTTCAAGACCAATGGCGAGATCGTCTCGTCGCTGACGCTCTACCCGCACGCACCGACATTGGCGAATTACCGCACCATCTTCACCGACGCGTCCTGGTATTCGGGCTACATCAACTCGATCACCTATGTGGTTATGAACATGGTGATTTCGGTGGCTGCGGCACTGCCTGCTGCCTATGCCTTTTCGCGCTATCGCTTCCTCGGCGACAAGCATCTGTTCTTCTGGCTGCTGACCAACCGCATGGCGCCGCCGGCGGTGTTCGCGCTGCCATTCTTCCAGCTTTATTCGGCCTTCGGCCTTATCGACACCCACATCGCCGTGGCTCTGGCGCATTGCCTGTTCAACGTGCCGCTGGCGGTGTGGATCCTCGAAGGCTTCATGTCGGGCGTGCCCAAGGAGATCGACGAGACCGCCTATATCGACGGCTATTCGTTCCCGCGCTTCTTCATCAAGATCTTCATGCCGCTGATTGCGAGCGGCATCGGCGTGGCGTGCTTCTTCTGCTTCATGTTCTCGTGGGTGGAGCTCTTGATCGCCCGTACGCTGACGACAACCGATGCCAAGCCGATCGCCGCGACCATGACCCGCACCGTTTCGGCCGCCGGCATGGATTGGGGGCTGCTCGCCGCAGCCGGCGTGCTGACGCTGATTCCCGGCGCGCTCGTCATCTGGTTTGTGCGCAACTACATCGCCAAGGGCTTTGCCCTGGGGAGGGTATGATGGAGCAGGTCGACAGAAGCCCATGGTGGTGGGCCGTGCTGCTTCTCGCCCTGGTCGTCGTGGCCTGGGTGGCACTTCAAATCGATTTCGTGGCAATAACGGTAGGCTTCAGCGATCCGGCCAATATCCGCCTGTGGGGATTTAACCTCTCGTCCAACCTCGATTTTTCGTGGATGGCCTGGACGTGGCCGACCGCGGCCTTCTTTGGAACCATCTTTCTGCTGCTTTGCGGCATGGCGGCGTGGGAATACGTCTCGCCGGGCGGCAATCCGCGCGTCGGCGTGCTGCGGTTCGAAACGACGCGTGGCGACCGCCTGTTCCTGTCGCTGCTTGGCAGCGCCTTTATCCATCTCGCTTGGCTGGGTCTAGTCGGACCCAATCTGTGGTGGGCTCTCGCTCTCTCCGTGGTCTACGCCGTCGGCGTGTTCCGCTACGTATAGAGGGGGAAACTGTTGGAACGGCGGCGTGCCGGCCGCCGATCCAGATCGCACTTTGAACTTTAACAGTGGAGGAAATACATGCGACGGCAATTCTTGACATCAACAACTGCGCTTGTCCTGTTGCTCGGGGCAAGCAATGCCTATGCCGGAATGGACGAGGCCAAGACCTTCCTCGATAAGGAAATCGGGCCCCTTTCGACGCTTTCGCGCGCCGACCAGGAAGCCGAGATGCAATGGTTCATCGATGCCGCGAAACCTTTCGCCGGCATGGATATCAAGGTGGTTTCCGAAACCATCGCCACGCATCAGTATGAATCGCAGGTGCTGGCGCCGGCCTTTACGGCCATCACCGGCATCAAGGTTACGCATGACGTCATCCAGGAAGGCGACGTCGTCGAGAAGATCCAGACCCAGATGCAGACCGGCCAGAACCTCTATGACGGCTGGGTCAACGATTCCGATCTGATCGGCACGCACTGGCGCTACCAGCAGGTGCGCAACCTGACCGACTGGATGGCAGGCGACGGCAAGGATGTCACCAACCCGAATCTCGACCTGAAGGATTTCATCGGCACTTCGTTCACCACCGCGCCCGACAAGAAACTCTACCAACTTCCCGACCAGCAGTTCGCCAACCTCTACTGGTTCCGTTACGACTGGTTCAACGACGAGAAGAACAAGGCGGACTTCAAGGCCAAATACGGCTACGACCTTGGCGTGCCGGTGAACTGGTCGGCCTATGAGGACATTGCAGCGTTCTTCACCGGGCGTGAGATCGACGGCAAGAAGGTCTATGGCCATATGGACTATGGCAAGAAGGACCCGTCGCTCGGCTGGCGGTTCACCGACGCCTGGCTGTCGATGGCCGGCAATGGCGACAAGGGCATTCCGAACGGTCTGCCCGTCGACGAATGGGGCATCAAGGTCGACGAGAATTCGCGTCCGGTCGGTTCCTGCACGGCGCGCGGCGGCGACACCAATGGTCCGGCTTCCGTCTATGCCATCCAGAAGTACCTCGATTGGCTGAAGGCCTATGCACCGGCGGAAGCCCAAGGCATGACCTTCTCCGAATCGGGGCCAGTTCCGGCGCAGGGCGCGGTTGCCCAGCAGATCTTCTGGTATACCGCCTTCACCGCCAGCATGGTCGACGCCAGCGCCAAGGCGGTGCTGAACGACGACGGCACGCCGAAGTGGCGCATGGCGCCGTCGCCGCATGGCGTCTACTGGAAGGACGGCATGAAGCTCGGCTATCAGGACGTCGGTTCCTGGACGCTGATGAAGTCAACGCCGACCGACCGCGCCAAGGCCGCCTGGCTCTACGCGCAGTTCGTCACCTCGAAGACGGTCGACGTGAAGAAGAGCCATGTCGGCCTGACCTTCATCCGCGAGAGCACGATCCACGACAAGAGCTTCACCGAACGTGCGCCAAAGCTCGGCGGCTTGATCGAGTTCTACCGCTCGCCGGCGCGCGTCCAGTGGTCGCCGACCGGCACCAACGTGCCGGACTATCCGAAGCTGGCACAGCTCTGGTGGCAGGCGATCGGCGATGCTTCGTCGGGTGCCAAGAGCGCGCAGGAAGCGATGGACTCGCTCTGCGCCGAGCAGGAAAAGGTGATGAGCCGCATCGAGAAGTCGGGCGTCCAGGGCGATATTGGCCCGAAGATGGCCGAAGAGCATGACCTCGCCTACTGGAATGCGGACGCGGTCAAGAAGGGCAATCTCGCTCCTCAGCTCAAGATCGAGAACGAGAAGGAAAAGCCGGTCACCATCAACTACGACGAGCTGGTGAAGAGCTGGCAGCAATAGGGCCGTTTGATGCGGGCGTCCGCGCCCGCATCGCCATGCTCAGGGGAGGCGGCATGTTGCCGTCTCCCCTGTTTGCGTAAACGGCTCCGCGCCATCTGGCGTCGAGACATCGCAGCACCTTGAATTCGCTTCGACGGGAGAGAGAATGACCGGATATATCCTTGCAATCGACCAGGGGACGACATCGAGCCGGGCGATCCTGTTCGACGACAAGATGATGGTCGTCGGCAGCGGGCAAAAGGAATTCACCCAATATTATCCGGCCTCCGGCTGGGTCGAGCACGATCCCGAGGAGATATGGGCAAGCGTCGTGGAAACGGTGAAGGCCGCGCTGAAGACAGCCGGCCGCAACGCAGCGGAAGTCGCCGCGATCGGCATCACCAACCAGCGCGAAACGGTCGTCATCTGGGACAAGGAGACCGGCAAGCCGATCCACAACGCGATTGTCTGGCAAGATCGTCGCACCGCGCCGCTATGCCAGAAACTGAAGAAGCTGGGGCTGGAGAAGAAATTCACGAAAAAGACCGGCCTGCTGCTCGATCCCTATTTCTCCGGCACCAAGATCGCCTGGATGCTGGACAAGGTGAAGGGCGCCAGAAAATGCGCCGAGAAGGGCGAACTGCTGGCCGGCACCATCGACAGTTTTTTGATCTGGCGGCTGACCGGCGGCAAGGTCCACGCCACTGACGCCACCAACGCCTCGCGCACGCTGGTCTACAACATCGAACAAAACGCCTGGGACGACGAGCTGCTGGCCATTCTTGGCATACCTGCAAGAATGCTGCCACAGGTGAAAGATTGTGCCGACGATTTTGGAATCACGGACAAGAGCCTGTTTGGTGCGGAGATCAGAATCCTCGGTGTGGCCGGCGACCAGCATGCGGCGGCAATCGGCCAGGCCTGTTTCGAGCCAGGCATGATGAAGTCGACCTACGGCACCGGTTGCTTTGCGCTGCTCAACACCGGAAGCGATCTGGTGCGTTCTAAGAACCGGCTTTTGACCACCATCGCCTACAGGCTGAACGGCAAGACCACCTATGCGCTGGAGGGCTCGATCTTTATCGCCGGCGCCGCCGTGCAATGGCTGCGGGACGGCATCAAAGTGATCGGCAAGGCCGAGCAGAGCGGCAAATTGGCTGCGGAAGCCGATCCAACGCAGAACGTCTATCTGGTGCCGGCTTTCGTCGGGCTCGGCGCACCGCACTGGGATGCCGAGGCGCGCGGCGCCATCTTCGGGCTAACCCGCAATTCGGGGCCGGCGGAATTTGCCCGCGCGGCACTGGAATCCGTTGCGTTCCAAACGCGCGATCTGCTTGACGCCATGCGCCGGGACTGGAAAGGCGCCTCGGTCAAGACCGTGCTCAGGGTCGATGGCGGCATGGTGGCGTCGGACTGGACGATGCAGCGGCTGGCCGACATTCTCGATGCGCCGGTCGACCGGCCGACAATTCTCGAGACGACAGCACTCGGTGCGGCTTGGCTGGCCGGCTCGAAGGCGGGTGTCTGGCCGAAGGCCGCGGAATTCGCCAGGAGCTGGGCGCTCGAGCGCCGGTTCAAGCCGGACATGGATGCTTCGACACGTGCCGCCAAGCTGGCAGGTTGGCGCCACGCTGTGCGCAGGACGCTAAGTGCGCAATAGGCAGGGATGCCACCGGATTCGCACCAATGAAAAACCCGCGCCGTTGCGGGCGCGGGCTTGCAGCCTCTAATCTGGGACTCAGTAAGGCGACCGGCACTGCCGGCGCGGACCGTAGTTGGGCTGGTAAGTGTTGTCAGAAGCGCGATAGCTCCGATAACGGTCATAGCACCACTGCACGTGGGCATCGCCACGATAGACACGATTCTGGTTGACGATTGCGCCGGTAATCAGCGCTCCGGTAGCAAACGCAGCCAGCGGGAACCAGAAGTCGCCGTGACGGCGATAGCCGCGACGATATTCGCGATAGCCGCGATGGCCACGCCAGTACATGCCGTCATCACGCGCAAAATTGCGACGGAAATCGCGACGCGAGAAATCGCGATTGAAATTCCGGTGCCTCCGCCACGGCTCGTACTGGACGGTCTGGACATTCGAGGTGAGCCCCTCGGCCGGGGGCGCATAGCTGGGCTGAGCGTTGACTGGCACGATCTCCGCGGCAGCGAATGAGATCGAAAGAGTGGTCGCCAGTAGGCCCGACATGATCCTATTCATGGTCTTCTCCTTGAAACGCATGTCCCTTATCGCGGGAAACGGGCAGGCTGCGCAAATTGTTCCGCCAAAAATCCCAAGCTGCTGATCCGCAAAGGTTCTTCCGATTTGCTGCTTGCCTTTGTCGGCATAGAGGGCGAGCTTCGGTCTTGCGCGAGAACGAGGCCGTTCCGTCGACGCCGAAGCGCTCCGCAAGGCATGATGACACTGCAGGACAGTCCGGTTTGCGAGCCGTCTTTTTCCGGTTGACCGGCAGAGGCACTCTCCCTATGTTCCGCGCAATTTCGAGGGCGGCCTTTCTGAGCCCGCGGGAGCGCGTAGCTCAGCCGGTAGAGCAACTGACTTTTAATCAGTAGGTCATGGGTTCGAATCCCATCGCGCTCACCATCAATAAAATTGTCCAACCCGGAGACATGGGTAACAGATTGTACTTAAGACATGGGTGACAACCTCGTGCCGAACGGGTTGTCGATGGTCTGCG